>NZ_CP034443.1:4904595-5206709 GCF_003952365.1 Mesorhizobium sp. M9A.F.Ca.ET.002.03.1.2 | reverse complement strand
CCATGTAGTACGACATGTTTACCGTGTGCTCGGTCATCATCGACGGGACGAGCCAGATCAAATATCCGAGGAAGACGGCCGCGGCGCAGAGCCGGTCCAACCAGGCGGATCTGCCGTTCCAGCGAAACAGCAACTCGAATATCGACAACATGACCACGCCGAACGTGAAGCGCGCGGCGACGGTGTAGGCCGCGACGTCCGGCACCAGCAGGATATCGGTGATCGAGAAGAGCATGTAGACGAGAAACGAGGACCAGATCCCTAGCCTGGTCGCCTTCGTTCCGTATTCGTCGTGGTACTGCCGGTAGAGAACGGGAAGCTCATCCCGCGACAGTTGGCGCCGCTGCGGCAGACCTTCTTCGACACGATCGGTCGACGGTTCTGGCACGGACTGACCCAGCGGATTGCCCCCTCGCGCAACGCGATTTGTTACACTTCTCGGTTGGACGGCGTTCGACCTCGATGTTCGTCGCACGCCAGACAGACTGATCCCCCGACCCGACCGCAACTCGTTTCAGGCTCCAACGAGACCACCATAGCAGATGCCTCATTACCGAAGGTTCTTCGGGATTACGCCAATTTTCATCAAATATTCGGTGGCAACGGGCGCCGGCTGCGACCGTACAGGAGAATTTGCTTTCGTCCTCCTTGGCAAACGCTTTCATTTAGCCGTAAGGTTAATGGAGTATTAACATAAAGGTTACAGTATGAATCAAATGTCGTTCGACGGGGAAAGTCTTATCACTCCCGAAGCAATCGCGGACGCGTTGATTTCCCCGCGCCGCCCCCGTCGGCATGACGAGCAGTTCGAAGCCGGCAAGGCCGAGCTGGCGCTGATCCTGGGGTTTGCCGGGCAAAGGTTCGAACGGGAGAGCGACACGGCCGCGATCATCAATCGCGCCAATGTCGATCTGCATGCATTGCGCGGCAAGCTGCATCCGGCGGTCTGGCAGGAACTCATCCCGATCGCCCAGAACCACCCGGCCCTGGAGTTCTTCCTGCAGGATCCTTTCACGCGCTGGTCGTTCGAAAAGCCCAGGGGGTATTCGGGCGACGCCCATCTGCTTGACTTCATCTACGGCCATCCGAGCGTCGCGGCGGAGATCGCCGGCGCCAGCCCGCTCGGGAAGGCGCTTTACGACAGCACGAAGGATTCCCTTTCCTCGAACGCCGTGAGGGAGCGGCGCGATCTCCTGGCGCGGCATGTCGACGAAACCGCGGCTCTTCAAGGGCGGGAGACGGAAATCCTCACCATCGCCGCGGGACATCTGCGCGAAGCCGATCGTTCCGCCGCCCTTCGCGAAGGGCGGATCAAGCGGTGGATTGCACTCGATCAGGATCCCCAGAGCGTCGGATCGGTCGCGCGCGACTTTCGCGGAACAGCCGTTGAGGCGCTCGACGGCTCCGTTAGTGGCCTGCTGACCAACGCCTACGAACTCGGCCGGTTCGATTTTATCTATGCGGCGGGTCTCTACGATTACCTTACCCACAAGGTAGCCGTTAAGCTCACCCGGTGCTGCCTGCACAAGCTGAAGCCGGGCGGGACCTTTCTCTTCGCCAATTTCTCGCCGGAAATGATCGACGACGGCTTCATGGAGACGGTCATGAACTGGGCGCTGCTGCAGCGCTCGGAGGCCGATATGTGGAACATCATCAATGCCAGCGTCGACCGCAACACCGTCGAGGCGCAGGTGTTCTTTGGCGAGAACCGCAACGTTCTGTATGGCGTCATCGAAAAGCGCGGATAGCGACCAGCTTGGGCTGCACGCCAGCGGACGTGAAAACCTCAAGCACTTTCGGCCGGAGTATTCACGCGTGCGGCTAATGCATGTCGCGCAAAAGTGTGCAGCGGTTTTGCGATAACGACATGTATAAAAACAAGAACTTAAAGCGCGTCGCATGAATCCGTTCAAACGCGACGCGCTTTAGCAGCGATGGCTCGCACCAGCGGAGCGGAGTTCGACCTCCGCTCTCATCAGCCTGCCTGATCTTCGAACGCCGCCCTCAGCGTCTCGAACGGCGCCAGCGCGCCGCGCACCTGGACGACGCTTGCTGCGACGCGATGCGCGCGCAGCACGGCCTCGGCCGGGGCATGGCCGGCAAGCCGGGCGGCGAGATAGGCGCCGTTGAAGGAATCGCCGGCGCCGGTCGTGTCAACGGGGGCGGCGACATGCACGGCCGGCACGGATTGCGACGCTCCGTTCGCGGCGATCAACGCCGGCTCCTCGCCGTTCTTGACGACGACTTCGCCGACCAATTCGCCAAGCCGTTGCGCGGTTGCCCGCGGCGTTGCGTCGCCGAACAGCATCTGCTCGTCGGGAAAGGTCGGCAGCGCGATGTCGGCGACTGCGAGCGCATCGAGGATCGCGGCCTGCGCTTCCTCCTGTTGGCGCCACAACCGTGGCCGGTAGTTGGGATCGAAGGCGACAAGTGAGCCGGCGGCGCGTGCCTTGGCCGCAACTGCCAGCAATGTCTTGCGCGCGGCGTCATCCAGAATTGCCAAAGTGATTCCGGAAAAGTAGACAAGCGCCTGATTTTCAAGGCTTTTCTCCAAGGCCGCCGCGTCGGAGGCAAGCTGCCTTGCGGCCGCGTCGCCGCGCCAGTAGGTGAAGGAGCGTTCGGCGCCGGTCAGCGTGATCGCATAGAGGCCGGGCCGTGCGCCTGCTATGACCGGGCTGGCGCCGATGCCGATGCCGTTTTGCGCGAAGAAATCGATCTGGTCGCGCGAGAACGGGTCGTCGCCGAAGGCCGAGACATAGGTCGCCGGCCGGTCGCCGCTCAGCGCATGCAGCGCCCACAGCGTGTTGAACGTGTCGCCGGCAAAACCCATGCGCCAGTTCGGCCCCGCCTGGCCTGAAAGTTCGAGCATGCATTCACCGATCGAGGCGACGCCTATTCCAGTCATGAATCTCTCTCTCCTGGTGCATGTCGTCCAAAAGCGCGCAGCGGTTTTGGGGGTAACGACATGCACGAAACCAAAGACTGCGCTGCTGTAGCTTTTTGCGGCTGGCAGCGCCATGCTTGGCGTCAGCGGATTTTGCGCCAGATGCGTTTTCTCAACGGCGCGGCGGGACGCGATCTGCCCACCAAGACGTTATCTCTGGAGAAGGAACCGGTTTGGCATCGTTATGGCGTTATGTTCTGGCAGGTCTTGGTCTGGCTGCCTTGCTGGCTGGCATTCTTGCCGCCGTCTATCTGACCGTGCCGCAAGCGCCGCAGCGTGCCGGCTCCGAGATTGCCCGCTCGAAAAAGACGACGAACGGGTTGTTCGTAGCCAGTTTCGAGCCGGAGCGGGGCGTTATCCGGCAAGGCGAGCTGCAATCCTGGCTGCTGACCCTCAAGACAGTTGCGGGAGCCCCGGTGGAGGGCGCCGCGATCACGATTTCCGGCGGCATGCCGCAGCACAGGCACGGTCTGCCGACCAGCCCGCAAGCGACCGATTATCTCGGCGACGGGTGCTATCGCATCGACGGGGTGAAATTCACGATGAGCGGATTGTGGCAATTGCATTTCGCCATTTCCGCGGCGGCCGGATCCGACACGGTCGTCTTCAACGTGCTGCTGTGAGAGCCGGAGCAAGATGAGCCGCCTTTCGCGTCTTCTCGCGCTGCTGGCGATGGCCGTGCTCGCCGGCTGCGGCAAGCCGGCGTTTTCCGATGCCGAGAAGAAGACCATCGCCTCGCTGGCGCTGTCGGCGCTGCCACCGCTGAAGACCGACACCACCAACCGCTTCGCCGATTTGCCGGCCGCCGCCGCCCTTGGCTCGACGCTGTTCTTCGACGTCGGGATGAGCGGCGACGGCATGGTTTCCTGCTCGACCTGCCACAGAATAGACCGGCAGTTCCAGGACGACCTGCCGCGGGCGGTCGGCGTCGGACGCACCAACCGGCGCACGATGCCGCTGGCCGGCGTCGCGCATGATCCATGGTTCTTCTGGGACGGGCGGCGCGACAGTCTTTGGGCGCAGGCGCTGGCGCCGCTGGAAAATCCGCTGGAGCAGGCCGGCAACCGCGCCGCCTTCGCGCACTATATCAAGGCGCGCTTCGGCGAGCGCTACGAGCGCATCTTCGGGCCGCTGCCCGACCTTTCCAAGGTGCCGGCCAACGCCAGCCCGCTCGGCAACGCTGCCGAGAAGGCGGCGTGGAACGCCATGCCCGCTGCGCAGGCCGAGGGCGTCAATCGCGTCTTCACCAATATCGGCAAGGCGATCGCCGCATTTGAGCGGTCGATCGCGCCGCCGCGGACGCGCTTCGACCGGTTCGCTGCCGCCTTGGCTACCGGTATACAGCCGCAAGGTGACGATGCCTTTTCGCCTGAGGAAATCCTCGGGCTGAAGCTGTTCATCGGCAAGGCCAATTGCGTGACCTGCCATACCGGGCCGCGTTTCACCGACAGCGGCTTTCACAATACCGGCGTGCCGCCGGTTGCGAATTTGCCGCCGGACCGCGGCCGCGTCGACGCGGTACGCCAAGTCGAGGCCGATCCGTTCAACTGTTTCGGCGCCTTTCGCGATGGCGACGCCGGCGCCTGTGGCGAGCTGCGCTTCATGGTCAAGGCGGGACCGGAGCTGATCCGCGCCTACAAGACGCCGTCGCTGCGGGGTGCGGCCACCCGCGCGCCCTACATGCATGCCGGGCAGTTCTCGTCGCTCGACGAGGTGGTGGCGCATTACTCGAAGGCGCCGGCAAGTGTCGAGGGCGTGTCCGAGGTCCACCCGCTGCAGCTTTCAGACCGCGAACGCGCGGCTCTGGTGGCGTTCCTGAAGACACTGGCGGATTGAGTTTTGGGGTTTGTCTGCGATACGCAGGAGAGATTCGCGATAATTCCTGTCAGCGGCTAATTTCAGTGGCAGGTCGCAAACCTCCGGGATTGGCCGAACCATTTCCTCCCTTCGTCATCCCAGGGCGGAGTAAGGAGCGAAGCGACGCGGCGCAGACCCTGGGATCCATGCCGTTACCTCGCGGCAGTGCTCCAGCGGCTAAGGACCGAACGCTACCAACCCGTTCCGCGAAAAAGCTCGAACCACTCTGGATTGGCCTTCTCGATCAGTTCGATCTTCCACTGACGCGGCCAGCGCTTCAGCGACCTCTCGCGCTGGATGGCATCGCGAATGTCGAAATGCTCCTCGTACCAGACCAGACGCTGCACACCGTAGCGGCTGGTGAAGCGCGAGCCTTGGCCGGATTTGTGCTCCGGCATGCGGCGACCGAGATCGTTGGTGACGCCGATGTAGATCGTGCCGCGCTTCTGGCTCGCGGTCATATAGGTGTAGCCGGTCGTGGTGGAAGGGTAGCTGTCGCCGTTGCGGATGCAAGCGCCGTTCTGGGCCGCTGCATTCTTCGGCGGAGGTTACGGCATGGATCCCAGGGTCTGCGCGACGGAGCTTCGCTCCTGCTCCGCCCTGGGATGACGAAGCGCAGTGGCCGGTGGCCAATCGCAGATGTTGCAGGGTCAATCCTCTATGCGGAGGCGCCTACCGATCCTTCACCGTCTCCATCGCCACGAAGGTCGAGGTCTGGGCGACGTGGGGCAGGGCGGAGATGCGCTCGCCGAGAACGCGGCGATAGGCGGCGATGTCGGTGGTGCGGACCTTCAGCAGATAGTCGAAGCTCGACGCCATCATGTGGCACTGCTCGATCTCCGGCACCGCCTGCACGGCGCGGTTGAAGGCGTCGAGCGCGGCCGAACGGGTATCGGACAATTTCACCTGGACGAAGGCGACATGGCCTTCGCCCATGCGCTCGCGGTCGATGATCGCCTGGTAGCCGCGGATGACGCCGTCCTTTTCCAGCCGCTTGACCCGCGCCTGCACCGGCGTCTTCGACAGGCCGACCTTTGCCGCCAGTTCCGACATGGAAAGCCGCCCATTGCTGCCCAGCGCCGACAGGATGTTCCTGTCGATGCGGTCCAATTGGTCTTCTGTCATCGGATTCGTGGTCAATCTGGAGAAAAACAGCCCGAATGATAGATCAATCGACCTATCCTGTCGATTTCTTTGGACCGACTGAAATCGGGCTTTGTGCTAGCTTGCGCCATTCGGTCCGGTGACCGCCGGCCCGCTCCCTGTTGCTCGCTCCATAGGACCGCCATGCCAGCGCTCGATGCCATCCGCCAGCAGATCCGCGCCAATTATTTGCCCGACGAAGACGAGGCCGTGAAGCGGCTGGCCGAGGCGACGGAGCTTTCGGGGAAAGACCGAAAGGCGATCTCGGCCCGCGCCGCCGATCTGGTGCGCGCGGTGCGCGGCTCGTCCGATCCGCGGCTGATGGAAGTCTTCCTGTCCGCCTATGGCCTGTCCACCAAGGAGGGCGTGGCGCTGATGTGCCTTGCCGAGGCGCTGTTGCGGGTGCCCGACACCGAGACGATGGACGACCTCATCGCCGACAAGATCGCGCCGCACGACTGGTCGGCGCATTCGGGCGGCTCGAGCTCGATTTTCGTCAATGCGTCGACCTGGGCGCTGATGCTGACCGGCCGGGTGCTCGACGAAGGCGAGGGCGGCATCGAAGGCACGCTGCGCGCCATGGTGCGCCGGTTGGGCGAGCCGGTCATCCGCAAGGCGGTCGCCGCAGCGATGCGCGAAATGGGCGAGCAGTTCGTGCTCGGCCGCACCATCGCCGAGGCCGTCAAGCGCGGCCGGCAGATGACCCAGAAGGGCTATCTCTATTCCTTCGACATGCTGGGCGAGGCGGCCCGCACGGAGGCCGACGCCTTGCGCTATCTCAAGGCCTACGCCGACGCCATTTCCTCGCTCGATGCCGGCGCCAACGGTCCCGACATCCGCCAGAACCATGGCATCTCGGTCAAGCTGTCGGCGCTGCATCCGCGTTACGAAGTGGCGCAGAAGGAAAAGATGCTGCCTGTCATGGCCGAGCGGCTTTTGTCGCTGGCGCTGGCGGCGCGCCATTCGCGCATGGGCCTCAACGTCGACGCCGAGGAGGCCGACCGTCTCGACCTGTCGCTCGACGTCATCGAACGGGTGCTGGCCGAGCCGGAGCTTGCCGGCTGGAACGGTTTTGGCGTCGTCGTCCAGGCCTATGGCCCGCGCGCTGCCTTCACCATCGACTGGCTCCATGCGCTGGCGAAGAAATATGACCGCACCATCATGGTGCGGCTGGTCAAGGGCGCCTATTGGGACACCGAGATCAAGCGGGCGCAGACGCTTGGGCTCGACGGCTATCCGGTCTTCACCCGCAAGGCCAACACTGATGTCTCCTACCTGGCCTGCGCGAAGAAGCTTTTGTCGATGACCGACCGCATCTATCCGCAATTCGCCACCCACAACGCCCACACGGTCGCCGCGATCCTGTCGATGGCGACGAACCGTGACTCCTTCGAGTTCCAGCGCCTGCACGGCATGGGCGAGGCGCTGCACGAGACGGTACGGCGGGCCGAGGGCACGCGCTGCCGCATCTATGCGCCGGTCGGCGCGCATTCCGACCTGCTTGCCTATCTGGTCCGCCGGCTGCTCGAAAACGGCGCCAACTCCTCCTTCGTGCACCAGCTCACCGATGAGGAGGTCGAGCCGGAGGAGATCGCTCGCGACCCGCTCGAAACGGTCGAGAAGCAGGGTCCCGCCGCCAACCCGGCGATCGCCCAGCCGTCGGCGATCTTCGGCGCCGGCCGCCGCAATTCGAAGGGGTTCGACATCACCGACACCGTCACGCTGGCTTCGATCGAGACGGCCAGGGCGGCGTTCGCAGGACCGGATCGCTGGCACGCCAAGCCGATCACGCGGGCCGCCGGCTACGGCAAGCAGTGCCCGGTGGTCAATCCGGCAAAGCCCGACGAGGTGGTCGGCACGGTAACCGAGGCCACCGCCAAGCAGGTCGCGACCGCCGTGCGCATCGCCGTGGAAGCGCAGCCGGCATGGGCGAAGCGTGCCGTTGCCGAGCGCGCCGCCATCCTCAACCGCGCCGCCGATCTCTATGAGGCGAACGCCGTCGAGTTCTTCGCGCTCGCCACCCGCGAGGCCGGCAAATCATTGGCCGACGGTGTCGCCGAAGTGCGCGAAGCGGTCGATTTCCTGCGCTATTACGCAGCCGAAGCCGCCAATGCCGAACCGGGCACGCAAGCGCGCGGTGCGATCGCCTGCATCTCGCCGTGGAACTTTCCGCTCGCCATCTTCACCGGCCAGATCGCGGCGGCACTCGTCACCGGCAATTCGGTCATCGCCAAGCCGGCCGAGCAGACGCCACTGATCGCCTTCCGCGCCGTCGAATTGCTGCGCGAGGCCGGCGTGCCGGAAGACGTCATCCAGCTTCTGCCCGGCGACGGCCCCTCGGTTGGTGGCCCGCTGACCGCCGATCCGCGCATTGCCGGCGTCTGCTTCACCGGCTCGACCGAGGTCGCCAAGCTGATCGAAAAGCAGTTGGCCGAGACCGCCGCGCCCGACGCCATGCTGATCGCCGAGACCGGCGGGTTGAATGCGATGATCGTCGATTCCACCGCGCTTCCCGAGCAGGCGGTGCGCGACATCCTCGCCTCGGCTTTCCAGAGCGCTGGCCAGCGCTGCTCGGCACTGCGCGTGCTCTATGTGCAGAAGGACGTCGAGAAGAAAATGCTGGAGATGCTGAAGGGCGCGATGGAAGCGCTCAGCGTCGGCGATCCCTGGCAGATCTCCACCGATGTCGGCCCGGTCATCGATGGCGAGGCCCAAAAATCGATCCGCGACTATTGCACCAGGATGGGCCTGCAAGGCCGGCTGATCGCCAAGCTCGAAGCGCCGAAGAACGGCCGCTTCGTCGCGCCGCATGTCTTTCGGGTCAAGGGCATCGAGGACATGGAGCGCGAAGTGTTCGGGCCGGTGCTGCATGTCGCCGCGTTCGACGCCGACGACGTCGATGCGGTCATCGCCGCGATCAACCGCAAGGGTTATGGCCTGACCTTTGGCCTGCACACCCGCATCGAAGGCCGCGCCCAGCATTTTGTCGACGGCATCCATGCCGGCAACATCTACGTCAACCGCAACCAGATCGGCGCCGTGGTCGGCTCGCAGCCGTTCGGCGGCGAAGGGCTTTCCGGCACCGGACCGAAGGCCGGCGGGCCGCACTATCTCAGGCGCTTCCGCAAGGGGCCGGAAGCGGGCTCGCCTATCCTTGACGGCCGCAAGGTGACGGCGACCGAACTCGCCGACAATCTGCCGGATCCGGCGCTGGGCGACTGGTCGACGCGGGCGGACCGCGTGGCCGTGCTCAGAAAGCACTTGCGCGGCAAGGGTGCTGCGGCCGTCGGTGCCGCCGCCGGCATCGATTTCGGCCAGGTCGACCTGCCCGGACCGACCGGCGAGGCCAACACGCTGTCGCTGTCGCCGCGCGGACGTGTGCTCTGCCTGGGGCCGGACGCCGACACGCTGCTTGCCCAGGCGATCCAGGCGCTCGCGGCCGGCAATGCGGTGCTGGCCGTCGCGCCGGGTGCGCCGGCGGCACTGTCGGCGCTGACCGGCAAAGGCCTGCCGCTGGCGGCCATAGACGGCCGCCCCGACCCGGTCGAGGCGCGCTCGCTGCGCGTCGACGTCGTCGCCTTTTCCGGCACGCCCGAGGCCGCGCGCATCGTGCGGAAAGTTATCGCCGACCGCGCCGGCCCGATCGTGCCGCTGGTCAGCGAAGTGCTCAACCCGGCGGCTTATGCTCATGAAAGGGCTGTCTGCGTCGACACCACGGCCGCGGGCGGCAATGCCAGCCTGCTGGCCGCGGCCTGAGGTTCAGCCAGCTATGTTTCGTTGCTCGTAGGGCATGGCAATTACGTCGCCGGCGAAACTGCCAATCCCCCGGGAGAGGGGGTACTGTCCAGGGTGCTGTCCCTCCGACTTCTCAAGACCTGGGTTCCTCGCCCCCGCCAAAGGCGGGGGAGAGGTGGCCGCGAAGCGGCCGGAGAGGGGGCTTTCGTCGGGCGCGGTTCCCCCTCTCCGTCTCGGCTTCGCCGAGCCACCTCTCCCCCACTTCGTGGGGGCGAGGAACCCAAGCTGGAATGAAGCCGCGATCCTCCCCTTGCCCTGCCGGACATTTCCCCCGCAAGGGGGAGATCGGCAGCTTCGGCCTTCGCCAACCGTTCGGCAAAGACCCGAGGAACCATGGGTCGCCTGAGACTGCTTACGCGCCCTCGACGACTGAAAAACCCTCGAACTGCGGATGGCCGAGATAGTGCACCTTGCTGGTGCCGGCGTTGCGGTGCGCGGCGCGAAAATTCTCGGATTTGGTCCAGGCGACAAAATCCTCGTGGCTCGCCCACACCGTGTGCGAGGCGAACAGCGTGTAGCCTTCGGCTTCGTTGACCGGACCGCGCAGCAGATGAAACTCCTTGAAACCTCTCATCTCCGAAAGGCTTGAATCACGGCCCTTCCAGACGTCCTCGAAGGCGTCCTCAGAGCCGGTCTGGACCTTGAAGCGGTTCATGGCGATGTACATGGTGATCCTTTCACGTGAGCTATGATGATTGTGGGTGCTTTGAGGTTCAGAACGGGCCGATGGCGCCCTCGAACAGCATGCTCTTGCTTGCAGCCTGCGGTGGAATCGGAGGGAACGGAGCTGCCTTGCGTACGAAACCAAGAACGGCTTGATCGAAAGCTGCGGATCCCGAGCTCTCCAGGATGCGCAATTCATCGATATTGCCCTTGCTGCCGATGACGAGCGTGACCACCGTATTCTTGCGAGCTGTCCCTTGCACCGACGGTGGAACAGCGCGATTGACGCGGCTGAGCTTTCTTAGGACATCGCCGCGATAGCTGGCTTCCGCAGCGATGCCTGCCTCGTTCTGTTTTTTGCCTTTGCTGGCCGCCTGCGCAAACTGCTCCTGGCCATCTGCCGTGCCGCGCTTTTCGTTCGTTTCACTTGCGGGCGCGGCTGCAGGACTTGGTCTGGGGCTGGGGATGGGCGGCTGCCCGGTAAACACCGCAGTCGTTTCGGTGCTTTCGGGCGGAACGACCGGCTGTGCCGGTATTTCGGTCTTGCGATTCACGCTCCGATCATCTGGGCGTGGCGCGTCGGCCACCAATATGTCCGGTGTGACCGTTGGCTGTTTGACAGCTTCCGGCGAAGGCTTGGGGGCCTGCGCCGTCGCTTGCGTGGCGGGCTGAGGAGGCTCGACTGGCGGCACAGGCTTTGCCGCCTCAGTCCTTGCCGCTTGCGGTTTGGCCGGCGGCGGGCTGGGCACCAAGGCAACCTTCACCGCCGGCGTCTTGTGATCGAGCGCGCTGCCAGTCACGTCGGCGCCGGATCGATCGCTGCCTTCCGCCTGCGCCCCATCCTCGAAATCGAATGTCCCTGAAGGCGAGATCAGAAAAACAGCCGCCACCGCGGCATGGAGCAGGCAGGAGATGACGATCGCCGCCGTCCATTTGCGGTTCTGGGCCGATGGCCGCGCGGGAGTAAGCGGCTCGGTTGGCGTTATCGCCAGCTCGCCGCCGGCGTCGGGGAGGGGACCGATTTCCTGCATGTCTCGGGACGAGACCTGCAGTGACAAGCGCGAAATTGTCAAATCAAGATCATTTGCCCACGGCGGCAAGACGCCGGCCAACGGCCATGCCACGATGTTCCGTCCGAGTGCGGGCTCCAGTCCCACTGTCTTCTCAGACCCCGAACGCGATGCCGGTCTTGGTCTCGGTCTTCAGCCCGCGTATGCAGGCGTCCGGCTCGATGCCGGTGCCCGCGCATTCCGTCGCGCTGTTGATCAGCACGCGGCTGACCTTGGCGCAGTCGGCGCCGGCAAGATCGAAACGCGTCACCTTGGTCTTGCCCGCCGGCAGGTCCTTGAAGTCGAGCACGCTCAGCCGGTCGACGACGCCGGCCTCGTTGAACAGCGCGATCTCGAACGCCGCCTTCGAGAGGTCGGCGCCGAGAGCGTTGTTGACCACGAATGTCAGGCGGCAGCCCTTTTCGGAGGCTTGTGCGCCGTTGAGCTCAAGTGTGAGAGCAGGGACCGGCGTGGACTCCTGCGCCCACGCCGGACCCACTACAAGCGGCATTGCCAGCACCGAGGTCAGCAGGCGAAGCGATGCCGTCAAGCTTGCCATTGTCGTCAGCCTCCAAACCGCATTGTCGCCGCCAGCTTCAATGTGATGCCTGGCTCGTAAACTACACTCGTGGCCGATGCATTCAACGGATTGGTGTATTTCACGTCGAACAGATTGTCGGCGCGAAAATCGACCTTGAAATTGTCGGTCGCCTGGTAGCTGGCGAAGGCATTGACCAGCGTGTAGTCCTTGGCCACTGCGTTGCCCTTCGGCTTGCCATTGTACTGCACCTCGCCGCCGACGGTCAGCCTGTCCTCCAGGAAGCGGAAGCCGAGTTGCGCGGTGACCTGGGAGGAGGGAACGGTAACGAGGTCTGCCCGCTCGCCGTCATAAGAGATGGTGTGGCCATCGATGATCGAGGCCGAAAGCCCGGCGAAACCCCAGGCGGCGTCATAGACGCCTTCCATTTCAAAACCGCGGATCTTGGCTTTTGCGAAGTTCTGATACTGGAAGCAGATCGGGATGCCGGGGCCGAACGGACAGCCGCTGGTCGGGTCGAAGGCCGACAAGGTGACGCCATCGATGTAGTCGTCGACATCGTTGTTGAAGTAGGCGGCCTTGAAACGAAACGCGTCGCCGGCTTCGAGGATGTCGTCCTGCTTGTAGTTGACGCCGAATTCGACCGTCTTGCCGGTTTCGGGCTTCAGATCGGGATTGGGGAGAAACGGAAAGCTGACGCCTGCCGGATGGTTGCCGCTGATGAGGGTTTCCGACAGCGACGGGGAGCGATAGCCCTCCGCATAGGTGCCGTAGAATTGCAGTCCCGAAAGGCTGGCGGTTTCGAATGGCGAGACGCCGACGGTGATGCGCGGCGACAGCCGGTCGCCGGAGGTTTCGCCGACATCGCTGTCGAGCTTGTAACTGTCGTAGCGCAGGCCGGCGATGACCTCGAGCCAGTCCCAGGTAAGCTTGTCCTGGATGTAGGCGCCGGAAACGTTCCGCTTGCCCGAAGGGGTATAGAAACTGTCGCCGCCCGCGGCGCCGCCCGTATCGACGTCGTCGCCAACCCAGTCGCCACCATAGGTCAGTTCGTGCGCAATGCCGGCCGTCTCGAACCGCGAGGTGTTCCAGATGTCGATGCCCGAAGTGCCGATATCGAAGGTCGACAGCGAACCCGCCGGCAGGACGACGGGAAGACCGGTGACCGGATCGAACCGGTTTTGAGGGACAAGGGTCGTCAGATCGAGATTGGTCTTGTTGTAGGAGGCGTTGATGTGCAGATCGAGCCAGCTCTTGTCTTCGTCGGTGATGTTGTAGCGGGCGGTGAAGGTGTTCGACTTCAGGTCGGCGTCGTTCACCGGGACGCCACCGCTGGTCTCGTTCCATCCGTCGCTCGTGCCATTCCAGCCGAGCTTCAATTCGCTGTTTTCGCTGGGGCGGATGGTCGTCTTGAGCAGGCCGCTCAACACGTCGAAACCGGTTCCGTTGACCGTATCGCCGTCGCCATCCTTGTAGTCGTCATAGTCGCGGTAGACGATGTTGCCCAGCACATCCCAGTTCTCGTTGAAACGGTAGGCACCAGCGGCGCTGGTGGTCCAGCCCTCGCCGTTGCTCTCGTAGCGTCCGGTCGCGGAAGCCGCCCATGTCTCGCCGTCGCGAAGATAGTCGTCCGCGTCCTTGGTCTCGAACAAGACGACGCCGCCGATGGCGCCTGAACCATAGGTGTTGGCGACCGGGCCGCGGGTCACGTCGACGGATTTGATGAGCTCGGGATCGATATAGAAGGTGGACTGCGTGCCATGGTCGGAGCGCTGGAAATTCTGTCGCGCACCGTCGACGATCACGGCGACGCGGCCGAAATCCTGCAGGCCACGGATGTTGATCGAGGAACTGACGCGCCTTGCGTCGGCCTGGACCGCTACTCCAGGCACACCCAGCAGCATCTCGTTCGGCGTCGTCGCCATGCGGCGTTCCAACTGCTCCTGGTCGACATGGCTGGTCGAAGACAGGGATTCGATCGCCGTCTCGCCGGTGCGGCTGATGACCAGGATCTGGTCGAGCAGCGTTGCGCCTGCCCGGGCCGGCCCGGCCGCTTCAGGCGCCTGCGCCTGTTCGGCCTGCTGGTCTGTTGCCGGTTGAACGGCCTGTTGAGCGTTGGCCGGCGGCGTAAGCAGTGCGATCGCCGCAGCACCCGCCAGCAATGCGGCCATTCCCTTTGCCATAGACCGGTCCTTTGCCATAGACCGGTGTGCCTGGCCCGCGTTGCTGTCCGCCAGCCGTCCCCAATTCGCCAACCCCATGCCCCAACTCCAAAAATCCAGGTTCGATGCTGGCTGGCTTGAGGCTTGCTGGCATTTTTGATCGTGTCCGGCGTCTTAAATGTTGACTCACTTAGTCCGGTATTGCACTGACTAGTAAACATGATTATTCAAGTCAAGAAATGAATCGGCATTTCACGCAAGCGTCGAGCCAGCTGACCAAGCCCCGGCCCAGGAAAGGGATCGAACAGATGAACACGCACAATCCCAGTGACTTTCGCTATCGCGTCCGCCGTTCAGACGACAATTCGGCTCGTTTCGATCGGGTTCCGTTGACCGTGAGGACCCTGTCCAGCAACACGCTGTTCCAGGGCGAGCACGAGATCGGCATCGAGCATCACGGAGCGCTCTACCGGCTGAAGATTACCCGCCAGGGCAAGCTCATCCTCAACAAGTAGGTATCAAGACTATGGACCAGCGCGTAAAACCCGCTCCGCACGAGATCCGGCGGGCGCGGGCAGACAATCCGAAGGCGCGCGAGCGCGATCTCGCCGCCCAGCTTGGCATTTCGGAGGCCGAGCTGGTCGCCGCGCATTGCGGCGACGGCGTCGTCCGCGTCGAGCCGCGCGTCAACGATCTTTTGACCGGCCTCGAGGCGGTCGGCGAGGTCATGGCGCTGACCCGCAACGAAAGCGCCGTGCACGAGAAGATCGGCGTCTACGACAAGGTCGTCACCGGCAAGCACAATGCCATGGTGCTTGGCGAGAACATCGACCTGCGCATCTTCCCGAAAGTCTGGGCGCACGGCTTTGCCGTCGAAAAGCGCGACGGCGGCGATATCAGGCGCAGCCTGCAGTTCTTCGATGCGGCAGGCGAGGCGGTGCACAAGGTGCATCTGCGGCCCGCGTCCAACCTCTATGCCTATCAGAAGCTGGTGGCCGAGGTCGAATCGCCGAACCAGGAGCCAACGGTCGCGATTGCAGAAGCGGAGCGCGGGTTTGACTACAAGGCCGAGGCTTCCGACGCTTCCGCTGATGTCGACGATCTGCGCGACCGCTGGAGCCGGCTGACCGACGTGCATCAGTTCTTCGGCATGCTGAAAACGCTGAAGCTCGACCGCCGCCAGGCGATGCGCATGGTCGGCCAGGATTACGCCTGGCTGCTCGACAACGACGCCGTCGGCGCCATGTTCCATCATGCCGCCGAGGGCGAGATGCCGATCATGTGCTTTGTCGGCAATCGCGGCTGCATCCAGATCCATTCCGGCCCGATCAAGTCGATCAAGCCGATGGGGCCATGGATCAACGTGCTGGATGAAACCTTCCACCTGCATTTGCGAACCGACCATATCCATGAAGTCTGGGCCGTGCGCAAACCGACCAAGGACGGCCATGTCACGTCGCTCGAGGCCTATGGCGCCGACGGCAAGATGTTCATCCAGTTCTTCGGCAAGCGCCATGAAGGTGAAAGCGAGCGCGAGGATTGGCGGTTCCTGGCAGAGAACCTGCCGCGCATTCCAAGCCCGACCGCGGCCTGAGGACGACGACAATGGCTGCTTTGCGTAAACGGGCGCGTGTTTTCACAATGGCGCTTGGGCCGGCGATCGGCCTTTCCCTGGCTTTTGCCGCATTGCTGCCGGCCCGTGCCGCCGAGGGCACGCAGGTTTTTGCGGACCCGTCGAAGATCGCGGCCATCGGCGGTTCGATCACCGAGATCGTTTTCGCCCTCGGCGAGCAGGATCGGCTGGTCGCCCGCGATTCGACCAGCCGATATCCCGAGGCGGCGCTCAAGCTGCCTGATGTCGGCTACATGCGCCAACTGTCGCCGGAAGGCGTCCTGTCGGTCAATCCCTCGGGCATCCTGGCACTGCACGGCAGCGGGCCGAAGGAAGCCGTCGACGTGCTGAAGAAGACCAGCATCCCGTTCATCGAGGTGCCCGAGCGCTACGATCATGAAGGCATCCTCGAAAAGATCCACATCGTCGGCAAGGCGCTTGGCGCGGACGCCAAGGCCGATGCGCTGGCAGCCGAGATCGACGCCAAGCTGAAGGCCGCCGAAGAACAGACCGCTTCGATCGAGGACCGCAAGCGCGTCCTGTTCGTGCTGTCGATGCAGGGCGGCAAGATCCTCGCTTCCGGCAGCGATACCGCCGCCGACGGCATCATCAAGCTCTCGGGCGGCGTCAACGCGATCGATGGCTTCTCCGGCTACAAGCAATTGTCCGACGAGGCTGTCATCACCGCCAGGCCTGACGTGATCCTGATGATGAACAATGCCGGTCCCGCCGCATCGGATGACGAATTGTTCGCGAACCCGTCCATCCTGTCGACACCGGCGGGTGCCGCGCGCAAGGTCGTCCGCATGGATGGCGGCTATCTGCTCGGCTTCGGGCCGCGCACCGCCGACGTCATCCACGATCTTGCCGCCTCGCTTTATGGCGGGCAGGCCGCGGACTGAGCAGGACATCATGGCCGATCAATCGATCGCTGGTGCGGGCATCATGGCGACAGCATCCGACGGCGACCGTTCGGCGCGGGCGCGCGTCGTCATCCTGCTTTTGTGCCTGGGGCTTGCCGTTGCCGTCCTGTTGTCGCTGACATCAGGCGCATCCGATGCCTCGGCCATCAGGGTCGTTGGCGACTGGCTGTTGGGCGCAGCACCCGGCGATGAGGCGCTGAGCGCGCGCGACCGCCTGATCGTCTACGACATCCGCCTGCCGCGCGTCATCCTCGGCGTGCTGATCGGTGCTGCACTTGCCGTCTCCGGCGCGGTCATGCAAGGGCTGTTCCGCAACCCGTTGGCGGACCCCGGCCTCATCGGCGTTTCGGCCGGATCGAGCCTCGGCGCGGTGGCCGTCATCGTGCTTGGCGCCACGGTGCTGGCGCCGTTCACCGCGGCGCTGGGCACGCTGGCCTTGCCGCTGGCCGCGTTCTGCGGCGGGTTGGCCACGACATTGGTGCTCTACCAGGTCGCCACCAGGCAAGGCCGAACCTCAGTCGCCACCATGCTGCTTGCCGGCATCGCGCTGGCGGCCTTGGCAATAGCGCTGACCGGTATCCTGATCTTCATGGCTGATGACCGTCAGTTGCGCGACCTGACTTTCTGGCAGCTCGGCTCTCTTGCCGGCGCGACCTGGCAGAAGATCGGTTCCGTCGGGCCGATCATCGTGCTGGCGCTGGCGGCGATGCCGTTCCTGGCGCGCTGCCTCAACGCGCTGGCGCTGGGCGAAGCCACCGCCGGCCATCTCGGCATCCCGGTGCAGCGGCTGAAATATACGGCGATCGTCGGCGTTTCGGCGGCGGTCGGGGCGTCCGTCGCCGTCAGCGGCGGCATCGGCTTTGTCGGCATCGTCGTGCCGCACCTACTACGCCTGGCTATCGGCCCGGACAACCGTTATTTGCTGCCGGCCTCGGCCCTGCTTGGCGCTTGCCTGCTGCTTCTGGCCGATGCCGTCGCCCGCACCATCGTGGCGCCGGCCGAGCTGCCGATCGGCATCGTCACCGCGATCGCCGGCGCTCCGTTCTTCCTCTGGATCCTGCTGCGCAAGCGTGGGGTCATTGACCTGTGAGAGGGAGGGGACCTGTGAGAGGGGACCTGTGAGAGGTTTTTCATGATCGAGGCGCGGGCATGATCGAAGCGCGGGATGTGTCGGTGGCGATCGGCGGCAAGCGTATCGTCGCCAATGTCGATTTCGACGTGCGGCCCGGCGAAATCGCAGCCATCGTCGGCCCCAACGGTTCGGGCAAGACGACTTTCTTGAGGGCGCTGTCCGGCGACCTTGCCTATTCGGGAGAGGTCACCATCAACGGCCGCGACCTGTCGGCGATGAAGCCGGTCGAGGCCGCCACGATGCGCGCCGTACTGCCGCAGGCGACGACACTGTCCTTTCCCTTCACGGTGCGCGAGATTGTCAGGCTCGGCCTGCTCGGCGGGCGCTCGGGCGCGCTGCCCGGCGAGGACGAGCGCCTGCCCGAACGGGCGCTGGCGCGGGTCGATCTCGACGGCTTTGCCGGCCGTTTCTACCAGGAGCTTTCGGGCGGCGAGCAGCAGCGCGTGCAGTTGGCCCGCGTGCTCTGCCAGGTCTGGGCGCCGGTTCTCGACGGCAAACCGCGCTATCTGTTTCTCGACGAGCCGGTTTCCAGCCTCGACATCAAGCACCAATTGATCATCATGACCATCGCCCGCGATTTCGCCAGACGGGGCGGCGGCGTGGTCGCCATCCTGCACGACCTCAATCTGACGGCCATGTATGCCGACCGGATTTTCGTCATGCATCGCGGCCGGCTTGCCGCCACCGGCTCACCGCAGGACGTGCTGAGCGACGATCTGATCGAAAAGGTGTTCGATTGCCGGCTGAGGGTCGGCGTGCTGCCGGCCGGAGACATGCCGTTCGTCCTGCCGCAGTCCGCGGCGTAAGCCGGCCTAGCTGCTCCTCGACGCAGACGTTTGATGGGTGTGCTTGCCTTGGCGATTAGCGCAGACGCCCATCGCTTCGTCATCCTGGGGCGAAGCAAGGAGCGAAGCGACGCGGCGTAGACCCCTGGATCCATGCCGCGACTTCAGAGCGCGGCTGCGGTGCAGAATTCTGTTCCGCTGCACTCTTCGGCTAAGGTTACGGCATGGATCCCAGGGTCTGCGCGACGGAGCTTCGCTCCTGCTCCGCCCTGGGATGACGAAGGGCGGTTATGCCACTCAGGCGGCCGGCGCCCGGCGTTCGAGCATGTCGATGCCGAGAAGGTTGCGCACATTCGGGCGTGCCGCCACCATGTCGGCGATCGTATAGCGCGCAAGCACGGCGAAGAAGGCGTTGAGTGCCTCGCGCAGCGACGAATTCAGTGCGCAACTGTCGACCAGCGGACATTCGGCGGCGTCGTTCTCGAAGCATTCGGCCATGGCGAAGCTCTCTTCGGTCACGCGCACGACGTCGAACAGGCTGATGGATTCGGCCGGGCGGCCGAGCCTGACGCCGCCGTTCCTGCCGCGCACCGTCTCGACCAGACCATGCTCGACCAAAGGCTGCAGGATCTTGAAGAGAAAAAGTTCGGACACCGAGTAGGCGGCAGCGATCTCTGGGATGCGGCTCAGCCGATCGTTATTGGCGGCGCAATACATCAGGATGCGCATGGCGTAGTTGGTCTGGCGTGTCAGCCGCATTTTGTCCTCACGAAGCAGTAGCTCAGGCCTAATATGGCCTATACCTTGGAATAATTCCAGACAAGCATCGCATAATAGATGAATATTTTTGTCAAGTTTGTGTGCGGGGTCGTGCAAAACATCATCCTGGTTCGGCGCGCATTGGGGTGGGCGGAGCACTAGATTAAATCCGCGAGATCGACCAGGAGCAGTTCACCCCAGGAGCAATTCATCCATGTCACTATCAGCACCGACTTCGGCATCCGCCCGGTTCGATGCCGACGCGGACGCCAAGCTTTCGGCGCTTCGGCGCACCAAGTTCGTCGCCACCGCGGCGCTGGGGCTCTGCGTCCTCATCTTTGCCGTGGCCAAGTCGTTCGAGGGCAGCCATGCGTGGCTGGGTTTCGTCGCCGCCTTCGCCGAGGCGGCGACGATCGGCGGGCTGGCCGACTGGTATGCGGTGGTGGCGCTGTTCAGACGGCCACTCGGTCTGCCGATCCCGCACACCGCCATCATCCCGGAGAACCAGAACCGCATCGCCGACAATCTCGGCCGCTTCATCGAGGTCAATTTCCTGGCGCCCGAGCCGGTGCGCGAAAAGCTCGCCGAGGTCGATTTTTCCGCGCTCGTCGCGGACTGGCTGGCCGACCCCAACCGCGCCGCCGACCTGTCGCATTTCGTCGGCCGGCTGGTGCCGCAGACGCTGGCGGCCGTCGAGCAATCCGGCCTGCGCGGCTTCGTCACCAGCCGCATGCTGGAGCAGGTCGAAAAGGTGCCGCTGGCGCCGCTCGCCGCCGAGTTGCTGTCAGCCTTGACCGACGATCGCCGCCACCAAAGACTGTTCGACGAATTCACCAAGGTCGTCGGCCGCTTTCTGAGCGACGAGCAGGCGCTGGCGACGATGCGCGAGAAGATCCGCGAGGAGCTGCCGTCGCTGTTCAACCTGTTCCGCGCCGACGCCTATCTCTTGAAGAAGATCGTCGCCTCCGCCGGTTCGCTGCTCGACGAGGTCAGGGCCGATCCCGATCACCCGATGCGCGCCGAGTTCGACCGTTTTGTCCAGACCTTCGTCGAGCGGCTGAGGACGTCCAAGCAATACGCCAGGCGCGCCGAGAAGCTGAAGCGCGATTTCCTCGCCCGGCCGGAGCTGAAGGCGCTGGCCGGCGACATGTGGGAAAGTATGCGCCTGTTCATCGAGCAGGACGCCAAGGCACCGAATTCGATGATCCGCGCCCATCTCGCCAACATGTTCGTCGAGGTTGGCCGCCATCTTGCCAGCGACGCGCAGATCAGGGCCGACATGAACCAGGGTTTTGTCGTGGCGCTGTCTTCCTTCGTCGAAAGCCAGAAGAGCGGCGTGTCGAAATTCATCGCCGATCAGGTCAAGCGCTGGGACCTTGCCCAACTCACCAGGCTGATCGAGATGAACATCGGCAGGGACCTGCAATATATCCGCTTCAACGGCATGGTCATCGGCGGCCTTGCCGGCGTCGGGCTCCATATGGTGGAACGGCTGTTCCTGGTCAATTGAGCCACGATATGTTGCACCTGCGAATGGACCGTGAAGCTCGGGTGCCCTATTCTTCTCTTCAGGTGAGGCATTCGCAGCAACAGGAGAGAAAGCCACCATGGCAAAGCAACCGGATTCCGACTCCTTCTTGGACATGTTCGGCAGGTTCGGCCGCGACCTGAAGCTGCCGAAGGTCGATGTCGAGGCGATCCTCAGCCATCATCGCAAGAACCTCGAAGCACTGGAAAAATCAGCCAGGGCAAGTGCCGCCGGAGCGTCGTCGCTATTCTCCAGGCAACGCGAGATGCTGCAGGACACGCTGCACGAAATCGCCGACATGGCGCAGGGCTACAGGCCGTCGGGCGATCCTCGAGAGTTGATGGCCAAGCAGGCGGCGTTCGCCAGGAAATCCTTCGAGACCGCGCTTAAGAATGCCGGCGAGGTGGCCGAACTGACCAGGAAATCCGGCACCGAATCGGTCGAGATCCTGCGCGACCGGATCAAGGAGGCCATGGAGGAAATCCGTACCGGCTACGACAAGAAGTAGACCGTCCCCAAGCCACGGATTTTCTCCCGTCTTTCCGGCTTCTGAAAGCCCGCGCTGTCGATCCTCGGTCCTGGCGAGGCGCAACAAAATTTCTCTTGGCTTGGATAAAGCTGTTTCCAGTGCTGGGCACAGGTATTGATGCGATCCGGCCGAAGATGCGGGATCGGAATCGCGCATCGCGAATTGACAGGGGCGGCCGGTTCGTGGTCCGGAGGCGGGGCAAGCGATCGGGAAAGCAGGAATGACGCAAACACGGCTGAGGACGCCGCCGACCTACGAGCAGCTCAGGACAATGACGGGGCAGGAGCTTGGCGTGTCGGACTGGACGACGGTCGACCAGAGCCGCATCGACCAGTTTGCCGAATGCACGGGCGACCGCCAATGGATCCATGTCGACCCAGAGCGGGCGAAGCGGCAAAGCCCGTTCCGCACCACCATCGCACATGGCTATCTGACGCTGTCGATCATCGGCGCGCTGGCGCTCGACATGGGCATCGTGCCCGAAAACACGCAAGCCGTGTTCAACTATGGCTTCGACAAAGTGCGGTTTCTGGCGCCGGTCAGGGCCGGCGCACGCATCAGGCTGCGCATCACGCTTTTGTCGATGGAGGACAAAGGCCCCGGCCAGTATCTGATGAAGGCCGCCAACATCGTCGAGATCGAAGATGAGCGGAAGCCGGCGCTGACGGCCGAAACGCTCGTCATGCTTTACGAACGGCGCAAGCGGGCAGGGGCGTGAGGGGCGAAGCGCCAGGGCCTGCACTTTTCAACGCGACATCGCCTCTTCGAGCGTCCTGAAAATCCTATCGTCCGCCGATTGCGCGACGTTGAAGCGCAGGAAACGGTTGGCTGTTTGGGACAGGCTGAACGCATTGCCGGGTGCCAGCACGACATTGGCTGACAGGGCGCGGCGGGCCATATCCGCCGCATCCACGCCTTCCGGCAGGCTGCACCACAAGAACATGCCGGCCGGCTGGTCGATCCACGGCGAGATGCCGATCGCCTTCAGGCGTGTGCTTGTCTCAACCATGGCGCGTAAAAGCCGCGCGCGCAGCAAATCCATGTGCTTGCGATAGCTGCCGTCCTTCAGCAGCGTCAGCACCAGTTCGGAGGCAAGCCGCCCGCCGCCGAAGGATGTCGCGATCTTGAGGTCGGTCAATCCTTCCATCCAGTCGCGCGGCGCCGCGATGAAGCCGCAGCGCACCGACGCCGAAAGCGTCTTGGAGAAGCTGCCGATATGGACGACGCGGCCAAGGCCGTCGAACGCCGCCAGCCGGGGCGCGGGCGTGTGTTCGAAGTCGGCAAAGATATCGTCCTCGATGATCGTCAGATCGGAGCGATCGGCGAGCTTGAGCAATCGATGGGCAACGACCGGCGACAGAATTGCACCCGTTGGATTGTGAAGCGCGGAATTGGTGATGTAGAGGCGCGGCTGGTGCTCGGCCAACGCCTGCGCGAACAGCTCGATATCCGGCCCCGAGGGCGTATAGGGAACGCCGACCACCTTGGCCCGGTGGGCGCGCAACAGCGCATGGAAGTTGAAATAGCAGGGATCGTCCACCAGCACCGTGTCGCCTGGCTCGAGCAGGAACCGGCACAAAAGGTCGATGGCCTGGGTGCCCGATTCCGTCAGCATGATCTGGTCGGGAGATGCCTCGATGCCGTGCTTTGCCATGCGCCGTGCGAGCAGATGACGCAGCGGCGGCAGCCCGAGAGGAGTGCCGTAATCCGTCAGCGCGACGTCATCGCCGCGTGCCATTGTCCGCAGTGCCCTGCGCAATCCGGCCTCCGGCATCCACGAGGCAGGCAGCCAGCCGCAGCCGGGCTTGAGCACACTGTGGCCGGCTTCCAGCGACTGGCGCGAAACCCAGAGCGGATCGACCGCTCGATCGAGCCTGGGGCCGATCTCGGCCAGAGACAAGGGAGCCAGCGGCCCGGCCGCATAAAAACCCGAACCTGGACGCGAGCGGATGATGCCCTCCGCTGCAAGACGCTCATAGGCTTCGACCACGGTGGATTTGGAAACCCGCATGGTCTTGGCGAAGGCCCGGATCGAAGGCAATCGTGTTCCCGGTGTCAGGCTGCGCGCGGCGATCCTGTGCCTGATCGTCGCCATGACGCTTTCGACAAGCGTCCCGCTGCCCTCAGTTGCCATCGTCTGATCGTCCATCCGTACTGCTCAACTCACCATAACAGTTTTGTCAAATTGTACCTCATTGTCTCTGGTGGCGCCATACGTCCGGCCCGATAGAGGGCGAGAATATCAGGAGCGTGCGATGGACAAGACGGCGGGTGGCTGGATCAACGGATTCGTAGGCGTCCTGATTTTCAGCGGATCGCTTCCGGCAACGCGCGTGGCGGTGATGGATCTCGATCCGGCGTTCGTAACCGTCGCCCGTGCTGCCACGGCGGGCATACTCGGCCTGGCGCTCCTGCTTGTTTTTCGCCAGAAGCGCCCGGAGCGGCGGGATCTGTTGTCACTGGCCATCGTGGCGCTCGGCGTCGTGGTCGGCTTTCCGCTGCTGACGGCGCTGGCGCTCAAGCACATCACCTCGGCCCATTCCATCATCTTCATCGGCCTGTTGCCGTTGGCGACCGCGATCTTCGGGGTCATTCGCAGCGGCGATCGCCCCAAGCCGGCTTTCTGGCTATTTTCGTGCCTTGGCAGCGCTCTTGTCGCCGGTTTTGCGGCGACGCAAGGCATCTCGGTCGCGCCGCTTGGCGACATGCTGATGCTGGCCGCTATCATCGTGTGCGGACTGGGCTATGCGGAAGGCGCCAAACTGTCCCGCAAACTCGGCGGCTGGCAGGTGATCTCATGGGCGCTGGTGTTGTCGCTGCCGGTCATGCTGGCGCTGACGCTCGTCACCATGCCGAATTCGTTTGCGGGTGTCGGCGAGGCCGCCTGGATCGGCCTGGCCTATGTCTCGCTGTTCAGCATGCTGATCGGTTTTGTGTTCTGGTATCGCGGACTGGCGCAAGGCGGCATCGCCGCGGTCGGGCAGTTGCAGCTTCTCCAGCCTTTCTTCGGCCTTGGGCTGGCGGCAACGCTGCTGCATGAGCAGGTCAGTCCGGCCATGATCGCCGTCACCGCCGCCGTGGTGCTTTGCGTCGTCGGTGCGAAGAGATATGCGCGATAGGCGCCGGCCGGCAGGCAGGCCAAGACGCCAGTCTAGAATGTTGTCACCACTCCGATCCCGATACCTTCGAAGCCGCCCATCGCCATCAAGGCCGCGGGCGCTTCTTCGAGGCTGATCTTCTTGCCGACCAGCAGTTCGGGCTTCAGCTTGCCGGTGCGGATCATCTCCATCATCGCCTGGTAGCGGTACGCCTGCATGCCGTGGCTGCCGCGGATTTCGAGTTCGAAGGCGATCACCTTGTCCATCGGGATCTGCGGCCTGGACTGATCGCCAAGCATCAGGCCGACCTGCACATGGCGGCCGCGCCGGCGCAAATTGGCGATCGAGTTGAACGAGGTCGTGGGATGGCCGAGCGCGTCCATCGACATATGCGCGCCGCCATTGGTGATCTGCTTGACCGCCTTGACCACGTTCGGCGTCTTGGCGGCATTGATGGTCGCTACGGCGCCGATCTTGCTGGCGAAGTCCAGCTTCTCGTCGGTCAGGTCGATGGCAATCACATTGGCGCCCATGGCGCTGGCGATCATGATCGCCGACAGGCCGACGCCGCCGCAGCCATGCACGGCCACCCATTCGCCTGGTGTCACCCGGCCCTGGTCGACGATGGCGCGGAACGAGGTGACGAAGCGGCAGCCGAGGCTGGCGGCGGTGGCGAATTCCATCTCGTCGGGCAAGCGGACCAGGTTGGTGTCGGCATGGTCGATGGCGACATATTCGGCGAACGAGCCCCAGGCGGTGAAGCCGGGCTGGGTCTGGTGCTCGCAGACCTGGTGGTTGCCGGAGCTGCATTCGAAGCAGCGGCCGCAGCCGACCGCGAACGGCACGGTGACGCGCTCGCCGGCCTTCCAGCGGGTCACCTGGCTGCCGACGGCCACCACGACACCGGCAAGCTCGTGGCCCGGCACATGCGGCAGGCGGATGCCTTCATCGTGGCCCATCCAGCCATGCCAGTCGCTGCGGCAAAGACCGGTCGCCTCGACCTTGATGACGACGCTCTCCGGTGCCGCCTCCGGATCGGGAACGGTCTGGATCGTCGGCGTTTCACGGAATTTTTCGAAGACGACGGCTTTCATTGGCAATTCCTCATGCTTTTATTCAACTGCTCTATTCGGCATCGATCTGGTTCCCGGGTGCGGCCTTTTGGAAGACCGGCAGCGCCATGCAAGCGGCGTGGATGCGTGCGATCGTCGGGTAGGGCGTCATGTCGAGGCCGAAACGGGCATTGCTGGTGACCTGTGCAGCCAGGCAGATGTCGGCCAGCCCCGGCATATCGCCATGGCAGAATGTCCCGGTTTCGGACGACGAAGCCAAAATCTTTTCAAGCGGCTGGAAGCCTTCGTTCACCCAGTGCCGAAACCAGTTGGCGATGTCCTCGTCGCCGGCGCCGAACAAAGTGCGCAGCGAGGTCAGCACGCGCAGATTGTTCACCGGATGGATGTCGCAGGCGATCATCTGCGCCAGCATCCTGACGCGGGCCCGGCCAAGCGCGTCCTGCGGCAAAAGCGGCGGTTCAGGCCTGGTCTCGTCGAGAAATTCGATGATCGCCAGCGACTGCGTCAAAAGCGTGCCGTCGCCCAGGATCAGTGCCGGCACCAGTCCTTGCGGGTTGACCGCGAGATAGGCGGGCTCCAGATGCTCGCCATGGCGCAGATGATGCGGCACGTATTGGTAAGCCAGGCCTTTCATCTCCAGCGCGATTCGCACCCGGTAGGAGGTGGAGGAGCGGTAGTAGTTGTGGAGGACGATGTCGCTCATCGCGGCACATTCGGCCGATTTGAACGAGCGGGCAAGGCATGGTGGTCGGAATTCCTTCGGCCAGGGATGGCGATGTACTATTTGGCAATAATCTGGCCATGGTCGCTGGGCTATTCTATCCTGCCTGGAATGAAACGAACGCCATGACCGCAGTCAACGATAGCGCCCGGTTTCTGATCATCGACGATCACCCGCTGTTTCGCGAGGCGCTGCACAGCGCCGTGCAAATGGCCTATCCGGACGTCGACACCGTCGAGGCGCGTTCGATCACCGAGGCATTCGAGCTTCTGGCGGATGCGAAGCCGTTCGATCTCGCGCTGCTCGACCTCAGCATGCCTGATGTGCATGGCTTCGACGGGCTGCTGCAGCTTCGGACCCGCTACCCGCGCCTGCCGGTGGTCATCGTTTCGGGACATGAGGAGCCCAAGATCATTGCCGAGGCGCTATCCTATGGTGCTGCCGGTTTCATCCCGAAATCGGCGCGCAAGAGCGATCTGGCCGCCGCCATCCGCTCGGTGATGGAGGGTGCGATCTACGTGCCCGAAACCTATGAAGGCCAGCCGCCGGACGCCGAGAGCACCGACCGTGCCGAGATGGTGCAGCGCCTTGCCAAACTGACGCCGCAGCAATTGCGGGTGCTGCAGATGCTGCGCCAGGGGCTGCTCAACAAGCAGATCGCCTACGAACTGCAGGTCGGCGAAACCACTGTCAAGGCGCATGTCTCGGAGATACTGCGCAAGCTCAACGTCTACAGCCGCACGCAAGCCGTCATCGAGGTCTCGAAGCTCGACAGTGCCGAGCTGTTTCGGGGGCAGGCGGGGTTTTAGCGCCGGCCGCGGACAGGCGTTCCGCTGAAGGACCTCCACGATGAAAGTCACGGCGATCGATCATATCGTTCTTGCGGTCGATGACGTCGAGCGCACTTGCCGGTTCTATGAGCGGGTGCTTGGCATGGAACCGCGGCAGGAGAGGCCCGACAAATGGTCGCTGCATTTTGGCGCCAACAAGATCAGCCTTCAGGACGCACGCGCCTTTCCCGATATCGCACGCAATACGGTGCCTGGCAGCGGCAATTTCTGCGTGCTCACCGATACGCCGATCGATGAGGTGGTGGGGCGGCTCTCGGCGGAAGACATCGAGATCGTCGCAGGGCCGGGCGAACGCTCTGGAGCCGTCGGCGCCATCCTGTCGGTCTATTTCAAGGACCCCGACGGGAATCTCGTCGAAGTCAGCAACCAACTGTAGAATTCGAATTAGAATTACGGTGACAGTGCACTATTTTTCTTTCGCTGCCTGCTTCGTTTTTCTGGCTTCACGGCGACATACCGGGAAGGACAACGCGGGCAAGGCGGGCCATGCGGTCAATCTACACGCAATGACGGCTATACAAACGTAAAAGGTGCTGTCACCGTAATTCTACGGCAAGAAATTGACGCTCTCAAAGCTCGGGTTGTGGCGCTGGAGAAAAAACCAGGGGGGACCGATGTATTCTGACGATACGCTGAAAGAGCTATCGCAAAATAAAAAGAAATGGTCGTCATCCGCTAACGGTCTTTTCCTGCTGTTCTTAGATCGCAAATATAAAACAGATCCAGCATCCGAGTATGCAAGGCACGGTCTTTCCCGACGCATTCAGGCTTTGGTGCATTTGACTGATCGCGTGTTTGCGATCATCCCGCCGAACTCGGAAAAGTCGCCCTCAAAGGAGGTGCGCCACGACGCCGAAGCATTTGTTCAATCGTTCCTAGTCAACGTCTATGGAGCGATAGACAACATGGCTCGGATTTGGTGCGTGGAAACCGATCTACGGAATGCGAAGGGTGTCCCGATTTCGGATGGCATGATTGGGTTTGGGCCGAAGAACATTCGTGTGCGGGAGAGCCTGCCGGACGATTTGCGTGACTATCTGGTGAAGTGTGATCCGTGGTTCGGGTATATCGAAAACTATAGGCACGCGGTAGCGCATCGCATTCCCGTCTATATTCCGCCGGCCACGCTGAATGACAAAGATGCTGAAGAGTATCGGCGCATAGAGGATGAAATCGGCAAAGCTATACGTGCGCGCGATTTTGAACTCTGGAGCGAATTGATGGCTAAACAGAGAACACTAGGCACCTTCAAGCCAGTAATGATGCATTCCTATGGCGAAAATGCTCGTCCGGTCACCGTCCATGGACAGATGATTTGTGACATTGCGACGGTAGTGGAGATAGGGAGCATTTATTGAAGGCGCTCCCCGATCCATAAAGTGTCACCCTCTGCGGAATTACGGTGACATTTCTCCTGCCGCTCGCCACTGTCTTTGGGAGAAGGGATCAAGCCAACAAATGCGCCAGCAGCGCGCGCAGTTGTGCCGGTTTCAGCGGCTTGCGCATCAGCTCGATGCCGGCCGTGCGGGCAGCTATGGCAACGGTTTCGGAGCCGTCAGCGGTGACGATCAGCGCCGGTACGGCGCGGCCGAGATAATCGCGGACCTCGGCGATGGTCGTGGTGCCGAGATCGCCGCCGTCGAGATGCTGGTCGGCGATGACGATGTCCGGCACCCAGTCCGTATCGCCAAGCATGTCGAGCGCATCCCCGGTCGAGGTGGCGGGGCGCACCAGGCACTGCCAGCGCTCGAGCAGGAACGTCATCGCCTGCAGCACCTCGATATCGTTCTCGACCAGCAGCACCTTTGTGCCGAACAGACCGTAGCCGCGCGGCCGCTCCATGTCGGCGGCGTTGGCGATGACGTCGGCCGTGGCGCCGATCCCGACCGGAACGTCGATATGGAAAATCGTGCCGTGCCCGACCTTCGACGAAAACGTCACGGGATGGCCGAGTGCGGCGGCGATACGGCGCACGATGGCCAGGCCCAGGCCCAGCCCGCCGCCGGCAAGCCCGGCATCGCTCGAGATCGTGCCGCGGTGGAATTCCTCGAACACGGCCTCGCGCTGGTCGTCGGGGATGCCGCAGCCGGTATCGGCGACATCGATGCGGATCGTGTCGCCGCGATGCCTGGTGCCGACCAGCACGCCGCCGGAGCGGGTGTAGCGCAGCGCGTTGGAAAGGATGTTCTGCAGGATGCGCCGCAGCAAGGTGCGGTCCGAGCGCACGACGGCGTTGACCGGCCGGAATTTCAGCGTCAGGCCCTTCATCTTCGCGACCGGCTGAAAGTCCGAACGCAGCGACGAAAACAGCGTCTCCAGGCTGACGTCGCCGATGTCGGGCTGCACGACGCCGGCGTCGAGCTTGGAAATGTCGAGCAGGGTGCGGAGCAGATCCTCCATCGTCTCCAGCGACCGCTCAACCTGCCGGACCAGCTTCTTGCCCTCGTCGCTGGTTTGCACTTCGGCCAGCGCCGAGACGGAGAGATGCGCGGCGTTGAGCGGCTGCAGCACGTCGTGACTGGCGGCCGCCAGGAACCTGGTCTTGGACAGGTTCGCCAGCTCGGCGCTTTCCTTGGCAGCACTCAGGTCGATGTTGGATTGTTCCAATCTACGCAGTGTCGAGTGCAGTTCCTCGGTGCGCGTACGCACTCGATTCTCAAGGGAGATCGCGGTCTGGAACAGCGAGAACGCGTTGCCCTGCTGGTCCATCGAGCGCTCGACGCGGCTGACAAGGGCCGCGTTGATCTTCTTCAGCTTCTCCAGGTCGTTGATGTCCCTGAGCGGCATAAGAACCTCCTACTCCGCCGCCTGCCGCTCTCCGAAGGCGATGCCGGTGAAGGTCTGGTTCAGATGCATCGACCGGTACTGTTCGCCATAGGTGCCGAAGCCGATGACGTTGTTGACCTTGTAGAGTTCCGAAATCTCTCGAAAGACCTGCCGGTTGCGCGCGTCGAGCCGGCGCAGCACGCAGTCGAAGCCGAGGATCATGTCGATGCCGCCAAGCCTGTCCTCGACGTCCCTGAGGGCGGCACGTGTCGATTCAACCATGCCCTTGGGCTGGGCGATGGAAAGGACGACGCCATCGTCGATGGCGCAGAAGAACGACAGCGAGCCGTCCGCGTGCATCTTCTGGATCGAGCGGCAGTAGAATTCGCCGCCCACTTTCACCACCACCGGGTGCGAGGCAAAACTGAGCGGCGTCAGCATCTGCGGGATGACGCCGACCGAGGCGGCATATTCCTCCGCGGCATTGGTGGCGTTGAATTCGCGCACGGTGCGCTGATCGGGATCGGACGCGGTCACCACCAGCTTCTCGTCGGTGGGGACGAAATTGTCGGTCTTGAACACGTGGAAAGGAATTTCCGTGGTGATCAGCACGATGATGGCGCTGTCGGAGGTAACCCTGCCGTTCGAGATCAGCCGCGTCGTCTCGAACTTCAGATCGTCTCCGGCCGAACCGCCGATCAGCGGAATGTCGTCGAGGCCCCAATGGATGGCCGAGGTCACCGCTTCCTCGGCATAGGATAGCCCGTCGATGAAGCAGAGCGCGAAGGTGGTGTTGGTCCGTTCGTACCCGACGCGGCCCTGCAGCGAGCGGCGCAGCGCCCCGACTTCATCGGTGATCCTGTCCATGCCCGACGAAGAGAGACTGTCGACCATGGTGCTTGCGACCGAAAACGACGCCGACGGAAGCAGCAAGGCGAGGATCTGGCCTTCCTCCAGACCGCGCGGCGTGATTTCGCCGGCGGTGGAGCAGCCGGCATAGGCAAGTGCCGGCGCGTTGATCTTCAGCGCGTCCGAGAGGGCGGCCGCATCGACGAGGCTCTGGGAGAAAAAGAGCAGGGCGAAGCCGGCATCGATGGCCGCGGCTTCGGCCGCGATCGCCCGGGTAAAGGCATCGGCGTCGGGCTCATCCGTGGTGAGCGCCGACAGGCCGCATGCATAGCGCGTCCGTGAACTGGCCAGCGGCTTCCTCCTCCATTCCTCCGACGCTCTTTTTGTGCGCGGCTCTTTTTGTGCTCCTGGCGCGCCGGCGTCGACGTCATTGTTGTCTTCAAGTGCTACTTTGGCAATGAGCCAACATGATGGATTTGAAGTTTCCTGCTATTTCGACGGCATCGGCGCTCGGAAACTTCAACCCCAAACCACACCGGAAGGGAGCGATCCATGGAAGCCCAGGTCCAGAAGCTGTTCGAAAGGTACGAGCAGCTTTTCCAGAAATCCCTCGCCGGCGGTGCCGACATGGATGAAGTCGCATCGGTCTACGCCTCCGCCTTCATCGCGGCGTCGCCTACCGGCGTCATGGTCGGAAAAAACGACGACCAGCTCAAGCAGGCTATGGAACAGGGCTATGCTCATTATCGAGCGATCGGCACCAAGGCGATGCGGAAACGGGATGTTCGCATCTCGCCGATAGACGAGCATCATTGCGTTGCCCACGTCGCCTGGACGGCGACCTATGCCCGTAAAGGCCAGCCGGACGTCACGATAGATTTCGACGTCCACTACCTCGTGCAGAAGCTGGGCGGAGAGCCCAAGATATTCGGATGGGTGTCAGGCGACGAGCAGGAGGTTCTCAGGAAACACGGCATCGGCTGAGATCGGCTCGCAGCCGCTCATGGCCGGAAGGCGGCATTCGCACGGCGATCGAAGCTCTCGCTTCATCGTGCCGTTTCCGCTGTCTTTGCGTGACCGAAAGTACAATATGCGGATTCTGGGACGAACTGCATTCTCGCAATCCCGGCATTTCGCGGCACTTTTTCCCGTGCATAATGCGGTATAAGAATGGCGGACAGACAGAGGGCTCGGGCACCACCGACGCCAAAACGACCAAGGTAGCACCCAGGGAGGTTTTATGTCGGACATATCGTTGACGGTGAACGGAAGGCGGGTCAGCGGCGCTGCCGAAGACCGTACGCTTCTGGTTCATTTCTTGAGGGAGAATCTCGGCCTGACCGGGACGCATGTCGGCTGCGACACCTCGCAATGCGGCGCCTGTGTGGTCCATGTCGATGGCAAGGCGGTTAAATCCTGCACGATGCTCGCGGTGCAGGCTTCCGGGTCGAGCGTCGTGACGATCGAAGGGCTGGCCGACGGCGCCGACCTGCATCCGGTGCAGGCGGCGTTCAAGGAGCATCACGGGCTGCAGTGCGGTTTCTGCACGCCGGGCATGATCATGGCGGCGACGGACATGATCGCCCGCCACCCCGAAGGCCTCGACGAGGCCACGGTGCGCGCCGAACTTGAAGGCAACATCTGCCGCTGCACCGGCTACCACAACATCGTGAAAGCGATCCTCGCCGCATCGAAGACGATGGCCAAGGGATCGAAGGGCAAGGCCAGGCAAGCTGCGTGAAGGACTTAAGGGAGTAAGGGAGTAGGGCAGTAAGGCAGTAGGAAGGGAGCCGATTTTCCCCTACTGCCTTACTCCCCTAATGCCCTACTCCCCTACATTTTGGGAGTAAGGGAGTAGGGCAGTAAGGCAGTAGGAAGGGAGCCGATTTTCCCCTACTGCCTTACTCCCCTAATGCCCTACTCCCCTACATTTTGGGAGGAATTTCTGCGATGGGCATTGAGGGTGTTGGCGCTCGTGTAGCGCGCAAGGAAGACAAGCGGTTCATCACCGGCGCCGGGCGCTATGTCGATGACATGGTGGTTCCCGGCATGAAGCATGCGGCCTTCGTGCGCAGCCCGCACGCGCATGCGCAAATCAAGAAGATCGATGTCAAAAAGGCGAAAGGCATGCCGGGCGTCATCGGCGTGCTGACCGGCAAGGAGCTCAAGGCCGACGGCATCGGCAATCTCATCTGCGGCTGGATGATCCATTCCAAGGACGGCACGCCGATGAAGATGGGGGCGTGGTCGCCGCTGGCCTTCGACAGGGTCCGCTATGTCGGCGACGCAGTGGTCATCGTGGTCGCCGAAACCAAGGGCCAGGCGCGCGACGCGGCCGAAGCGGTCGACATCACCTACAAGGAGCTGAAGGCGGTCGTCGATGCGCCGAAGGCGCTCGAGAGGAGCGCACCACAGATCCATCCGGAAGCCGACGGCAATCTGATTTTCGACTGGGAGCTCGGCGACAGCACGGCGACCAATGCGGCGATCAAGGCCGCTGCCCATGTCACCCGCATGAAGATCGTCAACAACCGGCTGGTGCCCAACGCCATGGAACCGCGTGCCGCGCTTGGTCATTACGACAAGGCCGAGGACCACTATACGTGCTGGACGACCTCGCAGAACCCGCATGTCGCGCGGCTGGTGATGAGCGCTTTCTACAATGTCGCGCCTGAAAACAAGCTGCGCGTCATCGCGCCGGATGTCGGCGGCGGCTTCGGCTCGAAAATCTTCATCTATCCCGAAGAAATCATCTGCCTGTGGGCCTCGAAGAAGACCGGCGTGCCGGTCAAATGGGTTGCCGACCGCACCGAGAGTTTTCTCACCGATGCGCATGGCCGGGACCATGTCTCGACAGTGGAGATGGCCTTCGACAAGGACAACAGGATCACCGGGCTGAAGGTCGACACCATCGCCAATTTCGGCGCCTACATGTCGCTGTTCTCGTCCTCCGTGCCGACCTATCTCTACGCGACGCTGTTGTCGGGCCAGTACGATATTCCGGCGATCCACGCCAATGTTCGCGCCGTCTATACCAACACCGCGCCGGTCGACGCCTATCGTGGGGCAGGGCGGCCGGAGGCCACCTATCTGCTCGAACGCACCATGGAGACAGCCGCCCGCGAATTGGGCGTGTCGCCGGCGGAGCTTCGTCGAAAGAACTTCATCACCTCGTTCCCGCACCAGACGCCGGTCATCATGAATTATGACGCCGGCGATTATGGCGCCTCGCTCGACGCGGCGATGAAGGCTTCGGACTACGCCGGCTTTGCCAAGCGCAAGGCCGCTGCAGCCAAGAAAGGCAAGCTGCGCGGCATCGGCATGAGTTGCTACATCGAGGCCTGCGGCATTGCGCCGTCGGCGGCTGTCGGCAGTCTTGGAGCGGGTGTCGGTCTTTGGGAAAGTGCCGAGGTGCGTGTCAACGCCGTCGGCACGATCGAGGTGCTGACCGGTTCGCACAGCCATGGCCAGGGCCATGAGACGACCTTCGCACAACTGGTCAACGAGCGCTTCGGCGTGCCGATCGATAGCGTCTCGATCGTCCACGGCGACACCGACAAGGTGCAGATGGGCATGGGCACCTATGGCTCGCGCTCGGGCGCCGTCGGCATGTCGGCCATCGTCAAGGCGCTCGACAAGGTCGAGGCCAAGGCCAAGAAGATCGCCGCTCACCTGCTCGAAGCCGACGAGGGTGACATCGTCATCGAGAACGGCGCGCTGAAGGTCGCCGGCACCGACAAGAACGTGCCGTGGTTCCAGATGGCGCTTGCGGCCTACACGGCCCACAATCTGCCTGGCGGCATGGAGCCCGGGCTGAAGGAAACGGCATTCTACGATCCGTCGAACTTCACCTTCCCAGCGGGCTGCTATATCTGCGAGGTCGAGATCGATCCGGAAACCGGCGTGACGGAGATCGTCCAGTTCGTTGCCGCCGACGATTTCGGCAACATCATCAACCCGATGATCGTCGAAGGCCAGGTGCATGGCGGTATTGCGCAGGGCGTCGGCCAGGCCTTGCTGGAGGGCACTCGCTACGACGCCAGCGGGCAGCTTTTGACGGCGAGCTACATGGACTACACCATGCCGCGCGCCGACGATCTGCCGTCGTTCAAGATATCGACCTCGAACACGCCGTGCCCGGGCAATCCGCTCGGCATCAAGGGCTGCGGCGAGGCCGGCGCCATCGGCTCACCGCCGGCGGTGATCAATGCCATCACCGACGCCATCGGCATCACCGATATCGCCATGCCGGCATCGCCGTCCACGGTCTGGGCAGCGATCCGGGCGACGAAACATTGAAACAGGAGTGAATGGTGAATGGTGAATGGGAGGACACTTCGAGAAACTCGGCGCCAATCCAACCATTCACCATCGACCATTCACCATTCACTACTTCACCATTCACCACGGGAGCATCCCATGTACGCAGTCAACTATCACCGCGCCGCCTCCGTCACTGAGGCCGCCAAGCTGCTCAAGAGCGGCGATGCAAAGCTCCTGTCGGGCGGCATGACGCTGATCCCTGCCATGAAGACGCGGCTTGCCGCGCCTTCCGATCTGGTCGACCTGTCGCGGATCAAGGAACTGCAGGGCGTCAAGGTGTCGGGCAAGACCGTCACCATCGGCGCTGCCACCACGCATTACGACGTCGCCAGCGATGAGAAGCTAAAGAAGGCCTGTCCGGCGCTCGCCCATATGGCGTCCCTGATCGGCGATCCGGCGGTGCGTCACAAGGGCACGATCGGCGGTTCGATCGCCAACAACGATCCAGCGGCCGACTATCCGGCAGCACTGCTTGCGCTCGACGCCACCATCGTCACCAACAAGCGTGAGATCGCGGCCGGCAAGTTCTTCACGGGCCTGTTCGAGACGGCGCTGAAGGACGGCGAGATCATCACCGCGGTAACCTTCACCGCGCCGGCCAAGGCGGCCTATGAAAAGTTCCGCAACCCCGCCTCGCGCTACGCGATCGTCGGGGTGTTCGTGGCCAAGGGCAAGGACGGCGTCAGGGTCGCCGTCACCGGGGCCGGCGACGACGGCGTCTTCCGTTCGAAGGACATCGAGGCAGCGTTGACCAAAAGCTTCATGGCTGCCGCGCTCGACGGCGTGAACGTTTCGACGAAGAATTTGATGAGCGACCTCCACGCGTCGGCCGACTACCGGGCCAACCTGATCGCGGTGATGGCCAAGCGCGCGGTGACCGCCGCCAACGCCTGAAGGCATCGATTACCGGTTTTGGGATTACCGGTTTTGGGGTTGCCGGTTTTGGGATTGCCGGCTTTGAGGAAGGGGCCTTCGCGGCCCCTTTTTCGTCGCACTCGGGTCTGACGGCCGGACATGCGAGTGTCGCCAATCTCGCGCTTGCGCAACGCTCTATTGCGCCGCAATATGCCTGGAGGAATGCGAGCGGGGGCTCGAAGCGTATCGTCTTGGCCTGCAGCCCTTTCGCATTCGTTCAAATGCGAGGGGGGCGGGCATGACGGATATTTCCGCGACGCAGCTTGTCGTGTCCCGGTCCGCCGGCACATCGTCAAGAACAAGGCTGTCCTATCTCGACGGATGGCGCGGCCTGTCGATCGCACTGGTGCTGATCGGCCACTTCTTTCCCATTCCCGGAATCAACCTCGGCGTCATGGGCGTCGAGTTCTTCTTCGTGCTCAGCGGCCGGCTCATGGCCGAGATTCTCTTTGTCGAACGCTATCCGCTCAAGGCATTCTTCAAGCGCCGCTTCTCCCGCATCTATCCGGCGCTGCTGGTTTTCGTCGTCGCTTCGATGGTTGCCTTGTCCGGCACGTTTGTCGCCTTCAAATGGAAGGCGGCGCTGACGGCGCTGACATTCACCTACAATTATGCCGGAATTCTCGTCAACCGCGCCGGCGCACTGGACCATATCTGGTCGCTGTGCGTCGAGGAACACGCCTATGTCATCCTGGCATTGATCAGCTTTGCTGTTTCGGGGCGTGCCCGCGTCGTCATGCTGCTCGGCGCGCTGTCGGTGCTGGCCATGGCGAACGGCGCCATTTCGTACTGGGTCCTCGGAATGGATTACGAGAGCACCTATTGGCGAACCGATGTGCACATCGCCTCGATTCTGCTGTCGGCGGTGATATGCCTGCTCAGGGCCGACGACAGGCTGCCGGCCTTGTTCAAGGGGCCGCATGTCGCGGTTGCGGCGTCCGCCGGTGCGGTTCTTCTGTTCCTGGAGTCGGTGCCGACGCCGATCCACTATCTGGTCGCGGTGCCGCTGTTGGCGCTCGCCGTCAATTCGCTCGACTTCGGCACCCGCTACCTGACCGGATTCCTGTCCTCCTGGCCGATGGCTATGCTGGGCCTGTGGTCGTATTCGCTCTATCTATGGCAGCAGCCGTTCTACAAATTCGTCTATTCGCAGGGCAGTGCGCCGCTGCCGATGCTGGCCGGCGTGTTCGCTTGCGCCCTGTGCAGCTATTACATCGTCGAAAAGCCGGCCCGCACCTGGCTGAACCGCAACTGGTAGGGCTGTCGCCTCAGCCGGTGATCCGCCTGGTATAGTAGCGCACCGCCTTCTTGCCGCCGTGGATCACCGCGTCGCCGACCTCGACGAAGCCGAGCGCTGCGTGAAAGGCATCCGAGACCGGGTTGGGCGGGTCGGCATTCACCTCGCAAGTGACGATGGTCTGGCCGGCGCGCGAGACATGGTCGAACAGATCCTCATAGAGCCTTCGGGCATGGCCGCGGCCACGCGCTTCTCCCGCGACGACGACACGGTCGACATAGACGAAGCGCTGGTAGCGCTCGCGGAACCACAGGAAATTCGGACTGTCGTAGCGGGCGTTCTGATCGAAGGTCATGATGAAGGCTTCGAGCGCACCGATGCGGCGTGCATAGAAGGCCTCACCCAGCAGGAAGGACAGGCGTTCAGGCTCGAGCCACGACAGTTCGGCCGCGTGCTCGTTATTGAGGGCGAGGATGGCGGGCTCGTCCTGCGGCGAGATCCGCTCGATCGGCAAACGCGCTTCCGTCATGTGTTTTCTTCGTTGCGGGATCATGCTTTCGCCGCCGCAATCGTCGTCGCCACCAGCGCCGCGTCGGTTACGGTGTTGCGGTACTCGCGGTCGAGGTCGGTGCCGCCCATCCCGACATGGGGATTGCGGTAGCGCATGGCGCTCGGCACCTCCTTGAGTGCGGCGAAATGCATTTCGGTCAGTCCGGTTCTTTCCCGTACCTCGGCGATATTCCCGGGATCCAGCCCGCCGCAGCCGAGGATGACGATGCGCTTGCCGGCCTGCCGGACGAGGCCCGCCAGCAGGGCCACGCCCTCCAATGCGGTGTCGCGCTGGCCGCTGGTCAGCACGCGGCCGACCTTGCAGCGGATCAGCGTTTCCAGCGCCTCGGCCGGATCGCGCGTCATGTCGAAGGCACGGTGGCAGGTCACGTTCAAGGGCCCGGCCGCCTGCACCAACTCGCCCATGCGCTTTTCGTCGATGGCGCCGTCGGCGTTCAGGCAGCCGACGACGACACCGGCCACGCCGAGCTCGCTCAGCGCACCGACATCGGCGAGCATCGAGCTGTACTCGGCGTCGCTGTAGAGAAAATCGCCGCCGCGCGGCCGCACGATGACGTGGAACGGGATCGTTGCCAGTTCGAGGGCCACGCGCACGGTGCCAAAACTCGGCGTGATGCCGCCCTCGACGAGGCTGGCGCAGAGCTCGACCCGATCGGCGCCGGCTGCTTGCGCGGCCAGCAGGCCGTCTATGCCTTCGACACAGATTTCAATCAGCGGCAGGCGAGGGCGTTCGGCGTCGGTCACAGGGCGATCCATTGGTCAATTCGGCTGATCCTGCCCTAGCATTGGGTCCATTGCCGTGAAAGCCGGAACTGTTGGCTCAGCCGGCGCTTTGGCTTGAGCGGGACCGGCTCGCGATCCGCGGCAGCGCAATGACACATCAGATCCGCAAACTGTGAGCGTTCGCGCGCACGAAGTCGATGAAGGCCCGCAGCTTCGGCGGCACGAGGCGGCGGCTGGGATAATAGAGGTGGAGCGGTTCGTAAGTGGGACAGAAAGGCTCCAGCACCTTGACCAGCGCGCCTGAGGCGAGAAGCGGCGCAGCGAGGCCTTCGACGGCGAAGGCAAGGCCATGCCCTTGCGCGGCAGCGGTAATGCAAAGCGGAAGTGCATTCGCGATCAGACGTGCGTCGGGCGTGAACTCGACCTGGCGTCCATCCACGACGAACTCCCAGGGCGAGATGGCGCGGGTGCGGGTAAAGGCGAATGCGATGCAGCGGTGGGCGGCGAGATCCGCGGGCTGCTTCGGCGTGCCGTTACGCGCCAGATAATCCGGGCTGCCCAAAACGACCGTCTGCAGCGGCCCGCCCAGGCGCGCGCCGATCATATCCTTATCGAGAAGCTCGCCGATCCGCAGACCGGCGTCGAAGCCCTGGGCGGCGATATCGACGAAGCTGTCGTCGAAGATCAGGCTAAGCCGCACTTCCGGGTAGGCGTCCATGAACGGCCCCATCAGCGGCTCGATCAGCAGCGGCGCGGCGATCCACGGCAGGCTCAGGCGCAGCGTGCCGGCGGGGCGATCGCGGGTCTCGCGCAGCGCCGCGCCCGCCGCCCAGACCTCTTCGGCCGCCGGGCGCACGTGGTCGAGGTAATAGGCGCCCGCCTCGGTCAAACCGACGCTGCGGGTCGTGCGGTTGAGGAGCCGCACTCCCAGACGCTCCTCGAGCCCCTTGACGGCCTCGCTCAACGAGGCAGGAGCGACGCCGAGCTCGGCGGCGGCGCGGGTGAAGCTTTTGGTCTGCGCGACCTTCACGAAGGCGACGATGCCGCTGAACTGGTCGAGGCGCATTGTGAGGATATTCCAAATAGCCTTGTCGAACTATACGGGTTTTTCCAGCGAACAAAAAGCCTCATCTTGGACTCGACGAATGGGTCTCGCTCCCGCGACGGCTCAAACTGACGAGGAGACAGAACCGATGACCAGGCTCGTTTCGCTCGCTGCCGGCGCTTTCCTGGCTGCCGCCACAGCCCCCGCGAGCGGCGGTCCGCAAGAAGACCGCAATATCCAGCTCATCAAGGACTATTACGCAGCTTACGCGACCGGGAACCCGGATGCCGTCCGGCCCTTCCTCGCGCCCGACATCGTGTGGCGCATTCCCGGTCACCATCCGCTCGCCGGCGACAAGCGCGGGGCAGACGAGGTGGTCGCCTTCTTCCACGGCCTGGCCGACGGCAAGTTCAGGGCCGAGCCGATCTTCTTCCAGGCGCAGGGCGACCTCGTCGTCGACGTCCATCGCGGTTGGTCGAACATCGGCTCGGATCCCGAGGTCGACCAGCTCTATGCCCTGATGTTTCGCATCGAGGATGGCAAGATCGCCGAGGCACAGAATTTTTTGACCGACATGTATCAGTCGGACGCCTTCTACTGGGCGCACTACAGGCTGAAGCCACTGCCCGGCCGGCTGGCGGACGACCGCTGAGACGGCGGCCCTTCCCAAATCCGTCGCGCCGCCGCACTTCTCGCCTCCCAAGCCAAAGGAGACTTGCGATGCTGAAAACCCTGACGCTAGCCGCGGCAACCGCCGTCGCGCTCGCCTCCAATGCCGTCGCCGCACCGCGCGGCGAGCGCGTCACTTTCGCCTCGCACGGTGAGCAGATCGTCGGCGACCTCTATCTGCCCGAGGATATGGACGCGGCGAAGCCTCGGCCTGCGCTGGTCGTGACCGGCGCCTGGATGACGGTGAAGGAACAAATGCCGGCCCGCTACGCCCGCGAGATGGCCGACCGCGGGTTCGTCGCCTTGACCTTCGACTTCCGCGGCTGGGGCGAGAGCGGCGGCGCCCGGCGCCAGTACGAGGATACCAGCACCAAGATCGCCGATATCGAAGCGGCGGTCGCCTATCTCGCGACCCGGCCCGAGACCAGCAAGGACCGCATCGGCGGGCTCGGCATTTGCGCCAGCTCCGGCTATATGGTCACGGCCGCCGCTAAGGATGCCGCGATCAAGTCGGTCGCGCTTGTCGCGCCCTGGCTGCACGATGCCGAGGTGGTCGAGCAGACCTATGGCGGCAAGGACGGCGTGGCCAAGCTTGAAGCCGCGGGCGATGCAGCCGAGGCCGCGTATCGCCGCACCGGCAAACAGGCATTCCTGCCGGCCGCCAGCCTGACCGACGACCGCGCGATCATGTTCAAGGTGCCTTACTATACCGAGCCCGGTCGCGGGATGATCCCGGCCTGGCGCAACGAGGCCGATCCGGCCTTCTGGCGGGGCTGGCTGACGTTCGATGCGATCCAGGCTGCTCCGCGCCTGCATCAGCCCTTTCTGATGGTGCATAGCGAGGCGGCTGCCATCCCGCAGGGCGCGCACAAATTTTTCGCGCGGCTGACCACTTCCAAGCAGGAGCTGTGGCTCGACGACGTCACCCAGTTCGATTTCTACGACCGTGCCGCGCCGGTGAAGGTGGCGAGCGACGCTGTCGCCGCGCATTTCCGCGCCACGCTGGGCAATGCGGGGGAGGCGGGGCAATGAACCCGGTCACCCGTCGGCACGTCTTGGCCTCGGCAGTGTTCACCGCGACGCTTGCCGCCATTTCCGCGCCGGCCTTGAGCGCCTCGCGGGCTGCGCTGACGGTCGAAGACAGGGTCGCTATCGCCGAGGCAGTTGCCGGAATCGGCCTCTATGCCGACCTGCGCGAATGGAACCGGGTCAGGTCCTATTTCGCGGCCCGCGTGACGACCGACTATACCAGCCTTTTCGGCGGCGAGGTCGCGACCAGCGACCGCGACGCGTTGATTGCCCAGTGGCAAAGCCTGCTGCCGGGCTTCGACGCCACCCAGCATGTCATCACCAACATCGTTGTCGAAGGCACGGAGAACGATGCGATTGCGCGCAGCCATGTCCGCGCGACCCACTGGATCGGCGCGCGGTTCTGGACGGTCGGCGCCAGCTATCTCCACCGGCTGGTGCGCACGTCAGAAGGCTGGCGCGTCCGCGCCATCGCCATCCATCGTTTGTACGAGGAGGGCGACCGCGCCGTGCTGGTTACCGCTGCGGATCGGGTGAACGCGAGGAGGGAATGAGCCGTCGGCTGGTGAGCGCTCAGCTGCCTCTTCTGAACATGCCAGGCGTCATGCCGCGCGTAGCCCGGAACGTGCGGGAAAGATGGCTCTGTCGGCGAAACCCGCCGCGATTGCCGCGTCGGCGAGGCCAAGCCCCTGTTCGATCAGCAAGCTGGCGCGACGCAATCTGCGGTCGCGGATATAGGCGGCGGGCGTCAGGCCAATCGCCTTCTTGAAATCCCGTATGACCTGGAACCGGGTGACGCGCGCGGCGTCGGCAAGCCGCTGCAAGTCGAGCCGCGCACCAAGTCCGCTATCGACAAGGTCCTCGTAGAGCGAAAACCTCTGCGGCGATCCGGAGGGTTCGACCTCGTCGGCCCGCCCGCTCCAATCGCCATGCCGAACGATGAGGCGCCTCAATGCGACGAGAAGCGACGCCTCCGCTTTCGTCGCATCCTGGGACGTCGAGCCTTCATGAGCCGCCGCCAACGCCGCGGCGAGATGGCTGTCCTCGACGATCGCGCGTGAGAAGACCGGAGCGCGGTTCTGGCCCAGCTCGCGGGCGACCGCCGTCATCAGCGGCACCGAGGGATAAAACGTGCGGTAGGCCCAGCCTTCATCGGCACCTTGTTCCCCGTCATGCCACTCCTCGGGATTGACGACGGCAACGGTGCCTGCCGGAGCGACAACGGTATGGCGGCCGATGCGGATGCGTTCGCAGCCAGCCGTGATCAGCGCGATCACATAGGTCGGATGCGTGTGCAGTTCGTAGCGATGCTTGGCGAAGCGCGCCTTGAACAGGCCAAGGTCAGGAAAGCAGGGATGGCGCCAGTATGTCCGGGTCTCCGTTGCGTGCACGTCTTTCGTCCCTGCTGTGGTCAATCTGGTTCAAGACGCCTGTTGTGCAACCTTCTAATCCTGCTCCTGGATCAACCGCCTTTGCCGGCGCGGAAGGAGAGCATCATGCTGCATAATGACCCCATCGCCGCTTTGACGCCAGAGGTCATAGCCTGGCGTCATCATATCCATTCCAATCCCGAACTCGGATTCGATGAGCACGAAACGGCACGTTTCGTTTCCGAGAAACTGCGCGCCTTCGGCTTCGACGAGGTTCATGAGGGGATCGGCGGCACCGGGGTCGTCGGTGTCCTGCGCAGTGGCACGGGCACGCGCGCCATCGGTCTTCGCGCCGAGCTGGACGCGCTTCCGGTGGTGGAGAAGACCGGCTTGCCCTATGCGTCCCGAAACGAGGGGGTGATGCACGCCTGCGGTCATGACGGGCACACCGCCATGCTGCTCGGCGCCGCAAAACTGCTCAGCCAATCGCGCGCCTTCGACGGCACCGTCTATTTTGTCTTCCAGCCAGCCGAAGAAAACGAAGGCGGCAGCATGCGCATGATCGAGGACGGTCTGTTCGAGCGCTTCCCGGCCGAGGCTGTGTATGCCGTCCACAACTGGCCGGGCGTCAAGCTCGGCACGATCGCCGCTCGCGTCGGAGCGCAGATGGCGGCCGTCGACAATTTCGAGCTGACCTTCGAGGGTCTTGGCGCGCACGCCGCCATGCCGCAGCTTGGCGACGACCCGATCCTGGCCGCGGGGGCATTTGTCCAGGCTGTCCAGCGCATCGTCAGCCGCTCGGTCGATCCGCAAACCGCGCTTGTCGTCAGCCTTACGCAGATCCACGGTGGCAATGTCGGCAACATCGTGCCGGGCAAGGTCCGGCTGCAAGGCACCTGCCGCTTTTTCGAGCCCGGTCATTCCGATCACTGCCAGACGCTGATCGGCGAGATCGCTCGGGGTATTGCCGCGGCCCATGCGCTCAGGGCCACGCTCGATTACAAGAAGGGCTATCCGCCGCTCATCAACACGGCTGACGCGACGGCCCGCGCCGTCGAGGCGGCGGCCGCCACCGTCGGGAGGGAGAACGTCTCGACCGAGTTCAGCCCGAGCCTCGGCTGCGAGGATTTCGCCTTCATGATCCGCGAGGCCGGCGGCTGCTACGCGTGGATCGCCGCCGGCGATGTCGGCCCAGGCGAGGGGCTGCACGGCGATCGCTACGTCTTCAATGACGAGATCGTGCCGACCGTGATGCGCTACTACGTCAATCTGGTCGAGCAGACGCTTCCAGCCTTGTGAGCCGTTAGTCCCAGAGGGAAGACTGAAGGCGCTTCGTGGCCACAGGCTGGGAAATGCAAGCTTCGCACGTCAACGCCGGTCTCGCGCGTACCAGCCCGGCGCATCTCACCCGGCCGTGGCCACGAGTTGCCTTACGTGAGCGGGACGTTCGAGCACTGCCTGCGCGATGCCAGCCTGCTTTTCATCGACTTGCACCATCACAAAAATGACGCCTTGTGCAACATTCGGCTCATCCGGCTTTTTGGCAGGATCGGCGGATGCCCGGAGAAGCCTGCCGGCAAAGCTGCCGCAGGCCGCGCCGACGAGAACCATGCCAGCCGCTGCTCCGACAGGATCAACGCCGGTGGCTCCAAAAGCACCCAGGCCGATCAACAGACCAGCCGCCGCGCCAAAGGCAGTACCGCCCGGACCGCGCAAGACTGCGCCGATTTCGTCGTCGTAAGGTCCGATGACGCTGATCTGTTCGTGAGAAACTCCTGCCGCCTGAAGCGCGGCAACGGCATGCGCTGCCTGGTCGCGGGAATCGAAAAGCTTGCTGATTGTTCGCATTTGACGGCCCATAGCACAGACGTCGCCCGCCGCTCATTTCGAAGCGGCGGGCTCTCCTCCCCACGTGTTCGGGTCACTCAATGATTTTGACGATTCTGCGCGTGCCTGGATCAACGATGACGGTTCGATCGTCGACCACAACGTAGCGGTATTCGACATCGGGAACTTCATAAAGCTCGACCGTGTCGGGCAGCGTTGAGCCGATATTGAGCTCCACCCCAGGGATTTTCACCGATGCGAGCGGCTGCTTTTCCACATACTGTCTGATGACGGTCTCCTGTTCAGGCGCGATGATCACGTCCTGAGCGGCAGCGGCGCCGACACCTGCCAGCAGCAGAACCCCAGCGGCTGCAGTGGAAAGACGCATTCTCATAATTGCCTCCTGTTATGTGATCTCTCTTGGCATCATCTTCGCGCCAGACCCACTCAACATGAGACCGCTGCAAACGTTCCTTGGCTGGGCTTCGGTCCCATCCGCGACGTCTTGCCGTTGGACTTAGGTCTGGCCTGCTGCGCGCAATGGGTCCGGATATCGAGCCGTCCGGAACCGCGATCGGACTCGAGCGGTGAGGGCATTGCGCGACCGGAAGTGAAAAAACCGCAGCACCTTTCGCCGCGATGGGCGATCAGGCGTTGCACCATCATCCATGCCGGTAGACCGAAGCATCGGAGCTGGCATGTGATGGCCTGCTGCCTCGCTCAACAAGAGCGGTGGAACTTGCGCAAAAAACCGCCTCGACCGGTTTCCGTCCGGTCCATAAGCCCTAAGTTCCTAGCAATAGATCGGTTGCAACCAACGAGGGCGTCGCTTAGCGTCGCTCGACAACAGATTGGCCGGTTCGCTGCGAATATGGCGCCATACAGAGCGACAAGACTGGTCGACCGATGGAATGCACTGTCGCTGGCCACTCAGTTTCTGCTCGCGGGCGGACTGTTCTCGCTGTCGGCGATGATCGTGGTGGGCATGTCCGTGACAAGCCAGATAGAAGCCGCGGTCACCCGGAACTCGGCTTCCGCTACCGCCCTTTACGTCGACAGCGTTATCGCGCCACTGCTTCCCGACATGCGCAGGAGCGAAGTGCTGGAGGAGAGTGTCGCCCATGCGCTGGATGAAACGCTGGGGCAAGGCGCACTCGGCACGAGGCTCCAATCCTTCAAGCTCTGGCGCCGCGACGGAACCATCCTCTATTCAACCGATAAAGCCTTGACCGGGAAGCGCTTTTCACCCAGCGACAACCTTCGGACTGCGTTCGCAGGTCGCATGGTCTCGGAGTTCGACAAGCTTGATGACCTGGAGAGCCAGGCTGAGAGAGACAGTGGTTTGCATCTTCTTGAAATCTACAATCCGGTGCTTCAGCCGTGGTCGGGCGAAGTCGTAGCTGTTCTGGAATTCTACGAGATCGCCACCGATTTTGAAAAGGACCTCAGGCAGGCACTCGTTCGAACTTGGTTCGATGTCGCTGCCGTTACCGCTATTTTCTTCCTCGGGCTTTCGGCGATCGTTTTTCGTGGCAGCCGTACGATTGACTCCCAGAGCCGCTCATTGAAGCAGCGCATTGCCGAACTTTCCGATCTGCTTGCTCAAAACAGACTGTTGAGGTTGCGGGTGCAGCGCGCTTCGCAGCGCGCCACGGCGCTTAACGAACGTTACCTCAGGCGCATCGGTGCGGACCTGCACGACGGGCCGGCGCAACTGGTTGCCCTCGCTGCACTGGGGATCGACAGCCCCGTGCTTGCCGATCCTGCCACGCCGGCTGCGGCGCGCGCCCGGGAATTGCGGGCCGTCAAAGCCAATTTGGACGACGCCATGCGCGAAATCAGGAACATCAGCAAGGGCCTTGTGCTGCCGCATGTCGAGAATGCGGAGTTGACGGAAATCCTTGGGCTTGCCGTGCGAGCGCACGAAGAGCGGACTGGCGTCAAAGTAATGCTGTCCACGGCCGGGGGGCACACACCCTTGTCACCGGCGGCCAAGATCTGCATCTTTCGCTTTATCCAGGAGGCGCTGAACAATGGCTTCCGCCACGCCGGGGGTGCCGGTCAATCGGTCGCGAAACATTTCGACGGGGAGCGCGTTTTTATCGAGGTTTCAGATACCGGCCTAGGTTTCGACCCAAAGATCGTCCATCCTGAAAGGCTCGGGCTCGTCGGGCTGCGTGAGCGGGTAGAAAGCCTTGGCGGCCAATTTGCAGTAACATCTTCACAGAATGGCACAGTGGTGAAAATGGTTCTCAACATAGCTGAAATGGGACAGGCATGATGCCAGCGGCCATAAAGCTCGCCGTCATCGACGATCATCCGCTGTTCAGGGAAGGCGTCGTGCGCACTCTCGATCAGATCGGCGGATTCGAGATCGTTGCCCAAGGCAGCAGCAGGGACGACGCCTTGCGGATATCGGAAGACCAGCAGCTCGATATCCTTCTGATGGACATCTCGGTGCCTGGAGGGGGGCTGAGCGCGATCGAGCCGGCTCTGCAGCGGAACCCGGATCTGAAAATCGTGATGCTGACCGTCTCGGAGGAAAACCAGGACGTCGTGACCGCCTTGCAGAGCGGAGCAAGAGGCTATGTCCTGAAGGGTGTCGGGTCGAGAACACTGGCCGCCATATTGCGCACGGTGGCGTTGGGCGAACGGTATGTTTGCCCGCAATTGTCGGCGCGTGTGCTGGTCGACTTGTCTGCGCAGTCAACCGCAATAGCGAAAGCCGACGTGCTGGCCGAACTCACCAGTCGTGAAAGAGAGATATTGACCCTCGTTGCCGCGGGATTGAGCAACAAGCGGATCGGTCTTCAGCTGAACCTGCATGAGAAAACCATAAAGCATCACATGACGCGCATTCTCGCCAAGCTCAACGTGAGCAACCGGACCGAAGCCGCGATGACATTGCGCGACGCGACCGAGCGTCTGCATTCGCCTGTCCGCCATCCTGCATGAAGTACGGCAGCCTTGCGGTGCGGCCAGATGGCTTGCCGCTTGTAAAACCTGCCATCACTCGATCATGGCGAGCAGTCTTGACCGGTCGGAGCGTGTTGCCGCGCGCCGAATGATGGTGCGGCCCTTAGCATCGCGCATTTCATAGTGGCCGTCGTCGATGCGCTCGCTGAGCCCGTTGGAATGCACCACGCCAAGGCTCGATCCGCGCACCTCAATCCGATCTCCCGTAGTCGCGTTGATATACAGTTTTGGCTTGCCCTTGGGGGTTATCACGGTGACCGGAGTTTGAGGGGGACTGTCTTCCGGTGATTTTGCTTTGTTCTTGCCCGCATTGCTGTTGGAGTTCGAATTCCCAGCATTTCCAGAATTCCCGGCGTTTCCGGAATTCCCAGCGTTCCCAGAGTTTCCGGAATTCCCAGAGTTTCCCTGACCACCATCCTTTGCCCATGCGGCCTGCGGGCCGAGCGTCGGTGACAATCCGTATTGTGCTACACGGTAGGGACTCATGGTGAGAATGGAGGTCAGTGCAGCAAGGCAGATGGCAGCCCGAACCCTTGGTTGCCGTGTGGCCGGTGCCTTCAATAAGCTTGCCAACAGCATGTTAGAATATCCTCTAACCGTTACCGCGCGTTGCATTCTGCCTGCTGTTTCGAATTCGCCGAGCCATCCTCTATGCTCAGCGCTGACACGCTTCCTTCATCATCAGGCGGTGTCAAGACCCACCAGTCTCATGGGGGGAGAGACCGGTGGGTCTAGCTGGCGCAGGAAGGGACTAATTGCTGCGCAAGTGTGTAACTTCAACGATCAGGCCCCAATCAGCCGACAACAAGCCCGACGGCCGCGACCCCGAACACCAAGCCAAATACTGGAAAAAGCAGCCAACGTGCCTGGTGAATGCTGAGGGTCCATTGCAGCCTCCTGTCACAGGGTCGGCATCGCAACGGCACCTGCAGGAGATCGGTTCCTGAACTTCCCCGCCTAGGGCTTTTGCGATAGCAGTTTCGGACCAAAGCACTGCCTGCGCCGGCCCATGGTCGGCCAGCTCACAGACTGAAGTCCTGCCTTGGACTCTTTTTGGAACATGAAGCGCACCGTCGAAGAACTGGCCAGGCTCAGCCCCGGTTCACCTGGTCGCGCGCATAGCCGGCCATCGATGCGTATCCACGCACGATCGCCTCGCGCTCGGGATAGCTCGCGACCTCATCGATGTCGTCGAAACCGTCTGGAGCCCGCGCCTCCACGACATCGATAACCCCTTCCGGTCCGCCTTTTCGGTTCGCCAGTACGATCTCCCCCGTCGGCGGCCGCCGCTCGGCATCGTAGGCGGCCAACGCCTCCGGCACCGACGCCGCCGATGCGAGATAGCGTGCCAATGCGCGCGCATCCAGTATGGCCTGGCTGGCGCCGTTGCTGCCGACCGGATACATCGGATGGGCGGCGTCGCCGAGCAGCGTTGCGCGGCCGAACGACCAGCGAGCCAAGGGATCGCGGTCGCAGCAGGGATATTCGTAGAATGTGCCGGTCGTCTCGATCAGGCTCACGGGATCGACGAATCCAAGGCGGAAGCGGTCGCGCACGAAGGGCAGCGCCTCGTCCAGGCGTCCCGGACGGCTCCAATCCTCGCGCCGTGGCGGTGGAGCTCTGCCGTCGCCGATGCGCGCCATGACTGCCCAGTTGGTCAGTCGGGTCTTCGGTTTCGATGGATCGAAATGGATGGGGTAGATGACGAATTTGGCGGCATTCCCGCCGGCGATCATCATGGTCCGGCCATCGGCATAGACCGGCCATTCGGCCGCACCCCGCCAGAGCATGAAGCCATTCCATGCGGGCGGGCCCTCATTGGGGTACAGTATCGAGCGGACCGTCGAGTGGATTCCATCCGCGCCGATCAGCGCATCGCCGGCGGCTTCGATACGCTCGCGGGTGTCACGGCGCTCGAAGGCCGCGACGACCCGATCTGTCCGCTCGTGAAAATCCACCAGCCGGCAATCCGTATGAATTCGCGCCGCACCCAGCCGCTCCAACGTGGCGCGAAGGAGCACGCCATGCAGCTTGCCCCGATGGATGCTGACCTGCGGCATTGCATATCCGGCATCGGTGCCACGCAATTCCTGCCAAACGGTCTGGCCGAGCCGATTGGCATAGACGAGCTCGCGTGTGCGGACGCCCGCGAGATCCAATGCGGGCAGCAAGCCAAGCGATGCCAGCTCCTTGACGGCGTGCGGCAGCATGTTGATGCCGACGCCAAGCTCGCGCAGCTCGCGCGTCTGCTCGTATACCTCGGCTTCCACGCCGAGCTCGTGCAGGGCCAGTGCCGTAGCCAGGCCGCCGATGCCGCCCCCAACGATTACTATCTTCATGGCAACTCCATCGAAAAGGCAACTCCGGATTCAGCTGTTCCCCGGAGAACGCCGGTCATTGGCCGCTCTCAAATCAGCGAAAGGGCAGGGCGAGACTGAAACTGAGCGCACCTGCAGGTTTCGCCGGGCACGCCACAGGCGCGGTCCAGCCGACATGGTCAAAGGACCTGAAGGGACGGGTATGGTCTTCACTGCTGTTGGGGGGTCGTACCAGAGGGGCGTTCGGCTGTTGGCGATGTGCCTGCTGTGTTTGCCGGGAACAGGTACGTCGCCGCAGCGCTCAGGATGAGCGTAGCCGCGGCCTGGATTTCCGGCGAAGTCAAATTGGGCGGCAAGGCGTATTTCGAGCCGAGCCAACCCACTACGCCCAACGATTGAACCGATCAGTTTCGAGTAATTTCCCATGATGACCCTCTCTGCGCGAAAATCAGACAACCGTCGTTAACGCGCGTCCGTCCGTGAGGTTGCACAGCACAACGAACATCGCCTCGCGGCGAGCCGTCAGGGCAGGACCGTCGGCAATCGATCATTCACGGATATCGTGACCACGGATTTCACGGGGTAGCGGTGGCGTGTCGGGATACCCGATGCGAAAGATGGCCGGCGCCGCAGGGGCGGGGGAAGGTGGGGTTGCCTAGGTGGCGCCGGCCACGCCGCGTTGGGATTCGCCGCGAAGAAAGAATAGCAAAATTCGCCGGATTGATTATGGCGTGATCGCGGAAGTTCACCTAGCCTAGCCTGCCATAGCAGACGTACCTCGACCCCTTATGACGTAGGACGATAGCCCGCCGATTGCGGTGGTTTGTCCGGTGAGCCGTGGCCGGTCTCAGACAGGTCGACTGCTGACGGGCCAGTTGCTCGCCCGTCGGCTGTAATGCCTGAACAAGGCCCGACCTGACCGCGCCGGTCTAGACCTGTTCGCCGAGCAGGATCCTTGCATCCTTGGCCGCGATGATGAACGCTTGGCGCGCGACCCTTGGCGGCTTCTCGCCGCGGATAACGGCAAGGCAGGCTTCGATCGCGGCGAGCCGCGTCTGCGAGGCTGGCGCCGGCCAGTCCCTCAGCAGCACTTTGGCCGCGTCGGACACCGACAAAACAACCCTGTCGCGATCGATCCGGCCAGGTTGAACGACTATCGGCTTTCTGAAACGTCTCGTACGCACGATACTCTCCAAAGCAACGATACGTTAGCTGCGTCTGATCTTTTTCGCCACCCCAAATATTAAATGCCGTCGGACTTGCCGCTGCGCTGTGCAAGGTGACGCTAAGAAGGTGATCTCCCAACCACATTGTCGGCTGGATTTGGCTATCAGGCGCCAACCAAGGAGCAGACCGACGCTGTGCTTCAAGGAGGCCAGGCAATCTTATGAAATCACTGATTGCGGCAGCAGGCTGCGTGGTTCTGTTCGTGTCGGCTTGTACCTCATCCGATGAACAACAACAGAGTATATCGAGCACGCCGGTGAAATTGGCGGAGCCGCGGGTCGTGATCGAGGCCGACCCTGCGCCGCCGTTCACGTATTGGGCGCCGGAGGGCTCCACGATACGCAACCATCCGCGAAATCCCGCGATTTGGGTCGCGCAAGTCGCTGGCCAGCCGGAGCGATACTACTACGGAGATCAGTGCCAGGCGTCCCGTTACCAGCATCTTCTCGGCCGACCGCTCACTGAAATGCCGGATCCGCCGGAGGAAGCTATCTGGCGCACCCACTGCTCGAAATGCGCCGAGCGCCGGCGAGACCGAGGCAAGCTGGAGCCGCTGCTTGCCTGGCGGATGGAACATCTGCCGATAATTGCCGTTGATATGCTCATCAGGCGAAAGGGCTGCATATGTCAAAACTTCAGGCGGCAACCCCAGAGCAGTTGCAGCGGCTAAAGCTCGAGGCGTCGGCTTACTTTGGCCCAAAAATGCTCAACGAAGCACTATTGCGCCTTTGCCAGGCTTGCGGAAGCGATAGCCTTGGCCAGTTCGAGAAAGCAATGGTCGACCGTATCGAGGCAATGCATGATGACGGTAGAGCCAACTTCGAAACACTGAAGGAATTTGCCATCGAACAGCTTTATGCCTGTGTTCGAGAGGTCAAGTCTTCACCGACGATGAAACAGCCGCCGAAGGAAACAAAAGCCCGAAGGACACCTGGTCGGTCGGAAGAGCCGGAAATCTTGGAAGACCAGTTGCAGGCCGGCCTTGAGGATTCCTTCCCCGCGAGCGACCCGCCTGCCGTGGTGTCCACAACGATATCCGGCGGGTCGAAAAAGCTGGTCGGGACTGACGAAGTCCTGAAAAGGCAGCGAGAGCAGGCGGCTAAGAATAACGGAGGGTCATCTTCGGGGTAGCGGGAGATCGCGGCCACCCGGCCGTTCGCCTCATTCGCTCTGATCTATCGCATGAGGCGCCGGCTGGCTTTCGCTGCTGTCGGGTCTTTCGTCGCGCCCGATCCAGATCCAGGCGGCAAAGACCACCACCAGTACAATCACAATCCAGGTGACGAGACGAGGCATTGGCTCTCCTTTCGGTCAAGAACAGTCCGGCCGGTCAACAGCGAGACCGATGACGAAGCAGGCCGGCACGCCATTTTGCGCCGATTTCGCCGATGTCGGATCGCGTCATTTCCGAGGTTTGGCGCCACGCAGGTCCGGGTCGGAGCCGGCTCCGACGGCCGGATCGGGTACGACCGGGCCGCGTTCGTCTTCGGAACCCTCTGCCTCGATCTCCTGCACCGCCTGATCCCAATGCTCGCGCTCCCTGCCTTCCGGTCGGCCTTCGCGCTCCCAGATTTCATGGGCTCGCCGCCTGATGCGCTCTATACGGTCCATGATCATGCCTCCTGATGTCCTAATTCAGCGATCGGTGGTTTGTTCCGTGGGAGAAGTTGCCATTCCGGGCACGTTCGCCTGGATAGGCTTCACTGCGCGTTGCGGAAGGATCCCTCGACACGGCGATGTCGTCGATTGGCTCAAGCCCGACCAGGCTCGGTTCGGCGCAGGCGGTGACGATCGCACTCGGCTGCATTGTCATCGCTATGGCGGCTTGTATCATACCGGCATGGCGCCATACGGCAGCTTCGACGCGGTTGCGCAATCGCCCGCACCGAGGGTATCGGCACGCCTCGCCGTATCGAAACAAGGACCATCCTCCCGTGAAGAAGACGCGCATCGCAATCGTGGGCCTCGGCATGGCGGTGACGCCGCATGCCCGCGGCTTGATGGACCTGTCGGACAGGGTCGAGGTGGTCCACGCCTTCGCTCCGAGCGAGGCGCGGAGACGTGCTTTCGGCGAGAAGTTCCCGTTCCCGCTCTGCGACAGTCTGGACACCATCCTGAATGACGGCAGCGTCGAGGCGGTCGCCGTCTTCACGCCCGCCAACACGCATCGCGACATCGCGATCCGCTGCGCCGAGGCGGGCAAGCACGTGCTGATGGAAAAGCCGCTCGACATTACGACCGCCCGCGCCGAAGAACTCGTCGCCGCCTGCCGTAAGGCCGGCGTCAAGCTCGGCGTCGTCCTGCAGCACCGCTTCCGGCCGGCGGGAGTGAAACTGGCCGAGATTCTCGCGTCCGGCGAACTCGGCGCGATCGTCGGCTGCTCGACGGTGATCCGTCTTTGGCGACCGCAGAGCTACTACGACGAGCCGGGGCGGGGCTCGTTTGCGCGGGACGGCGGCGGCGTGCTGATCTCGCAAGGCATCCACACGCTCGACCTGATGCTGAGCCTGGTGGGACCGATCGCCGAGGTGAGAGGATTCGCGGCGACCACGCCCGTTCACAGCATGGAGACAGAGGACATGGTCTGCGCGGCGGCGCGCTTCGTTAACGGCGCCTTTGGCACCATCGACGCGACGACGGCCGCCTATCCCGGCTTTCTCGAGGAGATCGTGCTGACCTGCGCCAAAGGCACGGCCCTGGTGCGCGGCACCGAACTCTTGGTGCAGTTTCAAAACGGCCAAAAGATCGTGATCGAGCCGGACCGCTCAGGCGGTGGCACCGGCGCCGATCCGATGGCCTTTCCACACGACCACCACCGCGCCGTGATGGCCGACTTCGTCGAGGCGATCCGCGGCGGCCGCGCGCCGAAGGTGACCGGCGAGGAGGCGCTCAAGGTGCACCGGCTGATCGATGCGCTGATCGAAACCGGCAAGTCGAGCGGTTCTGTCCGCGTTGCCGGGGCGCAAGCATGAGCCGACCGTCCAGCAATCGTGAGGGGATTGAAAGCGGCGGCGGTTGGGGTGGCATTCTAATCCAATTCATGCGCTTCTGCTAATATAGTAGGGCGGTGCGGCGTGCGAGATTCTTCTCCCATTGCAGGTGGCGGCTACCCCCAATCTCCAAGTTGATCAAACGACAGTTTCTCCCTTAGCCTGCAAAAATTGCAGGGTGTAACGCCTGGTGTTGGAATCCGGCAATTGGGGCAGTTGGGGAGACGCATCATGACCGATCCCATCATGGACTTAGTCGAAACGGCCATCATTCCTGATGTCTTCATTTCAGGGATGGCCGACATGGAAAATTTGGGAGACGGGAATTTCCGGTGCACATTTTACAGCCGGCAGCGAGCGATCTACGAGCGTGGAAAGTTCGAGCACGTGATTGTGTGCCGCCTCGTCATGTCGGCTGGCGCGGCTCATGCGATGCTGAAACAAATCGCACATGCCGTTGAACGAGGATCGGATAACACGGATTCCATCGGCTTTCCTGGTGGGGCACTGCAATGACAATCCTTCGTCTGCACTTCGCCATTAGGTCTCACTTGGCCTAAGCATGGGTGCGCCATCATTCGGCTGAAGGCCCGGCCCGCGGATCAAAGGGCGGCCGCAGAATGCGCCTGGCATTTCAGCGCGCTCTCACGCGGCGCGCGCAGGCCGGCCCGGGGCCGCGCATATAGTGGAGCTCTGGCCGGTAGCGCGGTGCAACGAATTCGCGAAAGGCTGATGCCAACCGAGTGATCAAAGCCCACCGCTCCATGACACAATCTCTGCAACTCGCCGCTGCAGGAAGCGGTTCATTTCCGATTTTTGTCTGGGCTATCCACAGTCTCGCGGCCATCGAAGCGCTCCCTATGACCTTGTGACGGCCGTCGGACATGAAGGCAGAGTCCGCGACGTCGACGCCGATGCGGTCTCTGCTGATAGACCGCTTGAACAAAAGACCGAATCGGATTGGGTCGCAGTCAGAAATCCCCATGAGGTCTCGGACGACCAGAGGGCTACTCCCACGGCCGCGGCCAAGAACGCTACGAGAAGGCCGAACAGAAGCTTACGCGACATCATTTGTCCCAACCTCACAGGCCGGTATCGATATGGAACAGCGTGTTTTTTGCGCCCGGCATGTCTGAATCTGTGGAAGCAAGAACCGTGCCACGCTTGACTGCTCCATTGCACCGGGAAGGCGGATCAACTCATCGCTCATCGGAATGTTGTCGCTTCAGTTTGGGCTAGTTCTCTGCGTCAAGCGATTTGCGCGCCAACTGCCATTCGACCCACACGTTCTCAGGATCAATGTCGTCGTAGCCCCGAACTTTTATGACTGCCCGATATGCATGCGCGGGCATCGCGATGGACGGAGCATGATCTCTGAATCTGAAGGACTTCTCCTTCTGTTAGGCGCGCCTTTTCCCGTTCCGCAGCCAGAAGAGTCGCTACCAGCGCCGGGGACAATGAACAATTTTTCCGCCTGATCAGTCATTAGGTGTCGCTGTCAGCGAGGCCTGGTCCACCAACCGCTGGCACGGGCGGCCGCGAAGCACACTTTGCTAGGGTCAGGCCTTAGCCCGGCTTTTAAAGAGGCAAAGCCACGCTCGTACAAGGTGACGCCAAGCGCCAACGCAGCAAACCGACATGCGAGCAATACGAACGTAGTTCATTGTTTCCTCCCCGGACCACAGAAGACTGCCGCAACCGTGGCGCGCGCAAGCATTCGCCCCCGCACACGGCGCGCTTGACGACTTCGCAGGGGGCAGCGGGGGGCTGGGCAGTAAACGGATGATCGCATCGAGGGTTCTGCAATTTGCGGTATGCTCAATTCTATGCGGGTTCCTGTTACAATCCCCCATGGCCGTCCGAATAGTGGTTGTCCTGGCGCTTCTTTTCGCCTTCGCCTACGGATTCGCAAAGCTCGTGGAACGTTATGGCGGCGTTAGCGATCAGCCCTCTCCGTGTGAACAATTGGCAGACGTTGATTGCGCCGATCCGAATGCGCCGCCTCCTGAGCCTGAGCCTTCCTGAGCCTTGCGCCTGGACCGCGGCCATTCTCCGGGATGAATTTCCCAACCCAGTATAGCCCGCTGCCACGGTGGCGGGCTTTTTAACCGTGCACCGGAACGGAAGAGCTGGCGATACGGTTTCAGGATTGGAGGAAACCGAACCATGCAAGGCAAAATCAAAGATCCGCTGCCAAAGCCAAAGCCGAAGCCCCCCGAGCGTCGTCCCGACAAGGAAGCATCGCCAGAGCCTAAACATATCGATCCGCCACCGCGAGACGTGCGAGAGGCACCGGCACCAAATCCAAACGGCGATAAGAATTCTTAACCGCGCCCAGTACGCGGCTACCCAGCGCCTGCTGCCTCACGGTGGCGGGCTCTTCACCAGGCAGGGAAAACCCATTGCCACGGGTCGGCAGCATTCGAGTTCCGAGAGGCCGGGCCGAAGAAGCCTTAATGAACGAGGTAATTTTTGACTATGGTCATCAAGCAGACCAGTGAAATAACTCCAGCGATCGCTGCTTGAGCGCGCCCAACCTGGATGATCATCTCCTCCGTCCAGCCGGCCTCTTTTGAAACCCCTGAAATGGTCCTCGAATTTGGCCCGACCGTAACGGGTAAAAAAGACCATGATGAGCAGGAATATCGTGCAAACAACGCTTGATTCAGAAGGCTCGTCATGATTCCGGAGGACAAAGGTAAACACCACGCCGGCCGAAAAGCAGGCTATCGAAAAGAAAAAACCGATATCCTGTGGCCATCTTCTGTTGGCGGGTCGGGTTGTCATGGGCGCGCTCGCGCTTCCTCAACGCTAATTATCCATATCCACGTGGACCTACCGATAGTCGCGGGAAGGAGCAGAAATGCAAGAAAGCAGCAAGGGGGCCGGTCTACGGTTTGGTGCGAAGGTCGCGTACAGCGCAGCCGTTGACCGTGGCTACCTTTGTCAGCGCTTGGTCATTTGTGATCAGGAGAAAGCCGTTCTGGAGGCAGGTATCGGCGATCAGAGCGTCATTCGTGTTGCTGGGGCGCTTCTTCTCGGCATCCAGTTGCGTCTTCAAGGTATTGTACTGCGAAGCTGGACCTGCCCACTTAGCCTCTCCCCATCGAGATGTGCCCCACGCTGCCGATTCGGTCGCACCTTAACCGTCACGACGGCGATGACCATGGCTTGCAGAGCTTTGCGCTTTGAAGGATCTGCAGTTCTTTCGATCTCGTCGTTCTGAAGATGCGTGATTACCGGCTCCCAGTCGCTAGGAATCGAGGCCGGATCGATCGACCCTTCAACCAGATGGTTGAAGACGTTTGTGTCCAGCATCACTTTCACGAGGCGGCTACCTCTTTTCAGTGCGTGATCCAGCCCGCCGCGCGTCCCGCCTCGATGACAGCCATGACACCTGTGGCGATTGTAACCGCTAACGCCAGTCGGCGCTCATAATTGGCGAGACGTTTCTCAGTGACCACCGCTTGCCCGTCCCAATATAGTTCGCCGGTGCTCTGATGGATGCCGAGCAAGGTGACACCTTCAAGGCTTATGGCTTTGACGCCTGCTGGCCACTCAGGTGGCGAGGATTCCGTGACATGGCGGAACTTTCGTACCTGGTTCCAATCGATCATTTTCCCCTCCCGAAGAGTCGCAGTTGTTGCCCCAGATGTTGCCCTGGCGCCAGTATCGGCAAATTTGCCGAACCTTCAAAATCAGTTAAGTCTTTGAAATTGTTGGCTCCCCGGGCCGGATTCGAACCAGCGACCAACCGGTTAACAGCCGGTTGCTCTACCACTGAGCTACCGGGGAACAGAGGCTCTCATGTGAGTGGCGCAGCCTATAGCAAACCCGTTTCGGCTTTGCAAAGAAGCATTTCGTATTTTTTTTCGACGCTTTTTCGCCGGGCGCTTTCTCGCAATCGCGTGCTGGCGCCCTCATATTAGCCGTCTGGCGGGGAGCGCGGAACCGAAAACGCGGTTGCGGCTTTCGTCAGGTGGTGTTTTTTACTTTGCCCGAAGGGACCGCCAACCAGACATGAGCGCAGCAAGCCACAACCATCCACCGGCACGGAAAATATCGGTCTTCGGCCGTCAGTTCACCATGCCGCGCTCGCGCGGCCTCAGGATTGCGATCGGCGCGGTGCTGATCTTCGGCGGCATTCTTGGCTTCCTGCCAATCCTGGGTTTCTGGATGATACCAGTTGGGTTGCTGGTGCTTTCCTACGAGTTTGCCTTGGTGCGCCGCCATCGGCGCCGGCTCGTCGTGTGGTGGGAACGACGGCGGCGGCCGAACTGACGGGGTTTGTACGTGGCAAGTGACAAGCCTATGGGAAGGGACGGTTTTCCGGCTTGACTCAATCTGGGCCAACGCCGGGGTGCTTTTCCAGGCGCTCGCAAATCTCCTTGGGAATGGCGGCCCTCCCGCTTCCCCAGGTAAGGTCCATGCCCAGCGCTTCCCGTCGCCATATTCTACTTAACAATTAACTAATATATTAATTGCAGCATACGTATCGACGATTCGACGTGTGGCAACGTGGACCCTGAGGAAACCGTCCGGAATGCACCATGGCCGCTTGACGGCATTTTCGCCGCAACCTATTGGAACCGGGTGGAACGCCGGGAGCAATGAGGCCTCGTGGCGGAGTGGTTACGCAGAGGACTGCAAATCCTTGCACCCCGGTTCGATTCCGGGCGAGGCCTCCAAATGCTCAAGCTCCCGCGCACCGGCGCCGGGGGCTCGAGTTTCCGGTCGAAACGAGTCGCGGTCCTGGCGCGGCAAACAGATTGGTTTTGGGCGGATTGGTTGGAACATGAGCGCTGATTTTGCCGAACGTCGGGTGAAAATGGTCGATGGCCAGATCCGCACCACCGACGTGACCAGCGCGCCGCTGCTCGAGGCGATGCTTGTCGTGCCGCGCGAGGCCTTTGTCGCCCCCGGCCAGCGCGATCTTGCCTATATCGACGAGGACATCCGCATTGCCGATGGAGCGGACGGCCCACGCTACCTCATGGAGCCTTCGCCGCTGGCCAAGCTGATGCAACTGGCCGAGATCGGTCCTGGTGATTCGGCGCTCGATGTCGGCTGCGGCACAGGCTATGCGGCGGCGATTCTGTCGCGGCTGGCAAAGTCCGTCGTCGCGCTGGAAAGCGACCCGGTGTTGGCCGAAACCGCCATGTCGACGCTTTCGGCGCTGGGCTGCGACAATGTCAGCGTGGTCGAGGGACCGTTGCCGGAAGGCCATGCCGCGCGGGCACCCTACGACGTCATTTTCATCGGCGGCAGTGTGGAGAAAGTGCCGGGCTCGCTGCTCGACCAGCTTGCGGAAGGCGGGCGCCTCGTCGCCGTCGAGGGGCAGGGGAATTCGGGTGTCGCCCGATTATTTATTAAAACAGGGGGGGTTGTAACCGGAAGAGGCGCATTTAATGCGGCAATTAAGCCACTACCCGGATTTGAACGTATTCGTGCGTTCGAGTTCTGAGTGATTTTGGCTTGCAGCCGAGGCGTTGTCATGTTCGCTTGGGTTTGAACAATCGTTGCTGATCCGCATGACTGGGGTACTCTTGGGGGCTGACAGCAGGGAACCTGAAACACACCGCGCCGGCCGCTCGAATGGGAGAAGCCGGCACGGTGTGGTTCCCATGCAAAACGAATGAGGGAATTACGTGCCGTCTTTACGCAAGAGTCTTTTTGCCGCCGTCCTTGTTTCGGCGACCGCGCTTTCTCCAGTGACCGCCTCGGCGGAAACTATCCTTGGCGCACTTTCTAAGGCCTACCAGAACAATTCCTCGCTCAACTCGGCCCGCGCCGGCGTCCGTGTCACCGACGAGGGCGTCGCCATCGCCAAGTCTGGCTGGCGCCCGACCATCACTGGTTCCGCGAGCATCGATTACTCCAGCAGCCATAACAATCGCTCGAATCGAAGCACCGCCTTGACCACGGGTAATTTTGGCGTCCAGATCGACCAGACCCTGTTCGACGGCTTCCAGACCAGGAACAATGTCGCCGCCGCCGAATCGCGGGTCCGCGCCTCGGTCGAGAGCCTGCGCAACACCGAAGAGAACATATTGTTCAACGCGGCAAGCGCCTACATGGACGTGATTCGCGATCGGCAAGTGGCGGTATTGACGGAGCAGAACCTGCAATTCCTGACCGAGCAGGCGCGCGCGGCGCGTTCGCGCTTCGAGGTCGGTGAAGGCACCCGCACCGACGTGGCGCAGGCCGATGCCGAGCGCTCCTCCGCCGTAGCGCAATTGGCTGCGGCCCGCGCGCAGGCGCTGGCGAGCGCTGCGACCTATCGCCAGATCGTCGGCGACGAGCCGGGCAAGCTCAGGGGCGCTTCGCCGCTGTCGAAGCTGTTGCCGCGGAACCTCGATGCGGCGGTCGCGATCGCATCCAGCGAGCACCCCGCCATCCTTGCCACTCAGCATCTGGTCGACGCGGCGGCGTTTTCGGTGAAATCGGCCGAAGGCGCGCTGCTGCCGCAGCTCTCGGCTTCCGCCGGCGTTTCGAGCGCCTACCGCAACACCGTGCCGGGTGTCATCAATTCGGGGCAGGAGGGCACAACCAATTCGGCCAGCATCGGCGCCACGTTGACCGTGCCGATCTACTCCGGGGGGCGAACCTCGGCGACGGTGCGCCAGAACAAGGAATCGCTCAGTCAGGCGCGGATCGAGGTCGACGTCAGCCGCGATACCGTGCGGCAAGCCGTGACCTCGGCGTGGACGCAGTACACTGCCGCCCAGCAAACCGTAGTGGCCAACAGGCAGGTGATCGCCGCCGCGCAGCTTGCGTTGAGCGGCGTCATCGAGGAGCGCAATGTCGGCCAGCGCACCACGCTCGACGTTCTCAACGCCCAGGCCACCCTCATCACCGCCAAGATCAACCAGGCCAGTTCGGAACGTGATTTGGTGGTGGCGAGCTATGCCATCCTCTCGGCGATCGGCCATCTTTCGGTCGATCGTCTCGCCCTTCAGGTGACGAAATACAGACCCGAAGAGCATTACAATGCGGTCAAGGACAAGTGGATCGGCCTGCGTACGCCGGATGGCCGCTGATCGCATCAGCAGTTTCAAGTTCCGCCCAGATTAGAAGTGCTGAAACGCCGCGTGTCCTAAAGGACGCGCGGCGTTTCAGTGTATGGATTCAAGCCAGGCCGGCTGAATATCAAAATACCCTAATCTGTTGAAATCCAATCTGCTCTCAGATTGGGGATTCTCGTAGGGCGATCCGTCGGTTACGCTGTCGCCATGATTCGAATCCGGTTTTTGCCGGACAGGAAATCTGCAACGAGTCACAAGGGCGGCGGATGTGACGATGGCTACGGCAAGCAGCGTGCAGCGCGAACCTTCCATGGAAGAGATACTGGCTTCCATCAGGAGGATCATCGAGGACAGCGATACCGGCCGCAAGCTTCCGGACGAAGCGGAAGACCTGCGCCAGGATCTGGAGCCGGCGCCGGCGGTCGTGCCGGCACCGAAGGTCGATGCTTTTCGCGTCGAACTGCGAGCCGCGCCAGACACCGGAAAGCCGGCTACGCAGGCGGAGGCGCAACCATCGGCCGTCGAGCCTGTGATTGCGCGCATGGAGCCGCTGGTGCGCTCCAATCCGACTCCGGCCGAAGCGCCGGTGACGCTTGCGGGTGACAAGGCCGCTGCCAAGTCGGCAGTCAAGCCGGATGCGCCTGCGACGGCAAGGGCAGCGGAGACGACCGATAGCATCGTCGCCGATTGGCGGCGTGACATCGCCGCAGTCGGCGAGGCGATGACCGTGACCAAGCCCGACAGGGCCGAGGTGTGGCAGACACCGGACGCTGAACCGAAGGCCGAGGTTTTCGAGGAAGCGGCCGAACCCGCTTTCGAGCCGGCCCCGCCGCCAAACGCGCCGGCCGGCCCGGCGGCAAGCGAGGCACCGCCGGCTCGTCCGGCGATCCTTTCTGAGCATACGGGCCGGCAGGTTGCCGCCGCCTTCGGCGAGCTTTCCGATGCGTTCGCCAGCCGCAGTAAGAAAACCTTCGACGAGATGGCCGAGGAGATGCTCAGGCCCATGCTGCAGGACTGGCTGGACAACAATCTGCCGACGCTGGTCGAGCGGCTGGTGCGCGAGGAAATCGAACGCGTGGCGCGCGGCGCGTAGTAACAATTTCCGTCGGTCAACGGATGGGAACGCCGCCGCGCTGGCGGCGTTTTTGTTGGCCCCGCGGCTCAGCGGCCCTGGGCCGATGTAGCGAAGGCGATCAGGTTTCCGTCGGGATCTGCCACGATGAAGGTGCGGGCCCCCCACGGCTCGGTCCGCAATGTCTGATGAAAGCTGACCCCGGCCGCCTGATATTCCAGGAACAGCGGCTTGATGGCGTCGAGCACGATCGTCGCCGACAGCAGATCCTCATTGGCCCTGGGGCTTTTGTCGAACAGAGGCTTGTCGACATGGCGCAGGTTCAAGCGTGCGCCATCGCGGATGACCTGGGCGTAGAAGGGCGGTTCGCCATAGGTGAACCGCGTCCGGAAGCCTAGTTTTTGGCGATAGAACGCGCAGGCTGCGTCTACGTCGGAAACGAAAAGCTGGGGCTCGGCAAAGGCGAGGAAGGGTTTTTCTGCATCCGGTGGCGTGCGGTCGGTCATGGTTTGAAGGCCTTTCTTCAGCGCCTGCCAGTTTTCGAAGCCCGCTTTCCTGGAGACCAGTTCCTGTGCATCGGCGAGCTTGAAGCCGTGATCCAGGATTTGGCGGTCGGTCAGGTGGCGGAAGCGCGGCAGTATCGAACCGATCGCATCCGCGACGGGATAATACCGCTCGCGATGCCAGCGCAGGTAAAGCTGGGCCTGTTTCCTGAAGGTCTCGAGATTCGGCATGTTCGAAGATTGGGCGCATTGATTGAGGGGTTGAAGGTGTCGTAGGCGGGCAATGCCCCTCCGGCCGAAGCCGATGCGCCCTACAGCAGCACCGGCAAGCTATGGTGGTTTACGGTCTGTGGTCAAGGGGCGGCTGCGTCGGCATCGTATCCGGTGAGTTGCCTGAAGCCGCCCAGGCGCTATCTATGAGCCGTTGCCATCTGCCGCTCCCTTGCGGTTGACTTGCCAACTGCCTTCCGATTTACACCGAACCCAACACATCCCGACAGCTCGGACCTCTTTTCATGCTCGAAAAAACCTACGACGCCAAAATCGTCGAGCCGAAGATCGCCAAAATCTGGGAGGAGGCCGACGCGTTTCGCGCCGGCGCCGGCGCCGAGGAGGGCGCGGAAGCCTTCACCATCGTCATCCCGCCGCCGAACGTCACCGGCTCGCTGCATATGGGCCATGCGCTCAACAACACGCTGCAGGACATCCTGGTGCGCTTCGAGCGCATGCGTGGCAAGAACGTGCTGTGGCAGCCCGGCATGGACCATGCCGGCATCGCCACGCAGATGGTGGTCGAGCGCCAGCTCATGGAGAAGCAGATCCATCGCCGCGACCTGACGCGCGGTGAGTTCATCGAGAAGGTCTGGGAGTGGAAGGCCGAATCCGGCGGCGCGATCCTCAACCAGTTGAAGCGGCTCGGCGCTTCGGCCGACTGGAGCCGTGAGCGCTTCACCATGGACGAGGGGCTGTCCAAGGCGGTGCTCGAAGTGTTCGTCACGCTCTACAAGGAAGGGCTGATCTACAAGGACAAGCGCCTTGTGAACTGGGATCCGAAGCTGCTTACGGCCATCTCCGACCTCGAGGTCGAGCAGCAGGAGGTCAACGGCAATCTCTGGCATTTCCGCTATCCGGTCGAGGGCGAAGCCTTCGATCCGGAAAATCCGAAGACTTTCATCACCGTGGCGACGACGCGCCCCGAGACGATGCTGGGCGATACGGCGGTGGCGGTGCATCCCGACGACGAGCGTTTTCGGCATTTGGTTGGCAAGAATCTCGTCCTGCCGATCGTCGGCCGCAAGATCCCGGTGGTGGCGGACGAATATTCCGATCCGGAAAAGGGCTCAGGCGCGGTCAAGATCACGCCGGCGCATGATTTCAACGACTTCGAGGTTGGCAAGCGCCACAAGCTGCCGGCGATCAACATCCTCACCGTGGAGGCGGCGGTCGCCCTCACGGACAATGACGACTTCCTCGCCGGGCTGGAGGTGACGCCCGAACGCCAGGCCGTCTGGGATGCGCTCGACGGCCTCGATCGTTTCGTCGCGCGCAAGAAGATCGTCGAGCTGATGGAGGCGGGCGGTTTCCTCGAAAAGGTCGAGCCGCATCGCCATGCCGTGCCGCATGGCGATCGCGGCGGCGTGCCGATCGAGCCGCTCCTGACCGACCAGTGGTATGTCAACGCGGCCGAACTCGCCAAGCCGGCGATCGCGTCCGTGCGCGAAGGCCGCACCAAGATCATACCCGGCAGCTGGGAGAAGACTTACTTCCAGTGGATGGAGAACATCGAACCCTGGTGCATCTCGCGCCAACTCTGGTGGGGACACCAGATCCCCGCCTGGTATGGGCCGGACGGGCGTGTCTTCGTCGAGAAGACCGAGGAAGAGGCGCTCGCAGCGGCGATCGAATATTATCTGGCGCTGGAGGGGCCGTGGAAGGCCTGGGTCGAGGACAAGCTCGAGAACTTCAAGCCGGGCGATATCCTGACTCGCGACGAGGATGTGCTCGACACATGGTTCTCGTCGGCGCTATGGCCGTTCTCGACGCTTGGCTGGCCGGACCAGACGCCGGAGCTGAAGACCTACTACCAGACCGACGTGCTGGTGACCGGCTTCGACCTGATCTTCTTCTGGGTCGCCCGCATGATGATGATGGGCCTGCACTTCATGGAGGAGGAGCCGTTCCACACCGTCTATATGCACGCGCTGGTGCGCGACAAGAACGGGCAGAAGATGTCGAAGTCGAAAGGCAACGTCATCGACCCGCTCGATCTCATCGACGAATACGGCGCCGACGCGCTGCGCTTCACGCTGGCGGTGATGGCGGCGCAAGGGCGCGACGTGAAGCTCGATCCGGCGCGCATCGCCGGCTACCGCAATTTCGGCACCAAGCTGTGGAACGCGACGCGTTTTGCCGAGATGAACGACGTCGCGAGAAACGACGATTTCTGGCTGAACGATGCCAAGCTGGCGGTCAACCGCTGGATCCTGACCGAACTGACGCGCACCGCGGGTGAAATCACCGATGGCATCACCTCATACCGCTTCAACGAGGCGGCTGGTGCGGCCTACCGCTTTGTCTGGAACCTGTTCTGCGACTGGTACCTGGAACTGTTGAAGCCGGTGTTCATGGGCACGGACGAGACCGCCAAGGCCGAAAGCCGGGCTTGCGTCGCCTTCGTGCTCGACGAGATCTACAAGCTGCTGCACCCGATGATGCCGTTCATGACCGAAGAGCTGTGGGCGCAGACGGCCGGCGAGGGCAAGGAACGGCCGTCGCTGCTTTGCCATGCCGCATGGCCGTCGCCCGACTTCGAGGATGAGGCCGCGGCCGCCGACATCAACTGGCTGATCGATCTCGTCTCCGGCATCCGCTCCGTGCGCTCGGAGATGAACGTGCCGCCGGCGGCGATCGCCCCGCTGGTGGTGATCGGCGCCAACGAAGCGACGCGCGACAGGCTCGAACGCCAGGATTCAGCGATCAAGCGGCTGGCGCGGGTCGGCGATATCTCACTCGGCGAAGCAGCACCCAAGGGCTCCGCCCAGATCGTGCTCAACGAGGCGACCATCTGCTTGCCGCTTGGCAGCCTGATCGACCTCACCGCGGAGGCGGCGCGACTGCAGAAGGAACTGGTCAAGGTGACCGAGGAGATCGCCCGGCTGCACAAGAAGCTGTCCAACGAGAAATTCGTCGCCAACGCGCCGGAAGACGTCGTGGAAGCCGAGCGCGAAAAACTCGGTGAGTACCGCGAGGCGCAGGAGAAACTTTCAGTGGCGTTGACGCGGGTGCGCGAAGCCGGTTGAGCTATTTTCGTCCAAGCATCGGATTGTCCCAAAACCCGATTCTACGATGCTCTGGATTCGTGTTTTGGACGGGCTTCCTGCCACGAAAATAGGCATTCCGCAGCGTAAATCTTGACGTAAACGGAATGTTTTGGCCCCATTGTTGCCATAATGTAACAATGGGCCTGATCCTCGCAAAACGGGCCGTTTTTGCGTCGTTCTATGCTGGTTTTCCGGATTTTTTCGTCGATTTGCATCCTAATGGGCCATTTTCTGGCCTTGTCATGAAAGCTGTCACTTTGCCCAGAATACGATCGGCGAAGGCGTACGTGTACGCATCGAGAATTCGTTGTTGCGACGTTAACCTGAATTGGTTCTAGCTTGGTCCATTCGTATTCGGGAGGGACATTCATGAGTAATTTGCGTCTGAAAGCGCTGCTGGGGGCAGGGTGCTTTTCGCTATCCATTTTCGGCGTTGCGAACGCGGGCGGCTTCGACCGGGGCGGTGTCAACATCGACCAGTTGTTCGATGCCGCGCCATATTCGTTCGATGCCGGCGTCACCTATGTTTCGCCACAGCGCACACTGAAGAATGTGCAGCGCTTGGATGGCTCGGGAATGTCGACGTCGAAAGTGGATGTTGAGGGCGACTATGCGGTACCCCGCATCGGTTTCAAGGCCAACATCTTTGAACCAGTGGATTGTCTTGCGACCTATACGGAACCGTATGGTGCGGAGGCAGACTTCGGCATGAACAACGCCTATTCGCCAACGGCGGTCAAATACTATGTCAAAACAAATGATTTCGGCCTTACCTGTTCCTACAAGATAAATGTCGGCAAGGGCGCCATCCGGTTCATCGGCGGCGTCTCCTACCAGGAGGTCGAAGCGTTTCTGTCCCGCCAGACGCTGCTGGCCTTCGGCAATACCGGCCTCGGCAAATTCAAGCTTTCCGATGAGGCATGGGGTTGGCGCGCGGGCGCCGCCTATGAAATTCCCGAGATCGCCTTGCGCGCAAGCTTGATGTACTATTCGAGCTACAAATATGACGGACTGTCGGGAACCGTCGACACGACCGGTTTCAGGGGCGCCCCTCCGGCGGATCTGGTTCCAGGCTCTACAGGAGTCTTCCCTGTCTCCGCATCCGCCGAGATTCCCCAGGCCGTGGAATTCAAGCTGCAGAGCGGTATAGCTCCTGGCTGGTTGGCCTTCGGCTCGGTTCGTTGGCAGCAGTGGAGCAATCTTGGTATCATTCCAATCAAAGGAGTCCGTAGTCCGGTAACCGGTGGCATACCTGGTTCACCAGACTCTGCCACTTCTTTCGACCTACTCTATCGCGACGGCTGGACGATTTCGGGCGGTATAGCTCACAAGTTCACCGACCAATTGTCGGGCGCGGTTTCGCTGACCTGGGATCGTGGAACCTCGACGACTTCCGGCTATCAGTCGGACACCTGGTCCGTGGCCAGCGGCATCTCCTATTCGCCGAACGAAAAGATCGAGGTCAGACTTGGTGGCTCGATCGGCGTGCTGACCAGCGGATCGTCGACCTTCACCGGTGCTGGCGACACGGCAAATGCCATTACCTACACATACGGCGACGATCTGCTCCTTGCTGGCTCGGCTTCGGTCAAGATCAAGTTCTAAGTATAGGTTTTCAATAACAAAAAGGCCGGGCAATGCGCGGCCTTTTTGTTTGAGCGGCTTTCCCGGCATCCGTCTGGCGTTGCAAATACACCGCCCCTTGCCTCCTGCGATCGTGACGTTTTGGCAACAGTTTGCGAGCAACGCTCGCGCCGCGAGGGCAGCAGGGGACATTGCCTATTTCCCGCCATAAACCCGGCGCACCTCGAATTTGTCTCAGAACACGTGCCAAAAGGCCCGGCAATGGGGCAGGCCGCATCGCCCGCGGCGAGGAAGAGTATGGACGCCAGAGTCATCTCCAAGGCCAAACTGCCCAGCCGCTATGTGACCGTCGGCCCGGCGCGCGCGCCGCACCGCTCCTATCTCTATGCGATGGGATTGTCGGCGGCCGAGATCGCGCAGCCGCTGGTCGGTGTCGCGAGCTGCTGGAACGAGGCGGCGCCCTGCAACATCTCGCTCATGCGCCAGGCGCAGGTGGTCAAGAAGGGCGTCGCCGCGGCTAACGGCACGCCGCGCGAATTCTGCACCATCACCGTCACCGACGGCATCGCCATGGGCCATCAGGGCATGAAATCGTCGCTGGTGTCGCGCGAGGTCATTGCCGATTCGGTCGAACTCACCATGCGCGGCCATTGCTACGATGCACTGGTCGGCCTTGCCGGTTGCGACAAGTCGCTGCCCGGCATGATGATGGCCATGGTGCGGCTCAACGTGCCGTCTATCTTCATCTATGGCGGCTCGATCCTGCCCGGTTCCTACAAAGGCCGGCAGATCACCGTGCAGGACGTGTTCGAGGCCGTCGGCCAGCACTCGGTCGGCACGATCGATGACGCCGAACTTCTTGAAATCGAACAAGCCGCCTGTCCGTCGGCCGGCTCTTGCGGCGCCCAGTTCACCGCCAACACCATGGCCACGGTCGCCGAGGCCATCGGCCTGGCGCTGCCCTATTCCTGCGGGGCGCCGGCGCCTTACGAGATGCGCGACCGCTTCAATTTCGCCTCGGGCGAAAAGATCATGGAGCTGATCGCAAAGAATATCCGCCCGCGCGACATCGTCACGCTAAAGGCGCTGGAGAATGCCGCGACCGTGGTTTCGGCCACCGGCGGTTCGACCAACGCGGCGCTGCATTTGCCGGCGATCGCGCATGAAGCCGGAATAAAGTTCGACCTCTTCGACGTGGCCAGGATCTTCGAGAAGACGCCCTATATCGCCGACCTGAAGCCGGGCGGCAAATATGTCGCCAAGGACATGTTCGAGGCCGGTGGCATTCCGCTTTTGATGAAGACGTTGCTCGACCATGGCTATCTGCATGGCGACTGCCTGACGGTGACCGGCCGCACTTTAGCCGAAAATATGGAGCACGTAGCCTGGAATGATAGCCAGGATGTGGTCCGTCCCGCCAACCGACCAATCACCCAAACGGGTGGCGTCGTGGGTTTGAAGGGAAACCTTGCCCCCGAAGGCGCGATCGTGAAGGTCGCGGGCATGTCGGAGCTGAAATTCTCGGGTCCGGCACGCTGCTTCGATTCGGAAGAGGAATGTTTCGAGGCGGTTACGGATCGCAGCTACAGGGAGGGCGAGGTCCTCGTCATCCGCTATGAGGGGCCGCGCGGCGGTCCGGGCATGCGGGAAATGCTTTCGACGACGGCGGCTCTCTATGGCCAGGGCATGGGCGGCAAGGTGGCTCTCATCACCGACGGACGTTTTTCGGGCGCGACACGCGGTTTCTGCATCGGCCATGTCGGGCCGGAAGCCGCCGTCGGCGGTCCGATCGGGTTGGTGAAGAATGGCGATGTGATCTCGATCGACGCGGTGAACGGCACGATCGAGGTTGATCTGTCCGACACCGAACTGGCGGCGCGGGCAAAGGCATGGAAGGCGCGCGCAACCGACTATCAGTCGGGCGCGATCTGGAAATATGCGCAAACGGTAGGGTCTGCGCGCGACGGCGCGGTCACCCATCCCGGCGGTGCGAAAGAAACACACTGTTATGCGGATATCTGAGTTGCTGAGGTCGTCTGTCTTTTCGGCACTGGTCGCGATCGCCACTTTTGGCGCGACCTTGGGCGCCGTAGGCCAGGCCATGGCCTTCGACGACAAGGTGTTCGACGATAAGACCGGCGTGAAGCCGCAGTCCAGCCCGTGGGCGGTGTTCCAGTTCGGTTTCTCCGCCTACAAGAACGGCCGCAAGGAGCAGGCCGCGGAGGCCTATAAATACGCGGCCGAAAACGGCCAGATCGGCGCCACCTGGAAGCTTGCGCGCATGTATGCCGAGGGTGACGGCGTGGAGCGCGACGATTACGCGGCGTTCAAGTTCTTCAGCGAGATCGTCGACCAGGACGTCGAGCCCGGTTCGCCGGAAGAGAGCTATGTATCGGACGCGCTCGTGGCGCTCGGCGACTATCTGAGGAAGGGCATCCCCGGCAGCCCCATCACAGAGGACGAAGTGGCGGCCCAGGAATATTACATGCGCGCCGCCGCCAACTACCGCAATCCGAACGCCCAGTTCGAGATGGGCCAGATGTTCCTGAGTGGCAAGGGCGGCGTCAAGGCCAGCATCAAGCAGGCCGGGCGCTGGTTCCAGCTCGCCGCGGAAAAGGGCCATGCCGGTGCGCAAGCGACGCTCGGCAACCTGCTCTTCCAGAGCGGCAAGATCGTTCGGGGGCTGGCGATGATGACCGCGGCACTTGAGCGGGCCTCACCCGCCGACCGGCCGTGGATACGCGGCATGCAGGAAGAGGCGTTTGCCGCGGCCGGCGAGGCCGACCGCCGCACCGCGATTTCGCTGGCCGGTGACATCCTCACCAAAGGTGGCGGCGGCGACCAGTAGGTGCTGCTCGCTGGGGACAAGACTATCCGAACTCTTTGAGTGGCGAATTCCGTTTCGAAGCGTTGCGTCGGCTGCTCAGAGATCAATTCTCGGTCGGCCCGTCCGGAACCGGGCTTGGCGCCGGTGTCGAGATTGGCGTGGTGCGTGGCGCCGGCTTGGTTCCCTGGCACTCGTCGTCTACCTTCGCCCACGACGTGTTGTTGAGCACCATGTCGCAGCGGGCGAGGTGGCTTTTGCCGGAAAGCCTCAGGCAGGCGACCTGACCGATCGGGAACGATTTTCCGTTGGCCAGGCAGTGCGGGTCGCCAAGAGCCGGCGTTGCCGCAGCCATGGCAAGCGCGCAGCCGATCGGACAGAGAGCAAATCGAATAGTCATGGGAACCCCAGCCACCATGATGATTTCTCATCAAACGCGCGATTTGTGGCGATAAGAGGTCAACATTATCAATGTGCTGCCGGACAACCGTCGATCAAGCAGGCAGCAGCGCCAGTTCGATAGCCACCGGTACGTGGTCGGAGGGTTTTTCCCAAGCGCGCACATGCTTTTCGATCGAGGCTGCGGAAAAGCGGTTGGCGGCCTCCGGCGAGAGCAGCAGGTGATCGATGCGGATGCCGTTGTTCTTTTGCCAGGCGCCGGCCTGATAATCCCAGAAAGTGTAGGTGTCGCCCGCGTCGGTGACCGCGCGTACGGCTTCGGTGAAGCCGAGATGCTTCAGCCGGCGGAACGCCTGCCGCGTCTGCGGCTGGAACAGCGCGTCGCCCAGCCAGTTCTCCGGGAATCTGGCGTCGATCGCTTCGGGGATGACATTGTAGTCGCCGGCCAGCACCAGCGCCTCTTCGAGCAGAAGCCGCTCCTGCGCCCAGCGCTCCAACCGCGCCATCCAGGACAGCTTAAAGGGAAACTTCTTCTCGTCGTCGATCGGGTTGCCGTTCGGCAGGTAGAGCGAGACGACGCGCAACGCGCCCTTGTCGGTCGAGAATACGCCCTCGATGAAACGCGCCTGCTCGTCGGCGTCGTCGCCCGGCAGGCCGCGATTGACTTCGTCGAAGCGCAGCTTCGACAGGATGGCGACGCCGTTGAAGCCCTTCTGGCCATGGGTTTCGACATTGTAGCCGAGCGCCTCGATCTCGGCGCGCGGAAACTGCTCGTCGACGGTCTTGATCTCCTGCAGGCAGGCGATATCAGGCGCGCTTTCCGTCAGCCAATGGGTCAAATTGCCGATGCGGGCCCGAACGCCGTTGATGTTCCAGGTGACGATTTTCATGACGGCCTCACTGATGTTTCGGGCTGTTCCGGCGGATGGCGTTCGACGAGCCCGATCGTATTGCCTGCCGGGTCCTTTAGGAAGGCCATCCATTCGCTTTCCCCCGCCGGCCCGAACAGGCCTTCTGTGTCGCGATGGACAAGCATTGGCGGCGCGGTGAAGGGGACACCGGCGGCTTTCGCCGAGGCGTGGAAATGGTCAAGGCCTGATATGTCGAGATAGACGGTGCCGGCCGGCAGGCCATCGGTGAACAACAGGCGCACGTTGCCCGCCATGATGAAGGCGATGCCGGGCGGATCGAAGCGCACGTGCAGGCTCATGCCGAGCACGTCGCGCCAGAACGCCAGCGTTGCGTCCAGATCGCGCCCGGCCGAAAGCGCGACCTGACGGACCGCGCCGACGCCAGGCATTTCTATATGCTGAAGCTGGTGCCGCAGCCGCAGGAGGCGACCGCATTCGGGTTCTTGATCTGGAACGACTGGCCCATCAAATCGTCGACGAAATCGATCACCGAACCGCCCATATAGACCAGCGAAAGGTCGTCGATCAGAACGGTGGCGCCGTCCTTCTCGATGGCGACGTCGTCGTCGTTGCGGGTGTCGACCAGGTCGAACTTGTAGGAAAAGCCGGAACAGCCGCCGCCCTCGACCGAAACGCGCAACGCCGTCTTGCCGGCTTCGCCCGATACAATCTTCGCGATCCGCCTGGCGGCGGCGTCGGTCATCTCGACTTTCATGGCGGTCTTGGCATCAGCGCCCATGGGCGTCACCTTGCTTTCGGTTTCACATGATAGGTATGAAGCGCAAGGAGGCAAGTCAACTGCGGTATCGGCGATGACCAACGAGTTGGGCGACATCGGATTCGGCTATCGGCCGCGCGCGGCCTATGCCTGCGATCCGGCACAGTCGCGCGGGCGGCTGTTCGACGAGGTGGAGAGCCCGACCCGAACGCCGTTCCAGCGCGACCGCGACCGCATCATCCATTCGACGGCCTTTCGCCGGCTGAAGCACAAGACACAGGTGTTCGTCGCGCATGAGGGCGACCATTACCGCACCCGGCTGACGCATTCGATCGAGGTGGCGCAGATTGCGCGCGCCCTGGCGCGGGCGCTGCGCGGCGACGAGGATCTGGCCGAGGCCGTCGCCCTGGTGCACGATTTCGGTCACACGCCCTTCGGCCACACCGGCGAGGACGCGCTGAACGAGAAGATGGCCGCCTGGGGCGGCTTCGACCACAATGCGCAATCGCTGCGCGTGGTGACGCGGCTGGAGAGCCGCTATGCCGAGTTCGACGGGCTGAACCTCACCTGGGAAACATTGGAGGGGCTGGTCAAGCACAACGGACCGCTGACCGACGCCGCCGGAAAGGGCCTGAAGGGGCCGGTGCCGCAAGCGATCCGCGATTATTCGGAGTTGCACGACCTCGAACTCGACCGCTTCGCCGGCATCGAGGCGCAGTGCGCGGCGATCGCCGACGACATCGCCTACAACACCCATGACATCGATGACGGCCTGAGATCCGGCTTCCTGACGCTGGACATGCTGGAAAAGGTCTCGCTGCCGGGTTCGATCCTCGAAGGCGTGCGTCAGCGCTATCCGGCGCTCGACGACGTGCGCACCGGCCACGAACTGATGCGCAGGCAGATCACGATGATGGTCGAAGATGTTATCATATCGACAACCGCCAATCTGGACCGCATCCAGCCGGAGAGCGCCGACGCGGTGAGGGCTGCGGGCGAGACGATGGTCACCTTTTCCGTCGAAATGGCCGCGTTCGAAAAGGAGTTGAAGGCTTTTCTCTACACGCACCTCTACCGGCACAGCGAAGTCATGCGCGTGCGCAACGATGCCGAGCAGATCGTCAAGAACCTGTTCGATGCCTATTTCGCCGATCCGCGCGCCATGCCCGATGGCTGGCGCGAGGGGCTCGACCGGGCGGACGATCGCATCAAGGCGCGCAGCGTTGCCGATTTCCTGGCGGGCATGACGGATACCTACGCTTTGAAGGAACACCGCCGTTTGTTTGACCATACGCCTGAATTAAGCTAGGGCGGGCTCGATTTTGCCGGCCAATGAGCCGGATCCCTGCAATACCGCCAGAGCCACACCAAATGAACATCTTCGCCGATTTCACCGCGCGAATCATCAGAGCTGTCGAAGCGCTTGATTTGAAAGACAAGGACGGCGGTTCGCTGGACCTGTCGCGCATCGCCGTCGAGCCGCCGCGCGACGCCAGTCATGGCGACCTGGCGACCAATGCGGCGATGGTGCTGGCCAAGCCGACAGGCCAGAATCCACGCGCACTGGCCGAAAGGCTGGCGCAGGCGCTGCGCGCCGACAGCGACATCGCCGCCGCCGACATTGCCGGTCCGGGCTTCGTCAATCTCAGGCTCAAGGACGCATTCTGGCAGGCGCATCTGACCGCGCTGCTCGGCGAGGGCCGCAATTATGGCCGCTCGACGGTCGGCGGCGGCAGGAAGGCCAATGTCGAATATGTCTCGGCCAACCCAACCGGGCCGATGCATGTCGGTCATTGCCGTGGCGCCGTGGTAGGTGACGCGCTCGCCAATCTGATGGCCTTCGCCGGCTACGACGTGACCAAGGAATATGTCATCAACGATGCCGGCACGCAGATCGACGTGCTCGGCCGATCGGTCATGCTGCGCTACCGCGAGGCGCTCGGCGACGACATCGGCGAAATACCGGCCGGGCTTTATCCGGGCGATTATCTGATCCCGGTTGGCCAGGCGTTGGCCGGCGAATTCGGCCGCTCCTTGCTGCAGATGCCCGACGAGGAAGCGCTTGCCATCGTCAAGGACCGGTCGATCGACGCGATGATGGCGATGATCCGCGCGGATCTGGCGCTGCTCAACGTTCATCACGACGTCTTTTTCTCGGAGCGCACGCTGCATGCCGACAACGCCCGAAAAATCCGCTCGGCCATCGCCGACCTGACGCTCAAGGGGCATATCTACAAGGGCAAGCTGCCGCCGCCCAAGGGCGAGAAGCCGGACGACTGGGAGGATCGCGAGCAGACGCTGTTCCGCTCGACGGCGGTCGGCGACGACATGGACCGGGCGCTGGTCAAGTCGGACGGCACCTTCACCTATTTCGCCGCGGACGTCGCCTATTTGAAGGACAAGGTCGGCCGCGGCTTCGTCGAGCTGATCTATGTGCTTGGCGCCGATCATGGCGGCTATGTGAAGCGCCTGGAAGCGCTCGCCCGGGCGATCGCCGGCGACGAGGTGAAGCTCACCGTACTGCTTTGCCAGTTGGTGAAGCTTTTTCGCGACGGCGAGCCGGTGCGCATGTCGAAGCGGTCGGGCGATTTCGTGACCCTGCGCGAAGTGGTGGAGGAGGTCGGCCGCGATCCGATCCGTTTCATGATGCTCTACCGCAAGAACGATGCGCCGCTCGATTTCGACTTCGCCAAGGTGACTGAGCAGTCGAAGGACAATCCGGTGTTCTACGTCCAGTACGCTTCGGCGCGCTGCCATTCGGTGTTCCGCCAAGCCAGCGAGCAGTTGGGCGAGGCCAATTTCGACCGCAATCGGCTGGCGGCAGCCACCGCTTCGCTGACCGACGAAGGCGAGATCGGCCTGATCCGGAAGCTCGCGGAATATCCGCGGCTGATCGAATCCGCGGCACTTGCGCTCGAGCCGCACCGGCTGGCATTCTACCTCTATGATCTCGCCTCCAGCTTCCACGGACATTGGAACCGCGGCACCGAGAATCCCGACTTACGTTTTGTTAAGGTTAACGACCGACAATTGACGCATGCCAGACTAGGGCTGGTGCAGGCTGTTTCGGACGTTTTGACGTCCGGCCTGACGCTGATCGGAGCGGATGCGCCCACCGAAATGCGTTAGGTTTGTCTAAAAAACCTGTCACCTTTTGCCCACATTGCGCTGGTAAGGGCCAACCCTACGCGACGTCCATGGCGTCCGAATGAGTGCGAGTTCGGGAACAATAATGGCAGACAGAACCCAGCTGAGAGCAGCCGCCCAAAACGATATCGCCGACGATGATCCGTTCGCGGAACTGACCAGGATCATGGGGTTTGACCCGCGCCAGCCGGTCAAGCCGCAGGCCCAGCCGAAGGCGGCTCCCGCCAGTCAGCCGATGGACGAGGGCGATTTCGACATCGACCTCGAGAAGGAGTTGATGGGCGAATTCGGCGCCGACGACAATGACGGCGCCGCCGAGGTTCGCGAGCCGGCTTTCAACGCGGCTGCCCCTGACGCAGTGGACGACGAGCTTGCCGCGTCGCTCGAACAGGATTTCCCGCTGTATGACGACGCGGCCGACGAAGCCGCCCATGCCGTTGCTGCCGGTCAGGCGCATTCTGGGGCTGCCGAAGCATCCGCGCCGGCCCTTGAATCTGCTTTCGATGACGGTTTCGACGATGCGCTCGCCAGTTCGCTCGAAGACGTCTCGCCATTCGAAGATGATTTGCCGGTAGACGACGAGCTTGCCGCATCGCTCGAACAGGATTTCCTGCTGTATGACGACGCGGCCGACGAGGCTGAACAGAATACTGCCGCCGCCGACGTTTCCGCGTCGCGCGCCGAGCCCGTCTTGGACGATGACTTCGACAATGCCGTCGCAGGCTCGCTCGAAGACGAGTTGATGCTGGACGAGCATGTGCCGGTGGAGAGCGCCGCCAACGTTTTCGCGTCGCGCGCCGAACCCGTCTTGGACGATGAATTCGACAACGCGGTCGCAAGCTCGCTCGAAGACGAGCTGATGCTGGACGAACACGTGCCGATGGAGAGCGCCGCCGAAGCTGCTGAAGCCTCCGCGCCGGCCGCCGAGCCCGCCTTGGACGATGAATTCGACAACGCGGTCGCAAGCTCGCTCGAAGACGAGCTGATGTTCGATGACCATGTGCCGACGGAGCACGCCGCCGTCGATGCTCCTGCTGCGCCTGTTCGGGCTGTTTCGGATGAGTCGGACGAGGACTTTGCCAGCCAATTCGACGACGCCATGGCCGATGTCGATATGGATTTCGACGTTCGAACGGATGAGCCAGTCGAGATCGACGAGCCCGAAATTGACGAACCGGAGACTATCGCCGCCAAGGACGAGCCTTCCGCCGCACCCTCGGAAGATGCGTTCGATGACGATTTCGATTTGCGCTTCGACGACGTGCTTGCCGAGGAAGCCGAAGAGCCGGTCGCGCAGGCCTCCGGCTTTGCGGCCCCGCCGACGGCGCCAGCCCACGTCGCTGACGAGCGGAGCCTCGAAGACGAATTAAACGCGCTGTTAGGCACCATGAGCACACGGGCTGCTCCCGTGGCCGTGCCCGAATCCGCCATGATTCAGCAGCCTGTGGCCGAGGCTGAAAGAGCCGCCGACAAACCAAGGGATATTGTCGACGACCTGGATTGGAGCCTTGACGAGCAAGCCCCTTCGGCGCCGTCGGATGACGACGCGGTTCAGTCCGCCGACGCCGATCTCGACGCCGTTCTCCTCGATGAGCTCGAGGGCCAGGATTTCGATGCTGAAGATGCCGCCGAGTCGGCCGATGTTGATTTCGACGACGATGAATTGCATGCCGCCTTCGCCAAGGACATCGGTCTGGATCATGGCGACGGCGATAGGGGTGCGACATCCGCTTCCCAGGAGGATTCGGATGAATCGCTCAACTGGCTGGCGGCACGGCCCGCCCCGCCGGCGCCGGCCCGTTCGTGGAGCCGCGTAACGCCGGTCGCACAGTCGCAGCAGCCTGCCTTTGCGGCCCAACCGACGGCTTCGGCGAAGACCACAGAAGTGGCTTCGGCGAAGACCACGGAAGCCACGCCGCCCATGGCTGCGGCACCGTCCTATCAGGAAGAGCCGGCCTATCAGGACGAGCCGGCCTATCAGGAAGAGCCGGCCTATCAGGAAGAGCCGGTCGAGGACGATGCCGCCAACGCGGCATCCGCGCCAGCGCAAAGCGAACCGCCTTCGGCGTATGACGAGATGCCCGATCTCGAGACGGTCGATGTGCCCGAGCGCGTCGTGGCGTTGGCGGACGATCTCGATATTCCGGAACTCGACTTCGACGAAGACGAACCGGCGGCGCCTGCCTATGACGATCTTGACACCGAATTCGCCAGCCTTCTCACGGAAATGAATACCGTGGACGTCGCTGCAGCTCCGGCGCGCAGCGCGGCATATGACGATGCATCCGGGTTCCGTTCAGGCGCCGAGTTCAAGTCAGGCTATGAGCCCGACCGCGTCGAAACGCGAACCTATGCGGCGAGGCCCGCAGAAGCGCCCTTCAGTGCGTCCTATGCCGACGCCGCCAGCGGCTTTGATCTGGGCGACTTGCCCGGCGGCCGACCGTCTTCGCAGGCCGACGACTTTGGCTTGGACGAACTCGACTACGACCCCGAACTGGATGAGGCTATGTCGGTTCCCGGCCTGGCCGAGCAGGAGGCCGCGAGGCCCCGGAGCCGTGGCCTGCTGGTTGCCGCAGTCGTTGGCGCCGTGGCGATCGCCGGTGGTATAGGCGCCTTCGCATTGTCTTTCGGCGGCAGCGGCGGCAGCGATGCGCCGGTCATAGTCAAGGCGGACAATGCACCGATCAAGGTCAAGCCGGAAAATCCGGGCGGTACCGTCGTGCCGAACCAGGACAACAAGGTCTATGATGCCGTGGCCAAGGGTGGCGCGAGGCCTGCCGAACCGGTCCAGGAGAAGCTGGTCACCAACACTGAAGAGCCGGTGGACGTGACGGCCAAGGAGCCGCCGCAGAGCCGTGTGGTCGATCTTTCGCCCGACGACATCGACGCGGCTGAAGGCGCCGATGCGATCGGCGGCACGCAAGCGGCCGGAAATGCCGATGCCGCCGCCGCGCCGGCACCCAAGTCCGAAGACCGTATCGCCCAGGTTCTGCAGGAGGCCGACAAGGACATAACGCCCGATGTCGTCGCCGTTGCGCCGCGCAAAGTGAGAACCATGGTCGTCAAGCCCGACGGTTCCCTGGTTGCGCGCGAGGATCCGGCACCTGCGGCACCGCAGGTGGCCGCCGTCGAGCCTGTCGATCCGGCGCCGCAGCATGTGGCCCCGGCGGCCCAGGCCGGCGACGCGGAGCAGACCGGCACGGTGCCGCCTATTGCCGATCAGGCAAGTGGCGACCCAGTGGCCGGCGACCAGATGATCGAAGCCGTCAAGCCGGCAGTCGCGCCCGAGGCCCAAACCGCCCAGCCCGTCAACACGCCGGCCACGGTTCCGGTGGCTCCGCAGCGCCCGTCGGACCAGCCGGTCGATGTCGTCGGCGAGGTCAAGCCCGACCAGGTTGCGTCCATCAGTCCGGCGGCGGCCTCGAACGGCGGTGGCTCGTGGTCGATGCAGATCGCCTCGCAGCCGACCGTCGAAAGCGCTCAGTCGACCTATCGGGATCTGCAGCGCCGCTATGGCAGTGTGCTTTCCGGCCTCACCGCCAACATCGTCAAGGCCGAGATCGCCGGCAAGGGAACGTTCTACCGCGTTCGCGTCCCGGCGAAGTCGCGCAACGATGCGATCAACCTGTGCACCAACTACAAGGCTGCCGGCGGCAACTGCTTCGTGTCGCGCTAGCCAAATCTCCCGTCCTTAGGGGCAAGAACCGGCGCGGTCACAGACCGCGCCTTTTTTGTGGGATTCTGGTTCAATCGCATATGGTTCGATGCGATTCCCTTTGTTCGCGTGAAGCTCTAAACTCCTGCCCATGACCGAATCAAAATCCATGATCCTCGGCTGCGCCGGGAAATCGCTCACACGCGACGAAATCAATTTCTATCGCAATGAATGCCCATGGGGCTTCATCCTGTTTGCGCGCAACATCGGCGAGACCGAGCAGATCCGCGATCTGGTCGCTGCGATGCGTGACTGTGTCGAGCGCCCGGATGCCCCGGTGTTCATCGACCAGGAAGGCGGCCGGGTGCAGCGCCTGCGGCCGCCACTGGCGCCGAATTATCCGGCCGGCGGCGCGCTCGGCGTCTTGTGGCGCAACGACCACGACGCCGGCAACCGCGCCGCCTGGCTGATGGCGCGGCTGCATGCCTTCGATCTGCTGCGCTACGGCATATCGGCGGATTGCCTGCCGGTGCTCGACGTGCCGATCGAGGGCGCCAGCGATGTCATCGGCGCGCGCGCCTACGGGAAGGAGCCTCGTGCCGTCATCGAACTGGGTCGCGCGGCGGCGGAAGGATTGATGTCGGGCGGCGTGCTGCCGGTGATGAAGCATATTCCGGGGCATGGACGGGCCTTTGCCGACACGCATTTCGAACTTCCCACCGTCGATGCCTCGATGAGTGACTTGCAGCGGCATGATTTCGCCCCGTTCAGGGAGCTCAATCATTTGCCGATGGCGATGACGGCGCATGTCGTCTACAGCGCGATCGACCCGAAGAACCCGGCCACGACGTCCGGCAAGGTCATTGATGAGATCATCCGCGGCGAAATCGGCTTCGACGGGCTGTTGATGAGCGACGACACCTCGATGAAGGCACTTTCTGGGGATTTCCCGACAAAGGCGGCCGCGATCCTTGCGGCGGGCTGCGATCTGGTCCTTCACTGCAACGGCGTTTTCGAGGAGATGGCCGGCATCGCGTCGCGCACCACGGGGCTTGAAGGCACGTCGCTGCAGCGCGCGCAACGCGCACTGACCTATATCAAGGGTCGCGATCAGGCCGATGAAACCGAGATACGCGCCGAATTCGCCACCTATTTCGACGCGGTGGCCTAGCAAAGGACGGGAAGTGGCGGAAACATTGGACAGTAAGGCCGGCAAGGCCGCCCCGATGGACCGTCTGTGGGCCGCCGAGAACGACGATTCGCGGCTGACCGGCGATCCCGCGCTGGTCGTCGACGTCGCCGGTTTCGAAGGCCCGCTCGACCTCTTGCTGCATCTTGCCCGCAACCAGAAGGTCGATCTGGCGCGCATCTCGATCCTGGCGCTGGCCGAGCAATATCTGGCCTTCATCGAGAAGGTGAGGGCGCTCAGGCTGGAGCTCGCCGCCGACTATCTGGTGATGGCGGCGTGGCTGGCCTTTCTCAAGTCGAAGCTTTTGATCCCCAAGCAACCCGGCGACGACGGCGAGAGCGGCGAGGAATTGGCGGCGGTGCTGCAGTTCCGGCTGAAGCGGCTGGAAGCCATGCGCGACGCTGCGGCTCGGCTGGTCAACCGCAACCGGCTCGGGCGCGACGTGTTTGCACGCGGCATGCCGGAGATGGTCATCGTCGAGAAACGCAACGCCTATTCGGCCTCGCTCTACGATCTGCTGACCGCCTATGCGGCGCAACGTCAGAAGCAGGCGATCACCAATGTGACGATCGCCAGGCGCGGTGTGTGGTCGCTCAAGGACGCGCGCGATGTCCTGACCAGGCTGATCGGCTCGCTTGCCGACTGGACGGCGCTGGATGGCTTCCTGATCGAGTATCTGACCGATCCGGAAGAGCGGCGCACAGCGATCGCCAGCTCCTTTGCGGCAACGCTGGAGCTGGTCCGCGAAGGCAAGGTGGAAATGCGGCAGGACGAGGTGTTCGCGCCGCTCTATCTGCGCGGTCGTGCGCAAGGCATCAGGGCAGTCGAGGTGGCATCATGAGTGAACGCGCCAACGCTTCGGTCATTCCGTTCAAGGTCGACGACGAGGCCGAAGAGGGCGTGCTCGCCGGGACTCCGGCAGAAAATCAGGCCCAGAATCCATTCCAGACTCCTGGCCAGAATCCTGGCGAGCGGCTGCATATGGCGGAAGCCGTGCGCATGGCCGAGGCGATCGTTTTCGCCAGCGCCGAGCCGGTCAGCGAAAAGCAGCTTGCCGCGCGCCTGCCCGACGGCATCAGCATTGCAGCGGCGATGGCTGAACTGCAGCAGATTTATGAGCGGCGCGGGGTCAATCTGGTGCGCGTCGGCGATGCCTGGGCGTTCCGCACCGCCGGCGACCTCGCTTTCCTGATGAGCCGCGACACGGTGCAGCAGAGGAAGCTCTCCCGCGCGGCGCTCGAAGTGCTGGCGATCATCGCCTATCACCAGCCGGTGACGCGCGCCGAAATCGAGGATATCCGCGGCGTCGAAACCTCGAAGGGCACGCTGGACACGCTGATGGAGACCGAATGGGTGAGGATGCGCGGCCGGCGCCGCACGCCCGGCCGTCCCGTCACCTACGGCACCACCGACATCTTCCTCGACCATTTCGCGCTGGAGGAGATCCGCGATCTTCCCGGCATGGAGGAATTGAAGGGCGCCGGGCTGCTTTCGGGCCGCATGCCGTCGAATTTTTCCATTCCGCTGCCGCCGGCCGATCCAGACGCGCTGACCGACGACGAGGATCCGCTGACCGACATCGACCTCGAGGAACTCGGCCTGTTGACGCCGCGCGTCGAGGAAGATTGACCGCAGGTGTGCTGTCGAAACGGCCGGCAGGCGGGGGCTGCGCGGATTCGTAGCGCCTCTCTCGCAACGAAAGTGCGTGACTTCGGCCACTCATTCATAAACTCTGTCGCGGTTGTGTTTGAATCCCAGCGCGAAAACGCATAGATCATCGTCAGAGAAAACATTTCGAGAGAGAGTTGCTATGGGTTCGTTTTCGATTTGGCACTGGATGATCGTGCTGGTGATCGTGCTGCTGGTGTTCGGCCGCGGCAAGATTCCCGAGTTGATGGGTGACATGGCCAAGGGTATCAAGAGCTTCAAGAAGGGCATGGCCGACGACGATGTCGCCGAGGACAAGCGCACCGTCGAGCACCGTGCCGACGAGACCGTTTCGGCAGTGAAGGAAAAGGCCAGCAAGAGCTGAGCCCAAAACTTTAGTCGGCCAAAACTTTAGTCGGAACGTATCGCCATGTTCGACATCGGCTGGACCGAGATGCTGGTGATCGCGATCGTCATGATCGTGGTCGTTGGGCCCAAGGATTTGCCCAAGATGCTGCGCACTTTCGGCCGCACGACGGCAAAGATGCGTGGCATGGCAGCCGACTTCCAGAAGCAGTTCAACGACGCGCTGAAAGAGGCCGAACTTGACGACGTCAAGAAGTCGGTCGATTCGCTCAGAAGCCTCAACCCGGCCGCCGAGATCAGGAAACAGCTCAACCCGTTCGAGCAGGCGGCAGCCGACGTGCGCTCCGGGGTCGATGCGGTGATGAAGCCGAAGCCGGCTGTCGACCCGGTCGCGCCGGATGCTTCGGCGCCGCAGGATATCGAGCTAAAGAATGGCGCGACGGTGCTGCCGGGCGTCGATGCGCCGGAAGCGATCCCGGCGGCGCCGACCTTTCCGGCCATGACCGATGAGTCGGTGGTGACGTCGCCTGTCGGGACGGCGACGCCGGCTGCATCGCAAAAGGCTTCGGCAGCGAAGAAAAAAGCTGCGCCAGCGAAAGCGATGCCGGCCTCCGAGGCCGCAGCGAAGCCAGTGGCAGCAGCGGCAAAACCTGCCGTAACAAAGACCCCAGCCAAAAAGGCCGAGCCGAAGGCTGCACTGGCAGCGGTGAAGAAGCCGGCGGCAGCCGCCAAGAAGACGGCGGGAGCCACCAAGTGAGCGTTTCGGAAAAGGACGAGATTGAACAATCGGCGGCTCCGCTGATGGAGCATCTGATCGAGTTGCGCCGGCGGCTGATGTGGTCGATCGGCGGTTTCTTCATCGCCTTCCTGTTCTGCTTCTTCTTCGCCAAGCAGTTGTTCAACCTGTTGGTCATCCCGTTCAAATGGGCGACCCAATGGGCAGGGCTCGACCCGCACAAGGTCGAGCTGATCTACACGGCGCCGCAGGAATTCTTCTTTACCCAGGTCAAGCTGGCGATGTTCGGCGGCATGGTGATCGCCTTTCCGCTCATCGCCACGCAGATCTACAAATTCATCGCGCCCGGCCTCTACAAGAACGAACGCAACGCTTTCCTGCCGTTCCTGATCGCTTCGCCGATCCTGTTTCTGATGGGCGCGTCGCTGGTCTATTTCTTTTTCACGCCGATGGTGATGTGGTTCTTCCTCGCCATGCAGCAGGCCGGCACCGACGACCAGGTGCAGATTTCGCTGCTGCCGAAAGTCTCGGAATATCTCAGCCTGATCATGACGCTGATCTTCTCCTTCGGCTTGGTGTTCCAACTGCCGGTGGTGACCAGCCTGATGGCCCGGGTGGGCATGCTGTCATCCGAGGCGCTGGTCGAAAAGCGCAAATGGGCCATCGTCATCGCCTTCGTCGTGGCGGCTGTGCTGACACCGCCCGACCCGATAAGCCAGATCGGCCTGGCCATTCCCACGATCCTTCTCTACGAGGTCTCGATCTGGTCGGCCCGGCTGATCGAGCGCAACCAGGAGCGGGACCGCCTGGCGCGCGAGAAGCGGGAGGCTGCGGAAGCGGCGGCCGAAAAGGCAGCGGACGCGTCGTCGACGTAGGTTCCGTCGTGGGCGAGTAGCGCTCTCATCTTTTCAAGATCCGCGGGACAGAGGGGGGCGTGAAGGAACTCGACGCTGACGTCTTGCATCGATCAAGGATGCGGTTTACGCCCTCTGGCCTAGCTCAGGAGCGTTCAAGACCATGCTTGACATCAAATGGATTCGCGACAACCCGAAGGCCCTTGTCGAGGCGCTCAAGAAGCGCTCGTGGTCCGGTGCTGACGCGCAGTCTACAGTCGATGATCTGATCGCCAGGGACGAGGCGCGGCGTGAACATCTGACCGAGCTGCAGACCAGGCAGGAGCGCCGCAACGCCGCGTCGAAAGAGATCGGCAACGCCATGCGTTCGGGCGACGCCGCCCTTGCCGAAAGGCTGAAGGTCGAGGTCGGCGAGATCAAGGCCTTCATCCAGAATGGCGAGGCGCGCGAACGCGAACTCGACAAGGCGCTGAACGACGCCTTGGCCGTGCTGCCCAATTTACCGCTCGACGATGTGCCGGTCGGCAAGGACGAGCACGACAATGTCGTTAAGCGCATCGTCGGCAAGGTGCCGGCGCGCCCGAACTGGGTGAAGGAGCATTTCGAGATCGGCGAAGCGCTCGGCATGATGGATTTCGAGCGGGCGGCGAAGCTGTCCGGCTCGCGCTTCACGGTGCTGAAGAGCGGACTGGCGCGGATGGAACGCGCACTCGGCCAGTTCATGCTGGACCTGCACACGACCGAGCACGGCTACGAGGAAATCCAGCCGCCGCTGATGGTGCGGGACGAGGTTCTTTTCGGCACAAATCAGTTGCCGAAATTCGAGGAAGACCTGTTCTTTGCCCCGCATGGGGACGGCAGGCTCGGCCTCATCCCGACCGCCGAAGTGCCGCTTACAAACCTCGTGCGCGAGGACATCACGCCGCATGAAAAGCTGCCGCTGCGCTATACGGCGCTGACGCCGTGCTTCCGCTCGGAGGCGGGCTCGGCAGGGCGTGACACGCGCGGCATGCTGCGCCAGCACCAGTTCTACAAGGTCGAGCTGGTGTCGATCACCGATCAGGAATCGTCGCTGGCCGAGCACGAGCGGATGACCGAGTGCGCCGAGGAAGTGCTGAAGCGGCTCGGCCTGCCGTTCCGAACCATGACGCTGTGCGCCGGCGACATGGGCTTTGGCGCGCGCAAGACCTACGATATCGAGGTCTGGCTGCCGGGCCAGAACGCCTATCGCGAGATTTCGTCGTGTTCGGTGTGCGGCGATTTCCAGGCGCGGCGAATGGACGCCCGCTACAAGGACAGGGATGGCAAGGGCAACCGCTTCGTCCACACGCTGAACGGCTCCGGCACCGCCGTCGGCCGCGCTCTTATTGCCGTCATCGAAAACTACCAGAATGAGGATGCCAGCGTAACCATTCCTGAAGCGCTTCGGCCTTACATGGGCGGTCTGGAAAAGATCGAATCGAAATAATGCGCATCCTCCTGACCAATGATGACGGCATCCATGCCGAGGGCCTTGCATCGCTCGAACGCATCGCCCGCACGCTGTCGGACGACGTCTGGGTGGTGGCGCCGGAACAGGACCAGTCCGGCTACGCGCATTCGCTGTCGATCTCGGAGCCGCTGCGCTTGAGGAAGATCGGCGAAAAGCATTTTGCGGTGCGCGGCACGCCGACCGACTGCGTCATCATGGGCGTGAAGAAGATCCTGCCCGCGGCGCCCGACCTGATCCTGTCCGGCGTCAATTCCGGCGCCAACATCGCCGACGACGTCACCTATTCGGGCACCGTCGCCGGCGCCATGGAAGGCGCGCTGCTCGGCGTCCGCTCGATCGCCTTCAGCCAGGCCTATTCCTACGTCGGCGAGGATCGCGTCGTTCCCTACGAGACCACCGAGGCGCTGGCGCCGGCGCTGCTCAAGAAGCTTGTCGCCACGCCGCTGCCGGACGGCGTGCTGCTCAACGTCAATTTTCCGAATTGCCCTCCCGAAGAGATCGCCAGCACGGTGGTCACCTCGCAAGGCAAGCTCGTCCACAGCCTTTGGGTCGACGAGCGCCGCGACGGCCGCGGGCTTCCCTACTATTGGCTGCGCTTCGGCCGCGAACCTGTCGAGGGCAAACATGGCACCGACCTCCATGCCATGCGCAACCGGCTGGTGTCGGTGACGCCGCTGCAGCTCGATCTCACCGCTCATGAAATCCGCGATCAACTCACCAAGGCGCTCGCATGGCCCTGAACCACAGTCCAACGGTCGACGACCGCGAAGGCTTCGCCGCATTCCTGCTTCGCCTGCGTGGCAGGGGCACAGTGCCGAAGGCGCTGATCGCAGCTTTCGAGGCGACGCCGCGGCGTGGTTTTCTTGCCGCTCAGTTCCATTCGATCGCCTGGACGGATCGCATGCTGCCGATCGAATGCGGGGAGGCGATCGAGGGGGCCGATCTGCAAGCCGCGGTGATCGCAGCGCTTGCCATCGAGCCGGGCAACCGCGTGCTCGAGATCGGCACCGGGTCCGGCTACACCGCAGCGGTGATGTCGCGGCTTGCCGTGCGGGTCGTCACCATCGATCGCTACAAGACGCTGGTCGAGCAGGCCAAACAGCGCTTCGAGGCGCTCGCCATCGGCAATGTCATCGTGCGCCAGGCGGACGGCTCCAACGGACTGGCGAATGAAGCGCCGTTCGACCGCATCGTCGCATGGGCGGCCTTCGACAGCCTGCCGCGCTTCCTGCTCGACCAATTGTCGAGCGGCGGCATCGTCATCGCACCGATCGGGCCCGAGGAGGGCGAGCAGGTGCTGGCCAAACTGACCAAGGTCGGCAGCCGCTTCGAACGCGAGGACATTGGCCTCGTTCGCCTGCAGCCGATCCTGCGCAGCGTAGCCGCGGTCATCTGATGCATGTCGCCCAAAGTACGCAGCGCTTTGGGATAACGACATACATAAGAACAATAACTTGAAGCGCGTCGCATGGATCCTTCAAGCGCGACGCGCTTTAGGGGTATGTCGATAGTCAGGTGATGCCGCAACCGACCCTGTCTGGTCGCTTCTCCTCCGCCTCCGACTCGGCCTGACCTGGAACTTCACCCGTCCAAGTCCAGCTTTAAATATTTTAAGAAAATTTGCGTCTGATTCTAGCGGTTTAACCGACCAGTAACATTAACGCGCTTTAATCGCGGTCAGTTTGTACCGGGTATCTGCGGGTAAGTGCGATGCAATTCAGTGTTTTGAAGGCAAACGGACGCAATCTGGCGCGTGGCTTCGCCGTCCTCATGGTCGCGGGTACTGCCGCGGGATGCAGTTCCCAGGTCGCGCGGTTCAACAGCGTCGATGACGTCTTTACCTCCTCGACCAACAACCAGCGCGCCATCATAGACAAGCAGGACGCCGCCCAGCCTTATCCCGGCGACGCCCCGGTTTCGGCCGCGCCGCTCGACGGCAGCCATACCCAGTCAGTCACCCGCTCAAGCCTCGAACCGGTGACGACGCAGCAATTGCCGCCGGTCAGCCAGGCGCAGCCGGCCCCCGCGCTGGCGCCTGCCTCCCAGGTCGACCGGACCGCGACCGGGACAGTGGCAAAGCCGTTCAAGGATGCACAGCCCGACGCACCGCGTGTGGCGACGGCAGGCAGCGAACCGCGTGCCACCGAGGTCGTCGTCAAGGACGGCGAGACCATTTCCGGCCTGTCGCGGCGCTACGGCGTACCCGCCGACGCCCTTATGAAGGTCAATGGGCTGAGCGCCACCAATGGGTTGAAGGCCGGCCAGAAGCTCGTCATCCCGGCCTATGCCTATTCGAGCAAGAAGCCGGCGCCGAAGCTTGCCGACGCAAAGCCTGCCAACGACACCAAGCATGATTTGCCGGCCAAGGCGCCGGAGATGGTGGCCGTGCTGCCGCAGCAGCCGAAGCCTAAGGAGGACAAGTCCGCCGCGCAGGTGGATGCATCGGCCGCAGCAAGCCAGCCGAAGGACGGAAAAGCCCCCAAACCGGCTGGCGCCGGTGGCACCTACACGGTCCAGCAGGGCGATACGCTGACGGCCATCGCCAGGAAAACCGGCGTCGGCGTGGTTGCGTTGAAGCAGGCGAACGGCATGCAGGACGGTCTGCTCAAGATCGGCCAGACCCTGAAGGTGCCGACCGGCGGAACCGCGACGGTCGCCAGCGCCAAGCCGGCAAAGGTCGATCCGGTAACGACGGCCACCACCCAGCCCGCGGCGAAGACCACTCCGTCGGAGACACTCGCCGCCTACACGCCGCCGAAGAAGGATACGAAGCTCATCCAGCAGGCGGAGGACGACGACGCGGTGGCGCCTGACGCCACCGGTATCGGCAAGATGCGCTGGCCGGTGCGCGGCCGCGTGATCTCCAGCTTTGGCGGCGGCAAGGATGGCGTCGACATCGCTGTGCCGGAAGGAACGGCGGTCAAGGCGGCCGAGAACGGTGTCGTCATCTATGCCGGCGATGGCCTCAAGGAATTCGGCAATACCGTGCTGGTGCGCCACGAGAACGGGTTGGTTACAGTCTATGGCCACGCCCGTTCGATCGAGGTCCAGCGCGGCCAGAAGGTCAAGCGCGGCGAGGAAATCGCGCAGTCCGGCATGAGCGGCACGACCGACTCGCCGAAACTGCATTTCGAAGTGCGCAAGAATTCGGCGCCGGTCGACCCTTCGACCTATCTTGAATAAAAGAAAGTCGACCCTTCGACCTATCTGGAATAGAAGAAGTCGACTCTTCGGCTATCTCGAGTAGAAGAAGAAAAGCGTTTGCAGGCCGCCTAACCTCCAGTCCGGCCCGCCGGCTCAGCCCGCCCTGCCAAGGGGCGGGCTTTTTCAGGATGGAACGCTAGTAGCGCGGCGCAGGGAATTTGACGGGTTGGATGCCTGTTGGCGGCCAAGATTTTATCGATCGTTTCGGTGGACTGTCATAACGGCCGAAGCTCCTCAACTTCGTCATCCCTGGGGAAGCAGGAACGGAGCTCCGTCGCGAACACCCCTGGGATCCCGTAACCTTTGCCGAAGAGTGCAGCGGTCAAGAACTGTCCTCCGCCGCTTCGCGGCAAGACAAGGAAGGCAATCCCCGCAAAGCCGCTGCCAGCACTGCATATTCTGCATCGCTTCGGCGCTCGAAAGTCACGGAATGGATCCTCGGGTCTTCGCGGTTCGCTTCGCTCCCACGCCGCCCGCGGATGACGAAAGGAGAGGCGTTTTCGCCAACCTTCTCCATTTGCGATTTGCCATCAAGGCGCGTCGGATGAGCCTGCTCAAACACGTCGCCCTAATGCCCTGTCTTCAACATACGCGCAGCCTCGGCGGCGATGGCTGCGTCGAGCGCCTGCCAGTCTCCCAGAAACTCCCTGGGAAAGCGGTAGGTGAGGCTGAGCTTGTCGCCGACCTGGATGTCGCGTTCGCAGGGCGCCAGCGATTCCGCAGCACTTGGGCCGCTCAGGCAGCGGGCCACGAACGGGTCCTTGCCGGGGTGATTGCCGACCGCCAGCACCTCGTTGAAATAGCCTGATTTTTCGGTGAAGCCGTAGAGCATCGTGCCGCCCGGGCCGGGCGTGCCGGGCTGGACGATCAATGCGCCGTAGATCGGCGCGAAGCGGCCGCTCATGTCACGCGACATGATCTGCCGTTCGAACGACAGGAAGATGATGTCCTTGCTGGGTCCAGTGTGGTTGAAATCGTCGCGGGCGGCCTCGCTGTAACCGTCCATCTCGGGGTAGCGCAGATAGAGGTCGAGGCGCGAGGCAATGCCGTCGCGCCGGGCCTGGTCGAAGCGGATCACATTGGCCGGCACGGCGACGACATTGTTGCCCATCACGACCTCGTGGATCGTCGTGTCGTCGGTGTATCCGGCCATGGCGATCGAGCGGCCGAACCATTTGCCGCCAAGGCTAATCGCCACCGAAAGCACGGCCAGTGCCGAAAACACGTAGAATACCCGCTTCATCAGCTTGGAATCGACCACAGTGAGTTGCGGGCCGTGGGCGGTGGCTGCCTGCTTCATCGCGATCCCCTATCGGCGGCCTGTCCCAAGATATCCCCGTTGGGCGTTCCCGTTCCTGAGCGGCACATGTGGCGTGGCGCGGCTCTTGCATCACGCCCTATCGTACAAGACTGTGCGATTTCATGGTAAATGGAAGGTAAAGATGGGTCCGGTCGAACACACACTCTTCGCTTTTATGGTTGGGCTGACGGCGTGCGGCCTGGCCGGATCGGCGATGGAACTGATATCGGGCCGCCGGCTTGCCTTCGTCGAGCCCTATGTGTCGCCGGCGCACATCCTGCGCTCGCTCGTCGCCACGGCATGCGCCGGGCCCTTGATGTTCGCCAATGAAGCCCTGGACGCCTGGCGGCAAGGCCGCATTTCGGCACCGGCGCTGATCTCTTGCGGTTGCACCGCGACGATCTGGGCATTGGCATTGGGCGTCGTGCTGCTCGACATTGCGTCCGAGGCAGGCATTCTCCTAGGGTCGGCTGATTTTTCAGCATGAGACGATTCGGAGGCGAAAAATGCCGCTCTATGCGATCGACGGAAAAGCCCCCGGCTTCGAGGACGCGGACAGCAACTGGATCGCGCCCGACGCCAGCTTGATCGGCGACATTAAGGTCGGCCGCAACGCGGGCTTCTGGTTCGGCGTCGTCATTCGCGGCGACAACGAGCCTGTTGTCATCGGCGCCGACACCAATGTGCAGGAGCACACGGTCATGCACACCGATGTCGGTTTTCCCCTGACCATCGGACAAGGCTGCACGATCGGCCATCGCGCCTTGCTGCATGGCTGCACGATCGGCGACAACAGCCTGATCGGCATGGGCGCCATCGTGCTGAACGGCGCGAAGATCGGCAAGAATTCGCTGGTCGGCGCCGGCGCCCTGGTCACCGAAGGCAAGGAATTCCCCGACAATTCGCTGATCATCGGCTCGCCCGCTCGTTTGATGCGGGAGCTGGACGATGCCGCGGTCGCAGGGCTGCGCGCTTCGGCCACGCACTACGTCGCCAACGGCAAACGCTTCAAGGCGGGGCTGAAGAAGGCCTGAGGTTGCGACCGAAATCGGCCATCGCTCGCGCCCGTCACCGCTGAATGCCGTCTCGCCTGTTCATCGCCTCACGCAGGAGCGAGGCGCCGGCTTCGAAGCCAGCATCCTCAGCGCCCTCGAGTGGTGTCGCATAATCGTCGATGCGGGTTTCGAGCGACGGGTCTGCACCGGCGGCAAGCAGCAGGCGGATCGCCTCGGCGTCGCGCATCGCCACGGCGTAGTGAAGCGGCGTCCAGTCGTTGACGCCGCGCATGTCGGCGTCGGCGCCGTGATCGAGCAGGATGCGGATGATCTCGTGCCTGTCCGCCCGCTCGGTGGACAGCGCCGCGATGATCGAAGGAAAGCCGGCATGATCCGCGTAGTTCGGGTTCGAGCCGGCGTCGAGCAGCGCCGAGACGAAGACGACGGGGCTCCAGTAGATCGCATACTCCAGCGGATGGCCAAGGCCGAGCTCAAACGGCATGCGTTCGTCGAACCAGCGCGGCGACCCGCCGAGAGCCACACCGAGGCCATCGAAGTCGCCCGCCTTGAAGGCGTCGTCGATGACCTGGAACAGGCGATGGCGCTCGCATCGATCTTCCGGGATTTCCAACACGGCAGCGATCCGGAGGTTGAATTGATGGTTCATACTGTATCGGTCAATTGCCCTTGGAAAGCTGGACGAGGCAAGAGTTTCTGGATCTGTTCCGATGTCCGTAGCGGCTGCCTCCGGTGGATCGTCAGCGCTACATCATTTCAGCAAGTGGTGACACGCGAGCGGATGCCATTTCCGGGCCGTTATTCGCTTTCGGACGTGCCGCTGGTACATGGCCGACGATAGCACTTTACCCATTCTCCGTCACGGATCGCTGGAGGGCTGCTCGTGCGAGCAGCCGGGTGGAGTTCAGTGTTGGAAGCGGTGAATTGTCGTCGTCTATGATCAGCGGTATCTCCGTGCAGCCAAGTATGACCGCGTCGCAGCCTTCGCCCTTCATCCGCTCTATGATCTGTTGGAAGGTGCGAATGCCCTCCGGCTTGAAGATACCACCGACCAGCTCGGACATGATGATGCGATCTACCGCGTCGCATTCCTCCTCGGACGGCCGCATGAAGCGCAAACCGTGGTGCGAGAGCTTGGACGGGTAGACTTCGCTGTCCACCAGCCATCGCGTTCCCGTGATGGCAAGGCGACGATAGCCGCGCGCCGCTGCTTCTTGCGCAACGACTTCGGCGATGTGGAGCCAAGGTAACGGGGATCGTCGCTCAACATAGTGCATAGCCTGGTGGATGGTGTTGTCGGGGCAGATGAGAAAATCGGCACCGGCGGACGCGAGCTTGCGGGCCGACGAAAGCATAAGCTCGCCAACCCCGTTCAGATCGTCATTGTCGAGGCACGTCACGTAGTCGGCCAGCGAGTGCGTATGCATTGAGACTTCGGGATGGGCGTGACGGCCGAGCAGGCGAGCACCCTCGACGCAGATCGTCTTGTAACAGAGTGCGGCCCCTTCGGCGGAGCATCCGACAATGCCGATATGGTGGGTCATACGAACGCATTATGGCACGATCGGATATGTCCGCAACGGGCGTAGATCTTCTTGTTCCGTCGGTTTCCGGTTTAACACCCCGTCGCCCGGCGTCGGTTCCTTGCTCGCCCACGCGCCGGTCGCGAAACGCCTCACGTCCGGTTGATCGAGACGCCGCCATCGGCGAACAGCGCCGTCCCGGTGGTGAAGCTCGACGCATCCGACGCCAGATAGAGCGCCGAGCGGGCGATCTCTTGCGGCTGCGCCATGCGTTTCAGCGCGTGAAGGCCCTCGACGAAGGCCCGAGCCTCGGGTGTGGTCGTCGTCGCTCCCGGCGTGTCGGTGCCGCCGGGCAGTAGTGCGTTGACGCGCAACCCTTGTGCTCCGTATTCGGCCGCCAGAACTTGCGTCAGCCCGATCAGCCCGGCCTTGGCCGCAGCGTAAGCGGCCATGCCCGGCATGCCGGCGGTGCGACCGACGAAACTGGAGGTGAAGATCAGCGATCCGCCGCCGCGCTCCAGTAGCGCCGGCACCTGGTGTTTCGCACCGATGAAGGCGCCGGTCAGGTTGGTGTCGAGGGTCTCGTGCCACGTCTCCAGCGGCATGTCGGGAACCGGTCCCATCTGGCCGACGGAGCCAGCGTTGTTGAAGGCGATGTCGAGCCCGCCGAACCTGCCCACGGCAAGATCGACAAGGGCCTTGGCATAGGCCTCATCCCTGATATCGCCGGTAAGCGCGATTGCCGAGCCTTCTGCCTCCGCGATCTCGGCGACAAGCGCGTCAAGCTCCGCCTGGCGGCGGCCGGCGACGACGACCTTGGCGCCTTCCGCGGCAAAAAGTTTTGCGGTGGCGCGGCCAATGCCGGAACTGGCGCCGGTGACGATGGCGACCTTGTTGGCGAGTGCGAACATTTCTATCATCCCTTTTTTCGCGCCAGCTTCGCCGGCAATCGGGATGGTGATCGCAGTCCAGAGCGGCACGAGCCACCCGATACGTGCGAAGGCTGCGTAGGGCCTGTTGACGCGCAATGGGTGGCAGGCTACCAAGCCGTCGTTGAAATTTTGCGGGTGGACGCGCCACCCATTCCAATGACCCCCCAAGACATAATGAGTAAGTTGTTGGCCCCCGGCTTCGAGGGCGACAGCGAGTTGACGTTCGCTCTTCAGTCGGAATTTCACAAAGGCTTTCCGCTTGAAAACCTCCGGCCGCTGCTGACGTCCGACAACCTTCATACGCAGGCCGCCGCCGCTTACTTGGTGGCCGAAATCAGCCCTAGGCTAAGCTTCAACATGAATTGCGTTGTTGCGGAGATCGCCGATCTGCTCGACAGCAAAATTGTGCGGATCAGGTTCGACGCAATCGAGGCTCTGCTGGGATGCACGACTGGGGCAGATGGGGCCATTCTCGGCCGTGTCATGCTCAAGCTTGATGACGAATGTCTCGGTGTTCGATGGAAGGTAGCGCAGTTCATTCGCCTTGCGGCGGGATGGCAGTTACGGCTTGCAGTGGAAAATGCCGCCACGCTTCGCCCGGACTCGGCATTCGCGATCCTGGCAAAGGCTCATGGTCGCGAGAACCTCAAGGCCACCACCCACACAGTGCAGTGGCTACTCGATCACCCGAACCCGCTTGTGCGGCGCTTCGGTGCTTCAGTCGCTACTAGGCCGCGCTATGTGCTCGACGAGCAGTTCCTGGCAATGGCTGAAGCGTCCCATGATGTCGAAGTCAGGGAGATCGCGGCTACCTGCAGGCGACGTGGGCCTCCCGAATAGCCTTTGTTCGTGCTGGATTGAGCACGACCACCAATTGATCGCATGCCTCTTTTCCGTCGCGGCGCAAAACGGCAAGCGCCGTCGCAAACAGCGCAAGGGTGGCAGCGCTGTTTCGCTAGTGATAGACCTCGCGCGCCGGGGCTTAATTGGATGCCCGGCCGCTATCTGCGAGGCCAGAACGTTGAAAAAATATTCGGTATTCGCCATCGCCCGCGAGGCCATGCGCGGCCACAGGGGCTGGGAGGAACAGTGGTCCTCGCCGGAGCCGAAGAAGGAGTACGACGTCATCATCGTCGGCGCCGGCGGCCATGGCCTGGCCACCGCCTATTATCTCGCCACGGTGCACGGCATCACCAATGTCGCGGTGTTGGAAAAGGGCTGGCTCGGCGGCGGCAACACCGGCCGCAATACCACCATTATCCGCTCCAACTATCTCTATGACGAGAGCGCCGGCATCTATGACCACGCGCTGAAACTGTGGGACGGGCTCAGCCAGGAGCTCAACTACAACGTCATGTATTCGGCGCGCGGCGTCATGATGCTCGCCCACAACGTCCACGACATCCAGGTGCTGAAGCGCCATGTGCATGCCAACCGGCTGAACGGCATCGACAATGAGTGGCTGACGCCCGAGCAGGCGAAGGAGTTCTGTCCGCCGCTGAACATCTCGAAGCAGGCCCGCTACCCGGTGGTGGGCGCCGCCTTGCAGCGCCGCGGCGGCACGGCGCGTCACGATGCCGTTGCCTGGGGCTATGCGCGCGGCGCCTCGGCACGCGGCGTCCACATTATCCAGAATTGCGAGGTCACCGGCGTCAAGCGAGCGCCGAACGGCGCCGTCACCGGCGTCGAGACGACGCGCGGCTTCATCGGCGCCAGGAAGGTGGGCGTCGTTGCTGCCGGCCATTCCTCGGTGATCATGAACATGGCCGGCGTGCGCATGCCGCTGGAAAGCTATCCGCTGCAGGCGCTGGTGTCGGAGCCGGTCAAGCCGGTGGTGCCGTGCGTGGTGATGTCGAACACGGTACACGCCTATATCTCGCAGTCCGATAAGGGCGAGCTGGTCATCGGCGCCGGCACCGACCAATATGTCTCCTATTCGCAGACCGGCGGTCTGCACATCCTCCAGCACACGCTCGACGCGATCTGCGAGATGTTCCCGATCTTCACGCGCATGAAGATGCTGCGCTCCTGGGGCGGTATCGTCGACGTGACGCCCGACCGCTCGCCGATCCTGGCCAAGACGCCGGTGCCCGGTCTCTATGTCAATTGCGGCTGGGGCACAGGCGGCTTCAAGGCGACGCCGGGCTCGGGCCATGTCTTCGCCCACACTATCGCCAGGGACGATCCGCACCCGATCAACGCACCCTTCACGATCGAGCGCTTCCGCACCGGCCGCCTGATCGACGAGGCGGCGGCGGCGGCGGTGGCGCACTGATGATGGCCGAGATAGCTGTCGCCATGCCGCTGATGTTCGCGGGCGAGCAGGGCCTGTTCCATTTTCCGTCGCCGGACGAGGTGCGCATACAGCCGATCAGCCGCGCAGGAAACGAGACGGAATGGCCGTTTTCCGTCGACGGCGGCATTCTGGCCTGCGTCTGGAGCGGCGGCCAAAGGATAGTCTCCTTCTTTGAGGGGCGGCCATCCGATCTGGACGAGGACGAGCCATTCGAGCCACGCGGCGTCATCGTCACGACGGATCCGATCCAGCTCACCATCGGCAACATGGCGAACCGCGCGCTTTTTCGCTCCGCGGCAAGCGTCGAAGAGCGCATCCGGCTCGTCGCGCCCTTCGCGATATTGGGCCAGAGGCTTTGCGATCAACCGGCCGGCGCCCGCGTCGGCCACGGCGAATTGTAGGAAAACCATGCTTCTCATCCGCTGCCCCTATTGCGAGGAAGAGCGTCCGGAACTCGAGTTCCGCAACGCCGGCGAGGCGCATATCGCGCGTTCGGCAAACATGGCCGGCGAGACCGATGACGACTTCGAAAAGTTCTTCTTCATCCGCTCGAACCCCAAAGGCATCATCTATGAGCGCTGGCGGCACATGCATGGCTGCGCGCGGTTCTTCAACGCGGTGCGCGACACCGTCAGCGACAGGTTCCTGATGACCTACAAGGCCGGCGAGCCGAAGCCCTCGAAGTTGCCGGGAGCCTCCAAATGAATGCCGTGTTCCGCATTCCCGGCGCCGGGCGCCTCAAGCAGGCGGAGACGGCCCGCTTCAGTTTCGACGGCCAGTCCTATGCCGGCGTCGAGGGCGACACGCTGGCCTCGGCGCTGCTTGCCAACGGCGTCCATCTGGTTGGCCGCTCGTTCAAATACCACCGGCCGCGCGGCTTCCTGTCGGCCGGCGCGGAGGAGCCCAATGCGCTGGTCGAGATCAAGCGCGACGCGGCCAGGAAGACGCCGAACGTCCGCGCCACCGTGCAGGAGCTCTATGACGGGCTGACGGCGCAGTCGCAGAACCGCTGGCCCTCGCTGTCCTTCGACGTCGGCGCTGTCAACGACATCGCCTCGCCGCTGTTTTCAGCCGGTTTCTACTACAAGACCTTCATGTGGCCGAAGGCCGCCTGGAAGACCTTCTACGAACCCAAGATCCGGGCAGCGGCCGGCCTTGGCGTAGCCCCCGACCAACCCGATCCCGACCATTATTCGGCGCGCTTTGCCCATTGCGACGTGCTGGTGCTTGGCGGAGGTGCTGCCGGCATCGCCGCCGCGCTTGCCGCGGCCGAGACCGGCATGCGCGTCATCCTTGCCGACGAGCAGGCGGATTTCGGCGGCAGCCTGCGTTTCGAGAGCGGCGCGCGGATCGAGGGGCAGGGCGGTTTTGCCTGGGCGCAGGCGGCGGTCGCGAAGCTCGAGGCCATGGACAATGTCCAAGTGCTCTCCCGAACCACGGCCTTCGGCTATTACGCGCAGAATTTCGTCGGGCTGGTCGAGCGCGTCAGCGACCATCTGCAAAATCCCGGCCGCGAGCTGCCGCGCGAGCGGCTGTGGCAGATCCGCGCCAAACGCGTGGTGCTGGCGACGGGCGCGATCGAGCGGCACATGGTGTTCGCCGACAACGACCGGCCGGGCATCATGCTGGCGTCGGCGGCGCGCACCTTTCTCAACCATTATGGCGTCGCCGTCGGCAGGAATGTCGGCGTCTACACTGCCAATGACTCAGCCTATGCGGCAGCGATCGACCTGAAGAAGGCCGGCGTCAACGTGGCGGCCATCGTCGACCTGCGCGACCATCCCACCGGACCGGTGATCGACGAGGCGAGGGCGCTCGGCATCGAGGTCAATTTCGGCCGCGCGGTGATCCGCGCCAGCGGCAAATTGCGGGTGTCGTCGATGACCGTGCAGCCGAAGAATGGCGGCGGCGAGCGCACCATTCCCGTCGACGCGATCCTGATGTCGGCCGGCTGGACACCTTCGGTGCATCTGTTCTCGCAATCGCGCGGCAAGGTCGCCTTCAACGACGAGACCCAGCGCTTCGTGCCCGGCACTTACGCGCAGGACTGCGTCTCGGTCGGCGCCTGCAACGGCACCGACGGGCTGTCGGCGACGATCGACGAGGCCTATGCGGCGGGCGCCGAGGCAGCGAAGGACGCCGGCGCCAGCGCGGTCAAGGGAACCAAGCCGAAGGTCGACGCCGGCGAGAGCTGGTCGCGCGGCATGCTGGGTGCGGCGCCCGGCGCCGGGCCGAGTACGACGGTCAAGGCCTTCGTCGATTTCCAGAACGACGTCACCGCCAAGGACATCCGCCAGGCGGTGCATGAGGGCATGCACTCGATCGAGCACGTCAAGCGCTTTACCACCAACGGCATGGCGACCGACCAGGGCAAGACGTCGAACATGCACGGCCTGGCTATCGCTGCCGAGACACTCGGCAAGCCGATCCCGCAAGTCGGCCTGACGACGTTCCGGGCGCCCTACACGCCGGTGACCTTCGGCTCGATCGTCGGACACGCGCGGGGTCCGCTGTTCGACCCGACGCGCAAGACGGCGATCCACCCCTGGGCAGAGGCCCAAGGTGCGGCGTTCGAGGATGTCGGCCAGTGGAAGCGCGCCTGGTATTTTCCCAGGGCGGGCGAGGACATGCATGCCGCCGTGGATCGTGAGTGCGTCACCGTGCGCAAGACGGCCGGCCTGTTCGACGCTTCGACCCTGGGCAAGATCGAGGTGGTTGGGCCGGATGCGGCGAAGTTCATGGAACTGCTCTACACCAACCCGTGGGAGAAACTGGAGCCCGGCCGCTGCCGCTATGGCATCATGCTGCGCGAGGACGGTTTCATCTATGACGACGGCGTGGTGGGCAGACTGGCGCCGGACCGCTTCCATGTGACGACGACGACGGGCGGCGCGCCGCGTGTCATGAACCATATGGAAGATTATCTCCAGACCGAGTTCCCGCATCTCAATGTCTGGCTGACCTCGATCACCGAGCAGTGGGCTGTCATCGCCGTGCAAGGGCCGAAGTCACGCGACATCATCGCGCCGCTGGTCGAAGGCATCGACATGTCGGACGAGGCGCTGCCGCATATGTCGGTGCGCGAGGGCAGGATCTGCGGCGTGCCGACACGGCTGTTCCGCATGTCGTTCAGCGGCGAACGCGGCTTCGAGGTCAACGTGCCGGCCGATTATGGCCAGGCCGTCTGGGAAGCGCTGTGGGCCGAGGGCCAGAAGCATGGCGCCTGCGCCTACGGCACCGAGTCGATGCACGTGCTGCGCGCCGAAAAGGGCTACATCATCGTCGGCCAGGACACCGACGGCACGGTGACGCCGAACGATGCCGGCCTCGACTGGGCGGTCGGCAAGAAGAAGACCGACTTTGTCGGTATCAGGGGCATGGCGCGGCCGGATCTCGTCGCCAAGGGCCGCAAGCAGCTTGTCGGCCTGAAGACCAAGGATCCCAAGGTGGTGCTGGAAGAAGGCGCGCAGATCGTCGCTGATCCGAAGCAGGCGATCCCGATGAAAATGATCGGCCATGTCACCTCCAGCTACTGGTCGGAAAATTGCGGCCGCTCGATCGCGCTGGCTCTGGTTGCCGGCGGCCGCGACCGGATGGGCGAAACGCTCTATGTGCCGATGCCTGACGGAACGATCGAGGTGGAGGTCACCGGCATGGTGTTCTTCGACGAGAAGGGGGGCGCCTTAATGGCTAAGGCTGCTGCTAACAAAATTGCTGCTCCCACGCCGGCCGGACGCCGCGCCGCGCTCGCCGGCCAGGAGCTTTCCGCCGCTGGCGTGACGCTTGCTGTGTTGCCACCGGCGGAGCGCATTTCGCTGCGTGCGCCGGACGCGTCCGTCGCGGCGCTTTCCAAGGCGCTTGGCGTGACCTTGCCGAGAAAACCGAAGACGTCAGCCGCAAAAGCCGGCCGCACGGCGCTATGGCTCGGACCGGACGAATGGCTGATCATCGACGAGGCCGGCAGGGATCCGCTCGCCGAGTGCGCGAAAGTCACCGCGCTGCATTCGGCGGTCGGCATCTCGCATCGCAACATCGCCATATCAGTCGCCGGCCCTGCAGCGGCGGCGACGATCAATTCAGGCTGTCCGCAGGATCTGTCGCTCGGCGCCTTTCCCGTGGGCGCGGCCTCGCGCACCATTCTGGGCAAGGTCGAGATCGTGCTGTTGCGCACCGCGACAAACACTTTCCGGGTCGAATGCTGGCGTTCCTTCTCCGACTATGTCTTTACTTTCCTGTCTGAGGCGGCAGGCGACGCGGCGGCTTAGGAACATTCGCTGCACTCGACCGTTTGCCCGAGCAAGTCGAGGGAGAATATCGATGCCGTCGAAATCCGCGCCGAAGTCACCGGTCCAGAAGACGTCGGCCGTGCGTTCTCTCGAACACGAGCAACATCAAGAACCGAACATTGAAGAGGAACTCGAGGAAGGGCTCGAGGATACGTTTCCCGCCAGCGATCCGGTGTCGATCACCGGGACTTCGATCTCGGGCGCTCCTGCAAAGCCCGGCAAGGCCAAGAGCGTGGCCGGAATGAAGAAGCGCAGGAAATAGCTTCCAACCAGCTCCAGCGGGCCGGGCTGAAATGGCCGCGAAACCGGGCGGTCAGGATTTCCTGCCGCCCATCTGTTTTCGAACCTCAGAACGTGCTGGGCACGATCCACGGATCGATGTCGATGCCGAGCCGCGGGTCCTTGTTTTCAGTCGAGCCCTTGGCCGCGCCTGCCTTTTCGACCGAGCCGGTCGCACCGCAGTCGAGCTTGACGCTGGCGTCGACGCAGGCCGCGTCCGGCGCCTGCTTGCCGGGCTGGTTCTGGCTAGCGTAGGCCGCGCCCGAGAATGCCAGTACGGCGGCGAGGGCGAGGATTGTCTTTTTCATGATCTGTCTCCAGTTTCGGTGGCTGAATTGAATTCGTACATGTACGGCATAACGTACAGATACGGCCGGCGAATGCGGAGTTCAAGAAGAAATCGTACATGTACGATAATTTTGAAACGCTGAGATTCGAAAGGCAGGAAAGGCGTGCGAGCCGCATGAGCATGGCGGCCGAGACTGTTAATCTCGCCCTTCGCCCAAGGTGATCGTTGGTTTACGGGCAGCAGTTGACCGGCGCCTCCGTCAGCGGCGGCACGTCCTGCGTGGCCAGCGCGGCAAGCGCGAAGTCACACATCCGCGTCACGAAAGCCTGCTGGTCGCCGAACGGATAGAAGGGAAAGGTGATCAGCAGCGAGATCGTGCCGTGGCCAACCGCCCACAGCATGGTGGCGATGGCGCGCGGATCGCCCTTGAGCTTGCCGGCGGCAACGCAGGCCTCGACCCTTTCGATCAGCACCTTCATCAACGGATTGCCCTCTTGCATCTCGGCGAAGGTCTTGCCTTCCGGGGGCTTGACCTTTTCGGTCATGAACACCGTGCGATATTCGTTGGGATTGCCAAGTCCGAAGGCCGCGTATTCGGTCATGATCACCTTTAGCGCCTCGATTGGATCGTCGGCCGGGTGATCCTCGATACGCTTGGCCAAAGTCTGGAACGCATCCTCGGCCAGCGCGAACAAGATGTCCTGCTTGTCGGCGAAATAGGAATAGACCGACATCGGCGCATAGCCGACGCGCTTGGCCAGCTTGCGGATGGTGAGGCCCTCATAGCCTTCCTCCTGCACGAGCTTGTGCGCCGCAGCGACAAGTTCGGAGCGCAGTTCGGCCTTTTGTTTCTCGCGGCGTGTCTGGACGCTGAGCGGCAATTTTCGCCTGCCTTGGTTGTTGGCGGTGTCGGTTGGTGGCTGGCTAATTTATATACGCTGTACGGAATTGGACAAGATGATCGCCCCAACAGGGTTACCGATGTTGCCCCGCCGCCTCGCCATTTCGCGCCATTATACCGCCTCTGGCTGGCGTTCGATCAGCGTCAGCGTCAGCCAGCGCGCGGTCAATGCCGGCTTTTTCGAACCCTCGATCTCGATGGTCACGTCGTGCGCCGTCTGCACCCAGCCCGATGGCCTGACCTTGACGTCGGCCAGCACGAAACGGGTGCGGATGCGGGCGCCGGTCTTCACCGGGGCCAGGAAGCGCAGCGAATCGAAGCCATGGTTGACGCCCATCTTGCTGTTTTCGAGCGGCGGCATGGTCTCGAAGGTCATCGCCGACAAAAGCGAAAGCGACAGGAAGCCATGCGCGATGGTGCCGCCGAACGGCGTCTCGCGCTTGGCGCGCTCCGGATCGCAATGGATGAACTGGTGGTCGTCGGTGGCATCGGCGAACTGGTCGATCATGCGTTGCGAGACCACCCGCCACGGCGACACGCCGACTTCCTTGCCGACGCTGGCCAGAAGCACATCGAGACTGATCGGTTCCAAGCTGATGTCCTCCATTTAACCGCCCGGGGCGCGAGCGGCTTCCTTCATTCCTTGAACAGTGTCAGCCCATGCTGCACCGATTGCCCGCCATCGATCGGCAGGATGGCGCCAGTGACGTAGCTGCCGGCACGACTGCACAAATAGAGCGTTGCGCCGGCAATGTCATCCGGCGCGCCGATGCGGCGAAGCGGAACATGGCCGCCGACATGTCTTGCCTGCTGCTCGGTCGCGGTGGCGAAAGCCGTCATCCGGCTCTGGAAGGGGCCGGGGGCGAAGGCGTTGACGGTGATGCGGCGGGCCGCGAACTCGATCGCCAAGGTGCGCGTCAGATGATGAACCGCAGCCTTCGAGGCAGAGTAGGAATAAGCGTCGTCGGCCAGCGGCTGCGTACCCATCACCGAGCCCAGATTGATCACCCGGGCCGGATCGGCATCGCTGGCGGCGGCATCGAGTAGCGGCAGAAGCTCGCGCGTCAGGTGGAAGACGGCGGTGACGTTGACACCGAACACCTTGGCCCAGGCATGGTAGGGGAAGCTTTCCAGCGGCGCGCCCCAGGAAATGCCGGCATTGTTGACCAGGATGTTCAGCCGCTCTGTCCGCGCCTTGACCTCGGCGACCAGTGCCGCGATACCGGCCTCGCTGGAAACATCGCCGGCAAACCCCTCGGCTCGGCCGGGCCCGCCGAGGCCGTTCAATTCGCCGGCGACCTTGATACAATCCTCGCCCTTGCGCGAGGCGATCATCACGGTGGCGCCGGCCCTGACCAGTGCTGCCGCCGCCATGCGGCCGATGCCGGTTGCAGCGCCGGTCACCAGCGCGGTCTTGCCGGCGACCGAAAACAGTTCGTCCAGATAGCTCATTGCAACTCCTCCGCGCCTTCTCGCCATCCGGGTGAGGGGCTCGCGTTGGCAAGGCTACCCGAAGTACGGTCATCGTTGCCACGGGTAAAGTGCCGGAGCCGAGAAGGCCGAAATGACGCTGAAACTCGAATATGATCCGGAAGCCAATGCTGCCTATATCCGTCTCTCCTCGGAGGCGATCCGGGAAAGCGAGGAAGTTTCCGCAGGCATAGTCCTCGACTATGATGCTGAAGGCCGCATCGTTGGCATGGAAGTGCTGGATGCTCGGGAACACCTCCCCGCCGCGATGCTGAAGGCGGCCTGACCGAACCTACTCCGCCGGCTCGACATTGGTGTAGGCGGCTTCCTCAAGCTCGCGCTTCAGCCGTGATGCCTCTTCCACCTTCGGCGTCACGAAGCGGCCGAGCAGCAGATAGGCAACCGGCGTCAGGAACAGCGTCGAGACGGTGGCCAGCCCCAGGCCGCCGACGATCACCCAGCCGAGCGCGATGCGCGCCTCGGCGCCGGCGCCGCTCGCCAGCACCAGCGGCACGCCGCCAAGCACGGTGCAGATCATCGTCATCATCACCGGCCGCAGCCGGATGGTGGAAGCCTGCTCGATCGCCTCGCGCACGCCGAGCCCGCGGTCGCGCAACTGATTGGCGAACTCGACGATCAGGATGCCGTTCTTGGCCATGACGCCGACCAGCAGCACCAGGCCGATCTGGCTGTAGGCGTTGAGGCTGGTGCCGCCGAGCAGAAGGGCGAAGATCGCGCAGGCCAGGCCGAGCGGCACCGTCGCCATGATGATGATGGCGCTGACGAAGCTCTCGAACTGGGCGGCGAGCACCAGCAGGATGATGACCAGCGAAAAACCGAAGATGGTGATCATGGCGCTGTTGGTTTCGCCCAGCGTCGCCGCCTCGGCCAAAGGCACGATGCGGCTGCCCGGCGGCAGAAGCGGCGTGGCGATTGCCACGGCGCGGGTGAGCGCCTGGCCGAGCGCGAGATCGCCGCTCAGGTTGGAGGTGATGGCCACCGACGGCTGTTGCTGCTCGCGGGTCAGCGAGGGCGGCACGGCGCGCTCGGTCAAGGCGGCGATGGTCGACATCGGCACGAAGCGGCCGTCGGCCGTCTTCAGGAAGATGTTCTCCAGATCGGTCGGATCGTTGATCGGGTTGGTCGTCGAGACGAGTTTCACCCCGTAGCTGCGGTCCGCGATATAGACGTCGACGACATCATTGCCGTCGAGCATGGCCTGCAAGGTGTTGGCAAGCCCGGTGATGTCGATGCCGAGGTCGGAAGCGCGCTCGCGGTCGATGGCCACGGAAAGCTGGGGTTGCGTCGGGTCGACGGAGAGCCGAGGCGACTGGAAGCCGGGATCCTTCTGCATCTCGGCGATGATCTTCCCCGCGGCCTCGCCGAGCGCCGCGCGGTTGTTGCCGACCAGCGCGAACTGCAGGCCGTTGCCTGCGCCGCGAATACCGAGGCTGTTGGGCTGCATCGGAAAGACGCGCACGCTCGGCACCTGCCGGGTGAGCCGGCTGATGTCGGCCATGATCTGCTGCTGGCTGCGGGTGCGCTCGTCCCATGGCGCCAGCGTCATCACCATGAAGCCGGCATTGTAGGCGCCGTTCCGGCCGGCGCTCTCGAACGTGTTGCGGATTTCGCCGGAATCGCGCAGCGGCTGGATCAGTCTTTCGATCTTCTGCATCTGTTCGGCCGTGTAGTCGAGGCTGACGCCTTGCGGCGCGTCGACGCGCATGAGCACGACGGCACGGTCCTCGGTAGGCGTCAGTTCCTGGCGGATCGTACCGAAGAGCGTGAAGGCGGTGGCTGCAAACAGCGCCGCGACCAGAAGCACTATCCACGGCGCGTCGAGGCAGATGCGCAGGCAGCGCCGGTAGAGCGTGTTCAGCGCACCGCCGATGCGGGCGCCGACGCCGTTGCCGCCTTCGTGGTGAAGCGGCGCGGCCGACAGCATGCGCGAGGCAAGCATCGGACAAAGGGTCAGCGCCACGATGGCCGACAGAAGCACCGATATGGCGAGCACGAAGCCGAATTCGCGGAACAGGCCGCCGGTCTGGCCCGGCAGGAAGGAGATCGGCACGAAGACGGCGACCAGCGTCAGCGTCGTGGCAATGACAGCGAAGAACACTTCCTGGGCGCCAAGCACGGCTGCGGCGCGCGGTCCCATGCCTTCGTTGCGTCGTCTCACGATGTTTTCCAGGACGACGATGGCGTCGTCGACGACCAGGCCCGTCGCCAGCACCAAAGCGAGCAGCGTCAATATGTTGACCGAGAAGCCGGCGAGATAGATCGCGGCGATCGTCCCGATCATGGCGACCGGCATAGCAAGCCCCGGAATGAGCGTTGCGCGCCAGTCGAGGAGAAAGACGTAGATGACGATCAGCACGATGGAGACGGACAGGCCGAGCGCGATCTCGACCTCATGCACCGCACCGTTGACGAAGACCGCATCGTCGCTGGTGACCTTGATCGACATGCCCTGGGGCAGATCCGCCTGCAGCTTGTCGACAGCGGCCCTCACGCCGGTCGAAATATCCAGCGTGTTCGATTCTGCCTGGCGGATGATGCCGAGACCGATGCCGTTCTTGCCGTTCGACCGCAGCGAGGTCTGGCCGATGTCGGGGCCGAGCGTGACGGTGGCGACGTCGCGGATGCGTGTCGTGCCGCCGATGATGAGGTTTTCGAACTCCTCCGGCGTGGTCACGTCCGCCGTCGTGCGCACGATGAGATCCTGGTTGGTCGAGGTGATCGAACCCGCCGGGGAGTCAAACGCGACCGAGGCCAGCGCCGCCCTGAGATCGGCGACGGTGAAGCCCAGGCTGGCGAGCTTGTTCTGGTCGACATCGATGCGGAAGATCTTGTCACGGTCGCCATAGACCTGGACGTCGGCAACGCCAGGCACGGCGGCAAGCGTGTCCTCGACCTGGTCCTGGACCAGCACCGTCATGTCCTGCACCGGCATGGTGTCGGACGTGACGGCCAGCCGCATCACCGGCTCGGAATTGGCATCGGCCTTGACGATTCGTGGCGCATCCGCCGCGTCCGGCATCTGGTCGGCGACGCGGCCGACGGCATCGCGCACATCGGAGGCGGCGACGTCGAGGTCGACACCATCGTTGAACTCGATGGTGACGCGGTTCGAGCCGAAGGACGAAGTGGACGAGATCGACTTGACGCCGGAGACGCGGGCGACCGCTCCCTCGATCGTGTCGGTCAACTCGCGATCGACGGTTTCGGCCGCGGCGCCGTCGAAGGTCGTGGAAACGGTGATGACGGCGCGGTCGACATCAGGCAGTTCGCGAACCTCGACACCGTAAAAGGCGGCAAGGCCGGCAACCGCGATCAATGTGTTCAGGACGAAAGCCATCACCGGCCTGCGGATGAACAGCGCGGTGAGGCCTGTGTCGCTGGCGGCGTTGTTGGTTGTGGTCATCAGCCGTCGGCGTCCGCGGCGCGCTGTTCTTCGCCGGCGATGCGGACCTCGCCGCCTTCACTGACGCTCTGGGTGCCTTCGGTCACTACCATGTCGCCGCTGACGATCGGGGCGTCGATCAGCACGGTCTCGGTGTTGCGCTGGATGATGCGCACGGCCACCCGCTTGGCCTTGCCGTCCACGATGGCCCAGACATAGGCACCGTCCGAACCCCACTGGATCGCCAGCGGGCTGACCGCCGGATAGCTGTCGCCGGGGAACTTCATGGTGATCTGGAAGGACATGCCGGCACGCAGCGAATCGGCCGGATTGGCGATCTTTGCCTTGACCAGAAGGGTACGGCTGGCTTCGTCGATGTGGTTGTCGATGGCGGAAACCGTGCCGGTATAGGCTTTGTTGGGATTGGCGATCGGCGTTGCCGACAGTTGCGCGCCGACCTTGACGGCGGCGGCGAAGCGTTCCGGCACCCAGAATTCGACCAGTATGCTGGAGCGGTCGTCGAGCGTGGCGACCGCCGACTGGCTGGTCACATAGTTGCCGGCGGCGATCGGCAGGATACCGACGACGCCGGCGATCGGCGCGACGATCGAGCGTCGCTGCAAGGTCAGTTCCGCGTCGCGAAGCGCCAGCCTGGCATTGGCCAGCACCACTTCGGCATCGGCAACCGCGACTGCTGTCGCGGCGTTGGAAGCCCGCAGCGATTTGACCCGGTCGAGCTTGGCTTGCGCGTCCTGCAAGGCAACCTTGGCGCGGTCCTGTGCGATCTCCTCCGCGTCGGAATCGAGGGTTGCGATCACCTGTCCTTTTTCGACATGGGCGCCGGACTCGACCAGGAACTCGATGAGACGGCCGGTACTGTAGGGATTGACCGTCACCGAGGCGTTGGCGCGACCGGTGCCGATCGCCTGCAGGCGATCGTTGATGGTGGCCGAGGCCGCCGGCAATGCGACGACCGTCACCTGCTGGCCGGCGCCGTTGCGGCCGCCTGCTTGCCCGGCCTTGTCGACGGCGCCCGTCGGAGGCGTCGCGGCATAAACCCAGTCGATCCCCCAGCGCGCCAGCACATCCGGCGCGCCTGGAAAGAAGCGAACCCAGGCGGCCGCGGCCGCGATGAGGATCGCAAGTGCAAAAACGATCTGTTTCCAGGCGGCCATCGGCACTCCGGTTGGCAAAAGAACCTCCGTCTACCGTTCCCTAGGTAAAGTAGACGCGACGGCACGATCCAACACTTAGGGTGCCTCGTCGATATCATGGCTTTATGGCAATTCTCCCGCTCGCTTGCACATTAAATCGGCGTAAGGTTGGTGGATGGGCGACGCGGGGGGCAAACTCGATCAACTGGCTGCTGTCTGCCAAATGGGGCAGACGAAGCGCTTCACCAGCCTTCTACGTGGACGACTGATCCGCGCGTGTTCGCGCCGCTCCCGCAGACAGCGTGGCCGCGCGCCGTTTCACATGCACGCCAATCGCGGCGTGGGCGAGGATCGCAAACACAAGAGCCACGACATGCATCGCCGTCGTGACATCCGGCATGCGCGATATGACCATCAGGGCATAAAGCCCAACCGGCAGGAACAGTACGACGGCCGTAACCAGCCCCGGATTGTAACGGCGCTGGACCATCGCCGCGAGTATGTGGACCAGAGCGTTGATCAACGTGAGATAGATGGCGATGAGCCCCCAGCCGAGATCGACAAAGCGGGCAAGATAGAGCGCGATCAGGTTCACCACCCACACGCCGACATTGATGACCACAACCGCTGGCGTCGACAGCGCCTCCCGTACGCCGGCCACTCCGTCGTTTATGAACCGGCGAAAGCGATCGTCGTGGTGCTCCTCCAACTGGTGGAGCATGTAGGCCGGGAGCTGCAAATAGACGAAGAGCACGGGAAGGACTAGCGCGTCGGCGAGGATCGGTGTGATCGCGAGCAAAAACAGCCCTGCGATGAATCCGGCATACATCCAGTTGCGCAGAAACCACGTCATCGTCGCCTCCGTCTCAGCACTGAGCCATAGCATGCGCCAGGGAAGGATGCCTTATCTGCTCGTGTGCCAGTCGGATTGTCACCACCGGGAACCCCGGTGTCACTTGAAACGGTGGAGCCGGCCCGGGGACGGGGCCGGCTCCTAAACCCGGTCGTTGGGACGGGGAGGGTGGGGACTCGACCGGGTTTTTGCGTCGTGTCCTTAGCGGACGCTGGCGACCGCGTCGGAACGGCCGTCGTTGATCGTCACCCAAGCGCCCGAATTCCGGCTCGATTGGCGCTTCAGGTAGGTGTAGTCGGTGTCGGTCCAGGACAGCACCCTGGTTTCCAGATTGTCGAGGATGAACTCGCCGAGGCTGGTGCGCACGGTCAGCACCGCATGGCCGTCTCCGTTCGGCTGGCGCGCAACCGTCATCAGCAGGTCGCCGGCCGGAACGCCGATGCTCATCAACGCGCGGCGCTTCGCCAGCGCATAGTCCTCGCAGTCGCCGAACCCGCTGCTGGGATAAGACCAGACTTCTTCCTTGCCCCACAGTTCCATATCGGTGCGCGGCGCAATCTCGCTGTTGACCGAATTGTTGATGCTCACGATCCTTGCCCACAACTTGCGGGTCAGCTCGACCGGCGCCTGCTTCGGCGTCCGTTCATTGCATTCCCGCGGGATCTGCTGGCAGAGTTCGTAATGACCGACCGGCTGGGTGGTGCGGCTGCCGGTATGCATGAAGGCAGGTCCCGCTGCGTTCGCCGTCCCCACGGCGAAAAACTGCATCGCCATTGCCAAGAGCAACAGCTTGCCCCTCGTCTTCGTCATCGTTCCAGTCTCCCCGTTTGAGGAGACAATGACACGATTGGATTTATTCGTCGCAAAAGCGCGAAGTAGATATTAAGTAAAACGCCTATAGAATAAACATAAAATTTGAATCATTTCAGTATAAAATTGTTGAGGCGTTTTTCGCGAAGCCGTGTCGGCTAGCCGGAGCAAAAAACGGTCGAAATGGGCCGGGCAATCGCTACAGGCTTGCGCTGCCCTCATCTGCCTGCCGGCAGCCAGATGAGGGACAGTGCCGACATCGACAATCGATCGCCTTCACAAGGATTGGAAGCCGACATTTGTCTGAAGCGATTGATCGGCCATAGGATCTGGGAAACAGGCCGGTTCGATTGCGGCAGCGTGTTGCTGTTTGTCAGACGCCGGGTGCGTTGAATTCGGAATCGAGTGTCTCTGGCCGCTGGATGACGGCGAACTCGATGGCGACGCCTTCCTCGAAATGGCGCACCACCTGGCCGCGCATGGTGCCCAGCATGACCTGGACGCCGACTGCCGGCTTGACGTCGATCTCGACCGCGGCGCCCGAAAGCGACAGGTCGATGATGCGGCACTGGTACTGGCGCCCGTCGGCGAGCTGAAGCACGCTGCTCGGATTGCGCGGCGCCACGCGTTCGTGACGGCGGTCTTCCGGCAGATCGAGCTCGTGCTTGTTGGCAAGCCAGGTCAGTTGCGCGGCGAGCTTGTCCTTCTTGCGTTCCGACGCGATGACCGTCATCGCGAAACCATCTTGCAGGATGCGGGTGACGACGCCTTCGACGCGGCCGATGTGATCGATATAGGCGATGATTTTCTCGCCCGGCATACCGATGCGCTCGGTGCGAAGCGCAACATTGCCCGGCGACATATCGACCACCTGGCACGGATGTTCGGTGCGATCCTCCAGCATGAAGCGTCCGTAGATCTTCACGCGGACGCGCTGAAAGTTGCGCCTTTCAGCTCGAGACGGCGCGGTGTCGACCGCCGCTGACCTCATGACTGCCTACACCCCGTTTGGCATTCCGCGCGTTGATGCGAGGAACTTCGTCAGAAAATTACAGCAAGGCAAGTTAACAAAGCGGAAAGCTTGGCACCGTTACTTTAGGATTCGCGATTATTCCTCGCGCCCGCCGTCGAACACGACCAGATGACGGATGCGGCGCGCGTGGCCGAGCACCGAAATCGTTTCAGGCGGATCGAGTTCCGACGGGACAAGCGAGGGGACGTCGATGGCCGGCCGGTTCTTGGGGAAGATCGGCTCCTTCTCCGGATCGACGGCGCGGATCGAATCGATCAAGGCGTCGACGATCGGATCCGCGCCCAGCCAGAAGGGTTTTTCCGCGGCGCTTATCACGCCGAGGCAGCGCGGATTTTCGACGCCGCCGTCGAGCGGCAGGGCGAGCAGTTCGAACTTGCTGGAGCGATTGCTGCGGCTGAAACCTTCATAGGTGATGAGCACCACGGATTTCTGGTCCAAGACGCCGTGGATCAGCCTTGAGACAAGCCGCTGGTCCTTCTCCCGCCACAGCGACGGGAAGGAAAACCCCTTGAGCTCGCGGCCATAGACCGCGCAAAGCCTGGTGCCTGCGAGCCGGAACACCGCTTCGCCACGCGTATCCTTTTCCAGGATGAACGTGTCGGCCAGCAGCGACTTGATGTCGGCCGGTTCGACTTCCGAACGCTTCGGGGCAGGGCGCCCGTCACGCAGCCGGTTCCAATAATGGAACAGCGTGATCGATCCGTTCTGGTTCATGCTATGCTGCTCCGCGCAATCTGTCGTCTGATGTCCCATCGGTGAACAGAAGGGCGCCCTCCGAGGACCTACATGCGTTGCGGAGCAGGATGCGTGCCAGCATCGTTAACACTTGTTCACGGGTGGGGGTCATTAAGGTTAACAAGTGGTTTACGTTGCGCCCGCGCCAAGTCCATGGCACACCAAAACCACTCCAGAAGCGGTCGTTTCGCAGCGATCGGCAGCACTTCAGTCAAGAGTTTCGGGGAGCATGGGGGCTCGACCAGCCGTTCAAGGGCAACCTTGGACGGCTTCTTTTTGATTCGCGCCCCATTTTGATTCGCGCCCCCATTTTGGCTCGCTGGGGCGATTCGCCCTTTGTGATTCGGTTGGCCATGACCTAGATGCTGGCGAAGTCGAATCCAGGGACCGAGTGCAAGGCATATGAACGAACCAGCAAGCCCATCGGAAGTCGAGCGGGGCGAGGGCGGGCCTATCGGCCGCGAGCCGGTGTTCAACCTGCCGCCCGTTGTGCTGGCGGTGATCGGCATCTGCGTCGTCGTTCACCTGATCCGGGTCTATGGGCTCACCGACGACCAGGACTTCTCCCTGCTGATCCGGGCCGCCTTCATCCCGATCCGCTATTCCGGTCGCTTCGATCTCGATTTCTACGCTTTTTCGAGCCCGTTCACCTATGCCTTCCTGCATGGCGGCTTTGCCCATCTCGCCATCAACATGGTGTGGCTGGCGGCTTTCGGCTCGCCGCTGGCGAACCGCTTCGGCGCGCTTCGGTTCAGCCTGTTCTTCGCCGCGACAGGGCTGGCGGCGGTGGTGCTGTTCTGGACCGTGCATCCGCTCGGCCAGATGCCGCTGGTCGGCGCGTCGGGTGCGATATCAGGCATGATGGGCGCCGCCGCCCGCTTTGGCTTCCGCATCGACCGCTCGTCCGGCAAAGCCGCCTTCGCCGGCGCGCCGCTGCCGATGGCGGCGGTGTTCCGCTCGCGCGGCGTTGTGACCTTTCTCGCCATCTGGATGGTGATCAATCTCGTCACCGGCCTCATGGCCTTCGCGCCCGGCATCGACAGCCAGATCGCCTGGGAGGCCCATATTGGCGGTTTTGTCGCCGGCTTCTTCGGCCTGCGCGCTTTCGATCGGCGGCAGCAGGCGGATGAGTCCATGGCCTGAAGCATGTCGCCCAAAAAGTGCGCAGCGGTTTTGGGACAACGTCATGCGATGCTCATCGAGGCGCCGCACTTGAAATGCGATCGATCGCGGCGCACGATGTCTGTCACTAAGCCGGTCAGGGCAGGAGCCGGCAAGTGAGACTGAGGAGGACGCCATGACTGTTAAGGCAATTCTCGAGCAAAAAGGCCATGATGTGTTGACGCTCGGGCCGAACGAAAAGCTGAGCGAGGCCATTCGCATCCTGACCGAACACAGGATCGGTGCGCTGGTCATCACCAATGGCGATCACAAGATCGTCGGCATTCTTTCCGAGCGCGATGTCGTGCGGGTCCTCGCCAGGGAAGGAGCCGCCGCACTGGATATCGCGGTGCGTTCGGCAATGACGCCCAAAGTGAAGATCTGCAATGAGAACCACACCGTCAACGAGGTCATGGAGATCATGACCAGTGGCCGTTTCCGCCATCTGCCGGTGGAAAAGGACGGCCTGCTTGACGGCATCGTGTCCATAGGCGATGTGGTCAAGCGGCGCATCGAGGATGTCGAGCGCGAGGCCGCGGAGATCAGGGCCTATATCGCGACGGCCTGACGGCTTGTTTCCTCAGCCGGCGGGGGCCGGTTTCTAGCGTAGGCCGGCCGCATGTTGCAGCCGTGCGATCAGGTCACGGTTGCGGCAATAGTCCGGCGGATCGTCCGGTTGCTCGTTTTCGTCGAGCCAAACCGCGCATTCGTCCTGATGGCCGCACGAACGGCAGCGGTCGACGGCGCGGCTGGTGACGGCTGCCTGGTCGGGCACGGCTTTTAATTGCCGGTCGACGCCCAGCTTCTGCATCATGCGACCCATCAATGCGGTTCTGGCATCGACTGAAATCAAATAGTCGAGAAAACTCATGTCGGTCACTCCTGCCTCCCCGGCAATCATTGCCATGTCGGAGGTCGGTGACATTGATCTCGGTCAACAGGGGCATCTCGGCCAACAGGGGCTCCCTTGCCAGTTCCGGCCGATTGATCTAGCGAACGCTTGATTTTGTCGGCCGACAACGCCAGACAATTTGAACAACAATCATCTGGATCACCATGACCCTCATCGACACCCGCACGCCCGACGCCAAACGCCTGATATCAGGCGCCACCGGCGACTGGGAAATCATCATCGGCCTCGAAGTCCACGCGCAGGTGACCTCGGAGGCAAAGCTGTTCTCCGGCGCCTCGACGGCTTTCGGTGCCGCACCCAACGCCAATGTCAGCCTTGTCGATGCGGCGATGCCGGGCATGCTGCCGGTCATCAACGAGGAATGCGTCAAGCAGGCGATCCGCACCGGCCTCGGGCTGAAGGCCGAGATCAACCACAAGTCGGTCTTCGATCGGAAGAACTACTTTTATCCCGATCTGCCGCAGGGCTATCAGATCTCGCAGTTCAAGCAGCCGATCGTCGGCGAGGGCAAGGTGACCGTCTCGGTCGGCCCGGACCGGCAGGGCGAATTCGAGGACATCGAGGTCGGCATCGAACGCCTGCATTTGGAGCAGGATGCCGGCAAGTCGATGCACGACCAGCATCCGACCATGTCCTATGTCGACCTCAACCGTTCCGGCGTGGCGCTGATGGAGATCGTCTCCAAACCCGACATGCGCTCCGCCGACGAAGCTAAGGCCTATGTCACCAAGCTGCGCACCATCGTGCGCTATCTCGGCACCTGCGACGGCAATATGGACGAAGGGTCGCTGCGCGCCGACGTCAACGTCTCGGTGCGCAGGCCCGGTGGCGAATTCGGCACGCGCTGCGAGATCAAGAACGTCAACTCGATCCGCTTCATCGGCCAGGCCATCGACTACGAGGCGCGCCGGCAGATCGCCATTCTGGAGGACGGCAGCAAGATCGACCAGGAAACGCGGCTGTTCGACCCCAACAAGGGCGAGACGCGCTCGATGCGCTCCAAGGAAGAAGCGCACGACTACCGCTATTTCCCGGATCCGGATCTCCTGCCGCTGGAGTTCGACCAGGCCTATGTCGACGCGCTGGCGAAGGATCTGCCTGAACTGCCCGACGACAAGAAGGCGCGGCTGATCTCCTCGCTCGGCCTGTCGACCTACGACGCCTCGATCCTGGTGTCGGAAAAGGCGATCGCCGACTATTTCGAGAAGGTTGCCGCTGGTCGCGACGGCAAGCTCGCCGCCAACTGGGTCATTAACGATCTGTTGGGCGCTCTGAACAAGGCCGGCAAGGATATTGAAAATGCTCCGGTTTCGCCCGATCAGCTTGGCGCGGTCATCGACCTGATCAAGGAGGGCACCATCTCCGGCAAGATCGCCAAGGATCTGTTCGAGATCGTCTGGAACGAGGGCGGCGATCCGCGCCAGCTGGTCGAAAGCCGCGGCATGAAGCAGGTCACCGATACCGGCGCCATCGAAAAGGCGGTCGACGAGGTGATATCAGCCAACCCGGACAAGGTCGAGCAGGCGCGCGCCAAGCCGACCATGGCCGGCTGGTTCGTCGGCCAGGTGATGAAGGCGACGGGCGGCAAGGCCAACCCGCAAGCGGTCAACGACCTGGTCAAGGCAAAGCTCGGGATCGAATAGGATGATGTTCGTCCGCACCGCTGGCGAGCGCGATCTTGCCGCGGTCCGCGCGTTGCTGGTTGAAACCTGGCACGCCACCTACGACAGCATCTATGGTGCCGCCAAAGTCACCGAGATATCAGACGAGTGGCATTCGATCGCCTCGCTCAGGGCGCGGCTGGCACGGCCGAATTCCGAATTCCTGATCGCGGACGACGGCAAGCGCATCGGCGGCATGGCTTTCGCCGCAGCCACCACGGATGCCAAGATCGTCATGCTGAACCAGCTCTACGTGCATCCGGCCTGGCAGAGGCAAGGGATCGGCCAGGCATTGCTGGAAGAGGTCGGGGCCAGCTTTCCGGAGGCGCGGACGCTGCGTGTCGAAGTGGAAGAGGCAAACGCTCCGGCCATCGCCTTCTACCGCTCGAAAGGGTTTCTGCCCGCCGGCAACACCGCCGACTGTGGCGGCGGCTCAGGGTTGCCGGCGCTGATTTTCGAGAAGGCGATCGGATAGGTCTGCCTGCCCGGGCACGTCGCGGTCAGTCGTGTTTCACGGGCCGCGCCGGTCCGTTGCGGTTGCCACGCCGTCAATGTTGTCCCTCGAGGACGAGAAGGTAGCCGCGTTCCACGCGAAGGCGGAAAGCGATTTGCCCCGACGCGGTCGGGGCCTTGGATTTTTCGACGACATAGCCGCCAGGATGGAAGCTGAGCCATCCCTCGGGATTGTCGGTTGTTTCGAACGGCTTTTGCAATCTGGCAAGGAAGCCGACCTCGTCCTGGTAGTCGAAGGCGACAGCCCAGTCCGCATCCTTTCGCTCGTCGATGAAACTGGCCAGCGGCTTGAGATCGTCTCGTTTGAAGACGGTCGCTGATGCCATGGCATGGCCGATGCCGAAAATGGCAAGCAGGGCGAAGGCCGGGTTTCTAAGCCTCGCGAGTGGAATCTCCGCCATGAAATACGCGAACAGAATGGCCACAAATGGCAATGTTGGCACCACATAATGAGGCTGCTTGCCGGATATCGCGCTGAAAATGAGCAAAATCGCAACGAACGAGAACGACAGCAGGCGCAATGTGCGCAGGTCCGGCGATCTCGCGTCGACCAGGCCACGTATCCGGGCGCCCAGTTTCAGCCGCCACACGTCGGGTATGAATATCCACGGTATGAGCATGATCGGCGCTAGCGCGACATAGAAATAGAACGGCCGGCCATGGGAGTTGTGCAGATGGCCGGTGACACGCCCTGCCGACTGGTTCCAGACAAGGTCGTAGACGAAGTTGCCTTTCGTCATGATGGTCGCAGGCACCAGCCAGATCGCCACCGGAATCAATGCGGCGAGAATTGCCAGACCGGCCCCGGCGAAGAATTTCGGCGTCGTCAGCCCGGCCTGCCGATCGCGCCAGAGCGGATAGAGCAGGATCGGGGTGCCGACATGGATGAGCACCACCGGACCCTTCGTCAGAACACCCAGTCCGATGAACAGTCCCGCCAGCACGGCGTGCCAACGATTGCCGCTCCTGGCAAAGGTAAGCAACGACAAAAGCGCGGCGAGCACGAAGACCGTCAGCAGCATATCGAACAGGATCAGGGTCGAATAAATGACGAAGGCGGTGCTTCCGGCGACGAGCCAGGGGACACGGCTTGCGATGTCGTCGCGCCCGGGAAAGAGGGTTTTTGCCAAACGCGTCGTCAGCCAGATGACAAGCGACGACGCGACGAAGATGACGAGCATCGCGGCAATCCGGCTTGCGCCGAAAATGTTCCAGGCCAGATCGATGAGCCAGAACAGCAGCGGCGGCTTTTGCAGATAGGGCACGAAATTCATCGTCGGAACGAAGATCTGTCCGCTTACATACATCTCCCAGGTGACGCTGAGATATCGCGTTTCATCGACCGGCAGGAGCGGCCGGAAGACGACCGCGATGCAGATCAAGGCAAGGAGGAACAGGTACGGGAGCAGCCGCTCGACATGTGTCGGTATCAAGACTAGGGATCCGCGCCAGAAATCGTTCTCTTTCCAGCCGTGCATGATGCTGAACTCCTGGAACGCGCAGCACCGCACCACGATTTTGGCCGAATTGTAACGGAGCCGGCCCGGTGTTCCGGATTTTGCAAATGAGGCTCACAAAGACCTCGGTGCCGGGTGCAAAAAATCAGCTTGAGCGCAGCGGCGGCCACAATTCGCGCCTCGGGCGAGGGCCTGCAAACTATGTGGAGGGAACTTCCACATTATCGATCAGCCTGGTCTTGCCCAGCCAGGCGGCTGCGAGCAGGCGTCCGTCGCGGCCTCGCCGCCATGGGGCGAGCGTCAGGCTCTCGCGCGCGGCGATATAGTCGACTTTGTCGAAGCCGGCCTTGACGAGCGCGCCGCTGGCCTCGGCGGTTGTGCTGCCTTCGTCGCCGCCTGCCGCAAGTGCCGCGGCCGTCTGGCGCAAGACGACGTTGAAGTTGCGCGCAACCTCGAGCTCGGCTTCGCCGAGATAGGCGTTGCGTGATGACATGGCGAGGCCACGCGCGTCGCGCACCGTTGGCGCGCCGATGATTTTCACCGGCAGATCGAGGTCGCGACAGAGCTGCCTGACGACGCAAAGCTGCTGGTAGTCCTTTTCACCGAAGACCGCATAGTCGGGCGATGCCTGCAGAAAGAGCTTTGCCACGACCGTCGCGACGCCGTCGAAGAAGGTCGGCCGGAAATCCGATTCCAGCCCGGCGGCTGGCCCGCCGACCGAAATCCTCGTGGCGAAGCCGGCAGGGTACATCTCCGTCACATCGGGGGTGAAGGCGAGCTCTGCGCCGGCCTCGGCCAGCCGGTCGAGATCGCGGGCGAGCTGGCGCGGATATTTGTCGAGGTCTTCGCTCGGCGCGAACTGGGTCGGGTTGACGAAGATCGAAACAACGCAGCGATCGGCCTTTTCGAGCGCGATCTCGACCAGCGAGATATGGCCGTCGTGCAGCGCCCCCATGGTCGGCACCATGGCAACGCTGAGGCCATCGCGACGCCAGTCCTGGACCTGTGCGCGAAGCGCGGCGACGCTGTCGACGACGCGGGGACTCATGCTCATGTTTTGCCCCAATTCATGGCTTTGCCTTGTCGACGGTGGCGGAAAAGACATGGCCCGGGCCGGGGAATGTCCGGCTTCGCACCTCCGCCGCATAGCTGGCCGCCGCCTGCGATATGGTGCTGCGCAGGTCGGCATACTGCTTGACGAATTTCGGCACACGGTCGACGGTCAGGCCGACCATGTCGTCGATGACCAGGATCTGGCCATCGCAGTCGCTGCTGGCGCCGATGCCGATGGTTGGAATGGACATGTGCCGGGTGAGGTCGGCGGCGACGGCTTCGACCGTGCCTTCGATGACCACCGAAAACGCGCCGGCCTTTTCGACAGCGTCCGCGTCGCGAAAAAGGGCGGCCACATTCTCCTGCGTCCGGCCCTTGATCCTGTAGCCGCCGTCGCTCTCCACCGATTGCGGCTGCAAGCCGATATGCCCCATGACCGGAATGCCGGCAGCGACGATCGCCGCAATCTGCCGGGCGACTGCGACGCCGCCCTCCAGCTTGACGGCCTGGCAACCGGTCTCCTTGGCGATCCGACGTGCAGAGGCGACGGCTTGGCGCGCCGTATCCTCATAGCTTCCGGCCGGCATGTCGACCACCACGCAAGCCCTGGCCGAACCCCGCATCACCGCTTGTCCATGAGCGATCATCATCTCCAGCGAGGCGCCCAGCGTGGTCTTGTGGCCATGGAGGACCATGGCGACGCTGTCGCCGACCAGAAGCAGGTCGACGTGATCGTCCAGCAGGCGAGCGACAGGGTAGGTATAGGCGGTGAGGCAGACAATCGGCACGCCGCCCTTGCGCAGGCGAATGGAGTTGGCGCTGATCCGCAGTTCGGGGTCGGATGCGTCCGCGGCCATCTTTACCTCCCTCAACCGTCGCCAGGCTGGATACAGCACCGGGCGAGCAGAGCTTTAGAAAGACGAGGCAGCCTTGGCAAGGCATGCGCCGCCGCGAACGTGAAGGCTTGCATCGGTTTCACGTCAGCATTTGCGCGGCACTTGCGGCAAAACCCTTGCCTTCGCTATAGGCTGACGCCATAAGCAGGAAACAGGCGCCGCCGCTGCCGCTGCGCGAGACTTGCCACGAGGACTTGCCAAGAGGACTTGGATGAAAACTTTCCTGCTGCAGTTTTTCACATGGTGGAACAGCCAGACGCTGGGAACGCGCTTTCACACCTGGCGGCATGGCAAGAAGGTCGGACAGGACGAGGCTGGCAACGTCTATTACGAAGGTGGTGTCGATTCGGAAGGCCGCACCCGCCGCTGGGTCATTTATAGCAACTATTCGGAAGCTTCGATGATTCCGGCCGGCTGGCATGGCTGGATGCATCATCGCGTCGATGCCGCGCCGCCGAGCGACAACTACAAGCCACGCGAGTGGCAAAAGCCGCATCAGCCGAACCTTACCGGAAGTGCCGCCGCCTATCGCCCCAAGGGTTCCGTGCTGACCAATCAGCACCGCCCGCAGGTGACGGGCGACTACGACGCCTGGACGCCGGGGTCGTAGCCGCCGCTCGTCAAGGTGCGGATCGGTCCTTTATCGCCACAATTGGCGTTTAGTTGCTTGCCGATCTGACAGCAGCGACTAGCCTTGGGCGCGACAGAATCACCCGGGCGCAAACCACCGGACCCTTGCATGAGCATTTTCAGCCGAATCTCGATAGGCGGACTGACGGCGGCCGCCGCTTTTGCCGCTTGCAGCATGGCCGTTGCACAGGCGCAGGAGGCGCCAGCGGCACCGGAGGCATGGGAGGCGCCGGCGGCACCGGAGGCATGGGAGGCGCCGGCGGCACCGGAGGCATGGGAGGTGCCAGCGGCACCGGAGGCATCGGAGGCGCCAGTGGTACCGGAGGCATCGGAGGCGCCAGTAGCGCCGGCGGCACCGGAACGGATCACCAATCCCGTCGCCGAATTCGCCGGCATCGACAAGATCACCGGCCGCATCATCACCTTCGATGTCTATATCGACGAGACGGTGCAGTTCGGTGCTTTGCAGGTGACGCCGCGCATCTGCTATTCGCGGCCGCAAACCGAAGAGCCGAAGACCGATTCCTTCGTCGAGGTCGACGAGATCACGCTCGACCGGAAAATCCGCCGCATCTTCACCGGCTGGATGTTTGCCGAAAGCCCCGGCCTCAATGCCGTCGAGCACGCCGTCTATGACGTCTGGCTTAAGGCATGCAAACAGAAGTCGGATGTGCCGGCGCCCGACGCGGCCAAGGCCAATTAGAACGCCAGGCGCACGGGATCGGCTGTTCGGGATCGCACGCTGAGTCTTCTGGAACCGCCCTGTTGTCCGTGCGTTGGTAGTGGCTGGCGTGCGGAGGATGTCCCCATGATGGCCAACAAAGGCGAGCTTCTCGAGCTCGAAAAAGGGTTCTGGACGGGCGACGCTGCCTATTTTAAAGCCAATGCCGACACCGAATGCCTGGTGGCTTTCCCTCAGATGGCGCAGGCGATGAGCAACGCCGATCTGGCCGAAACCGCGACGGATCCGAACCGCTGGCGCGATCTCGATGTCGAGCTCAAGGGCATCATCGAGCCGGGCAGCGACATTGTCATGCTAACCTATGAGGCGCATGCCACTCGCGACAATGGCGAGCCTTATGCGGCGCTGGTCAGCACCGGCTATGTCCATCGCGCAGATGGCTGGAAGATGATGTTCCACGCGCAGACGCCTCTAGAGCCCGTCGCAAAAAACTGACCTGCCGCAGATCATGGGAAAAAGATCGCTTCGCCCTTCAGCGCGTCAGCCAGCATCTTTTCGTATCTGCCTCTCGGCACGTCGACCGCGCCGAAGCGTTTGAGGTGCTCGGTGGTGAACTGCGTGTCGAGCAGCGCGAAGCGCCGTTCCTTCAGGCGCTCGACCAGATGCACCAGGCAGACCTTCGACGCATCCGTTTCCCTGGCGAACATGCTTTCGCCGAAGAACACCCGGCCGAGCGATACGCCGTAGAGGCCACCAACGAGCCGACCCTCGCGCCAGGCTTCGACCGAATGGCAATGGCCCATCCGATGGAGCTCGACATAGGCTTCGCGGATCGGTGCATTGATCCAGGTCGACCGGCGTTCCTCGCGCCTCTCGGCGCAGCCGTCGATGGTCGCCTCGAAGTCGAAATCGAAACGGATGTCGAACAGGTTTTTCCGGATCACCTTCCTCAGGCTCTTGGGCGCGTGGAAACCGTCAAGCGGGATGATGCCGCGCGTTTCCGGCCTTACCCAGAACACTTCGGGATCGGTGGCGCTTTCGGCCATCGGAAAAACGCCCGAGGCATAGGCCTTGAGCAACAGGTCGGTCGGGATGCGATAGCCTGGCGCGTAGGGACGGGTCATCGCGTTATCATATTCTATAAGTTCACGCCCTAATCCTCTTCGGCCAGATATTTTTCCAGCCAGTGGATGTCATACTCGCCATTGGCAATATCGGCATTGCCGACGAGATCCCGGAACAGCGGCAGCGTCGTCTTGATGCCGTCGACGACGAATTCGTCAAGCGCCCGCCGCAGCCGCATCATGCATTCGACGCGGTTGCGGCCGTGCACGATCAGCTTGCCGATCAGGCTGTCGTAGTAGGGCGGGATCTTGTAGCCGGAGTAAACGCCGGAATCGACCCGGATGCCGAGCCCGCCCGGTGTGTGGAAATGGGTGATCGTGCCGGGCGAGGGGGTGAAGGTGCGCGGATCCTCGGCATTGATGCGGCATTCGATGGCGTGGCCCTGGAAGCGGATATCTTCCTGGCGCACCGAAAGCCCGCCGCCCGAGGCCACACGGATCTGCTCATGCACGAGGTCGATGCCGGTGATCGCCTCCGTCACCGGATGCTCGACCTGCAGGCGGGTGTTCATCTCGATGAAGTAGAATTCGCCGTTCTCGTAGAGGAATTCTATGGTGCCGGCGCCGGAGTAACCGAGATCGGCGATAGCCCTGGCACAGACGCCGCCGATATGCGCGCGCTCCTCGGCGTTGAGCGCCGGCGAGGGCGCTTCCTCCCAGACCTTCTGGTGGCGACGCTGCAGCGAGCAGTCGCGTTCGCCGAAATGAACGCCGCGGCCGGCACCGTCACCGAACACCTGCACCTCGATGTGGCGCGGTTTTTCCAGGTACTTCTCGATGTAGACGGCGTCGTCGCCGAACGCAGCACCGGCTTCCGAGCGCGCCGTCTGCAAGGCGACTTCAAGATCGGCCTCGCTGCGCGCCACCTTCATGCCGCGCCCGCCGCCGCCGGCCGATGCCTTGATGATCACGGGATAGCCGATCTCGGCGGCGATACGCTTTGCTTCCCTTTCCTCGGTGACCGCGCCGTCGGAGCCGGGCACCACCGGAATGCCGAGACGCTTTGCGGTGCGCTTGGCCTCGATCTTGTCGCCCATGACGCGGATGTGATCGCCGCTCGGGCCGATGAAGGTGATGTTGTGCGCGGCGAGGATATCGGCGAATTTGGCATTCTCCGACAGGAAGCCGTAGCCGGGATGCACCGCGTCGGCGCCGGTGATCTCGCAGGCGGCGACGATCTGGTGGATGTTGAGGTAGCTGTCGCGCGACGGCGGCGGGCCGATGCAGACGCTCTCGTCGGCGAGCCGCACATGCATTGCGTCGGCATCGGCGGTCGAATGCACCACCACGGTCTGGATGCCGAGCTCCTTGCAGGCGCGCAGCACCCTCAGGGCGATTTCGCCGCGATTGGCGATGAGGATTTTCTGGAACATTTTTCGCCTGTTCCCGGCTCTACTCGATCACGACGAGCGGCATGCCATATTCGACCGGCTGCGCATCTTCGAACAGGATCGCCGTCACCGTGCCGGCGCGGGGCGAGGGGATCTGGTTCATCGTCTTCATCGCCTCGATGATCAGCAGCGTCTGGCCTTCCTTGACCTGCTGGCCGACCTCGATGAACGCCTTGGCGTCGGGCGACGGCGCCAGGTAGGCGGTGCCGACCATGGGCGAGGCCACCGCATTCTTGGAGACGTCGGCCGCTGCCGGGACGACCGCGGCCGCCGGCTGCGCTGCCGGCGGCGCATAGGCGGGCGGCGAGGCGGCGACCGCATGGACGGCCGGCGCCTGTCGCGACACGCGCACCTTCAAGTCGCCCAGCTCGACCTCGATCTCGGTGAGGTTGGTGTCGTTCAGTATGCCCGCCAGATCGCGGATGAGCTGCTGGTCAACACCGTTTTTCTTTATCGACATTTTCGAGCCTTCTGTTTGTTGGCCGGTCATAGGCGTGCGGCAAGCGCCTGCAGCGCCAGCGTGTAGCCGAGCGGCCCGAACCCGCAGATCATGCCGACGGCGACCGGCGAGACCATGGAGACGTGGCGAAATGATTCCCGCGCATGGATGTTGGAAAGATGAACTTCGGCGACGGGCAATGGCGCGATGGAGCGGATGGCGTCGTGAATGGCGATCGAGGTGTGGCTGTAGGCGCCCGGATTGATGACGATGCCGACAGCCTTGTCGGCGGCTTCCTGTATCCAGTCGACGAGGTCGCCCTCATGGTTCGACTGACGGAAATCGATCTCGAGCCCAAGTGCCGCACCCGCCTGCTTGCAATCTTCGGCGATCGCGGCAAGCGTCTTGCCGCCATAGATGCCTGGCTCGCGCTTGCCGAGCGCGTTGAGATTGGGACCGTTCAGGACGAAAACCGTTTTCAAAATGCCGACCTTTCCCGGCGCCGGCATCAACTGGCGCACTGGGCCTCTATAATGGGCTTAAACGCCTGCGAAAAGAGCGCAAGTGGGTTCTTTCGCTGTCCACAACAGGTGGGAAATGGCCTGCGCCGAAGCCAGTGATCGATCAGAGTGCGGCCTTGGCAGCCTCGATCTTCTCCGCCAGCACTGCCTGCCCGAGCGCTCCGAACACCACCTCGTTGCCGACCACATAGGAGGGCGTTCCGGTGATGGCCAGCTTGTTGGCAAGGTCATAGGTCTTGGAGAGGGCCTCGGCGATCGACGGGTCCTTCATCTTCTCGCGCAGCTTTGCCTCGTCGGCGCCGAGCGAAAGCGCCACCTTGATGGCCGCCGCTTCGGTGGCGCGTCCCTGGCCGCCGAGCAGCGCGTTGTGGAACTCGCCGTATTTCTCCGGCATCATCAGGTGGAAGGCCATCGAGACGACGCTCGCCTTCTGCGAATCCGGGCCGAGGATCGGGAACTCCTTGAGCACGAAGCGCAGGTCCGGATCGGCTGTCGTCAGCGCCTGCATGTCATCGATGGCGCGTTTGCAGTAGCCGCAATTGTAGTCGTAGAACTCGACGATGGTGACCTTGCCGTTCGGATTGCCGACGACGCCGTCGAAGGTCGAGTTGAAGATCTCGTCCTTGGCATCCTTGATGACATTGAGGCTGGCAATCCTCTGCGCCTCTTTCTGCTTGGCCTCGAGCGCTTCCTGCGCCTCCAGCAGCACTTCCGGGTTCTTCAAGAGATAGTCGCGGATGATGCCCTCGACTTCCGTGCGGTCGACCTTGGTGTCGGCGGATGCCGCCTGGGCGATCTGCGCGGCATCGGCCCTTGCCGTCTGCGGATTTCCGGTCACGAACCCGAAACCCAGCATGGCGAGAGCGACCGCCGTTCCCGTGGTGCCCAGCAGAATTGCCTTGTTCATTGTCCCTAATCCTCTCGCCTGATTTCCGCACCGATTGGTCCGACTATATGTCACCGCGCACGGCCGGAAAGTTCACTTTTTCTTGCCTGATGGTGCATAGTTTATGATGTCCTGCGCGCGGACCCAGCCCGGCTCACCGCGCTTCATTTTCATCTGCGCACGCATAGCGAAGATTTTGGCATCCTTGTAGGCGCCGGAATAGAAATGGCCCTCAGCGGTTGCAAGATCCGCGGCCGGGATGTTGCCGAGCTCGCCATAGGCCTGCGCCAGATAGCGGTATCCCGCGGTGTTTTCCCGGTCTCGCCCGAGGCCTTTGTTGATCTGCACCACCGCTTTCTCCAGGGAATCGGGCGTGCCGGTGGCCATCAGTGCCTGGCCGTAAGAGACCAGCAGCAGTCCGGATCGCGCCGGATCGAGGTTGACGGCCTTGGCGAAGGCTTCCGCGGCATCCCTCGGTCTGTTCGCCTTCATCAGGATGTCGCCGCGCAATTCCTGGAAATAGGGATTCTTCGGTTGTTGCTTGATCAGCGCGTTGGTCCTGGCAAGCGCCTTGGCCAGATTGCCGTAAAGATAGGCCGTCTGCGCGTCGCCATATTGCGAGGCGAGGCTGCCCGGGTTCTTGCGCATCAGCCGCGATGCGGCGGCCTGGCCTCCCATATAGGCGGCGATCTTGATGCGCATCATGTCGTGCCGCTGCTGCAGCGCCGGCGAGTCGACCTTGTCGACGTAAGGGCTCTTCTTCACCAGCACTTCGAGATTGGAGATGCGGTCCCGCGGTATCGGATGGCTGATTCGATAGGGATCGACCTGCGCCCCCGACAGCGACAACGCGCTCTGGAAGCGGTCGAACGTCTTCAGCATGCCTATGCCGGACTGGCCGGTGGCATTGAGATAGGTTATCGCCGAGCGGTCGGCGGTCATCTCTTCGGTGCGCTGATAGGCGAGGATACTGCGCTGCGCCATCTCGCCGCCGCCAGCCGCAACACCCATGCCGGCGCCGGCGAGGCCCCGGCTGTTGGTGGTGGCGCCGGCGACCATCGCGCCAGCGCCAAGCAGCGTCGCGATGATGGCCATCGTCTTGGCGCGTTCGAGCTGGTTGCGCAATTTTTGCTGGTGCCCGCCGGCAATGTGGCCGGCTTCGTGCGCGATGACTCCGATGATCTCGTTGGGCGTCTCCGCCGTCATCAAGGCGCCGGTGTTGATGAACATGCGGCGCCCGGCAACGAAGGCGTTGAAGCTCTGATCGTTGACCAGCACGATGTTGACGCCGTCTTCCGGCAGGCCCGCCGCCTTGAAGATCGGCCGCGCGTAATCGCGCACCAGCGCTTCGATCTCGGCATCGCGCACCACCGGCACGTTTTGCGCGAAGGCGCTGACCGTGCCGGTCACAGCGACCGTCGCGGCAAGCGAAAGCGTCGCGAAGACGCGCGCTGCCCTGGCAATCGTCGATTTGGGTCGGCTCAACATGGCAGGTCCACTGGTAGACGAGCAGGCGAAGGATGAAAAGTCAGCACTGAAACTTTACTGAACTTGTGATCCTCACATCAATCGGGCATTTGTGCGGCGCGGGCGCCAAAGCTTAGGCGCTGGCAGTCGGCAAGGCCGACCCAGGGGCCGACCCGGGGGCCGACCCAAGGGCCGACAAGAAATGAGGTCAAATGGTTGTATCGCTTTCGCGTCGCGGTGAAGTCGAGCCGTTCCACGCCATGGACATTCTGGCTGAAGCGAATCGGCTGAAGGCCAAGGGCGTGCCGGTCGTTTCCATGGCCGTTGGCCAGCCGTCCGACCCGGCGCCGGCCGGGGTCAGGCAAGCGGCGGCGAACGCATTGAAGATGGGTCGCATCGGCTATACCGATGCGCTGGGTCTGGCCAGCCTGCGCAAGGCGATCGCCGAGCACTATGCGGACCACTACGGGCTCGATGTCCCGCCCAGCCGGATCGCCGTGACCACCGGATCCTCGGCCGCCTTCAACCTGGCGTTTCTGGCGATGTTCGATCCGGGCGACCGCGTCGCCATCGCCGCACCCGGTTATCCGGCCTATCGCAACATCATGGCCGCGCTCGGCATCGAGATCGTCGAGATCGAACTCGACGGCGATGCCTATCTCCACGCCGAACACCTGAAGGCCGCTCATCGCGACAAGAAGCTGAAGGGCGTGCTGTTCGCCAGCCCGGCCAATCCGACGGGTGCGGTGATCCCCGCCGACGAGCTGTCGGCGCTGGTGACGACGGCCGAGGAGCTCGGCATCGCCGTGATCTCCGACGAGATCTATCACCGGCTGGCTTACGCCGCGCCGGACACCACGGCGCTTGCCTGCGGCCCGGATGTGACGGTGATCAATTCCTTTTCGAAATATTACTGCATGACCGGTTGGCGCATCGGCTGGATGGTGCTGCCGGAACAATTGGTGCGGCCGGTCGAGCGCATCGCCCAGAGCCTCTACATCTCACCGCCGGAACTGTCCCAGATCGCCGCGATCGAGGCGTTCAAGGCGACCGGGGAATTGGAGGCGGTGAAAGCGCGCTATGCCTGGAACCGCGAGCTTTTGATGAAACGCCTGCCCGAACTCGGCTTTGCGCTGGCGGCCCCGATGGACGGGGCCTTCTATGCCTTCTGCGATGTCACCAGGCACACCAACGACAGCATGGCCTTCGCGCGCAGGATGCTGGCCGAGGCGCATGTGGCGGCGACGCCCGGCCGCGACTTCGATCCGCTTCAAGGCCATCGGACCATGCGCTTTTCCTATGCCGGCAGCCACGATGAGATGGTCGAGGCGATGGTGCGCATCGAACGCTGGCTCAAGTAACGGGACGCGAATGCCGGGACTCGAACAGGCTTTGACAGAAATTGCCGCCGAAATGGCGGAGCGCACGGATCGCGGCGACGTCGCGACCTACATTCCCCAACTCGGTAAGGTCGATCCGAAGAAGTTCGGCATTGCCGCCGTGACAAATGACGGTCGCGTGCTGGTGGCGGGCGACGCCGATGAGCCGTTTTCGATCCAGAGCATTTCGAAGGTGTTCACGCTGACATTGGCGCTCGGCAATGTCGGCGATGCGCTGTGGCAGCGTGTCGGGCGCGAGCCTTCGGGCAACCCGTTCAACTCGATCGTCCAACTCGAGCACGAGAACGGCATTCCGCGCAATCCGTTCATCAATGCCGGCGCCATCGTCATTTCCGACATCCTGCTCGCCGGCCACCAGCCGCGCGAGGCGATCGGCGAGATACTGCGCTTCATCCAGTTCCTGGCCGACGACGAGACCATCATAATCGACCGCGAGGTCGCGGCTTCGGAACGCGCCACCGGCTTTCGCAATCTGGCGCTTGCCAACTACATGAAATCCTTCGGCAATCTCAACCATGCGCCGGACCTGGCGCTGGGCGTCTATTTCCACCATTGCGCCATCGCCATGAGCTGCCGGCAACTGGCCTTGGCCGGCCGCTTCCTCGCCAATGGCGGCAAGAACCCGGCGACCGGCCATTCCGTGGTGTCGGCCGAGCGCGCGCGCCGCATTGGCGCGATGATGCTGACCTGCGGTCACTATGACGGCTCCGGCGATTTCGCCTTTCGCGTCGGCATTCCGGGCAAGAGTGGCGTCGGCGGCGGCATTTTGGGGATCGTGCCGGGCGTGGCCTCACTTGCCGTATGGTCGCCCGGCCTCAACGCCAACGGCAATTCCAGGCTGGGGTCGATCGCGCTGGAAAGACTGGCGAAGATGATGAACTGGTCGGTCTTCGCGCCGTAGAGCCTGTGATTCCAATTAGCCGAAATTGCCGCAGAGCTGACGAATGGCTGCGCGGGAGAATGGAACGCGCCGCCCGTCACTCCCTGCGGCGCGCACGTTTGTCGTTCATGGCGTTCCTGGTCATTTTGCCGAAAGCTTTGCTGCGGGCGCGCCGATCGGCAAGGCTTTCGCTGTTATAGGCCTCTTCCGCGGCGAGTTTTCGCCACCGCTTGACGCGGTCCGCTTCAAGCTCTCCCGTTGCGATCGCCGCCTGTATCGCGCAGCCGGGCTCCGCCTGGTGCCGGCAGTCGCTGAAGCGGCAGCCTTGCGCAACGGCGACAACGTCGGCGAACACGTCGTCGAGCCCCGACTTCAGGTCGGTGAGCTGAAGTTCGCGCATTCCCGGTGTATCCAGCAGCCAACCACCGGCCGGAAGCCGGTGCAGGGCACGGCTGGTCGTCGTGTGCCGTCCCTTGTTGTCGTCTTCGCGGATGCCCTGCGTGGCGATGCGGCCGTCGCCCGTCAGGGTGTTCACCAGCGTCGATTTGCCGACGCCGGACGAGCCGACCAGCGCGACCGTCTGGCCGCGTGCGCACCAGGGCAACAGGCAGGCTACGCTTTCCGGATCCCGTGCATCCACCAATTCGACCAGCAGCCCCGGCAGGAGCCTTGCCGCCGGGCGGACGAAATCCTGCGGATTGCCGGCCTGGTCGGCCTTGGTCAGCACGATCACCGGCGTCACTTCCGCCTCTCTCGCCAGCGCCAGATAGCGTTCCAGCCGCGCCGGGCTGAAATCCTGGTTGCAGGACGACACGATGAACAGCGTATCGACATTGGCGGCGATGAGCTGGAGCTTTCGCCCGGTTCCGGCGGCGCGCCGCTTGAACAGGCTGCGCCGCCACAGGAGGCGTCTCGGCCTGAGTGTTCCGACGTCGAGCAGCAGCCAGTCGCCGACCGTGGCGGTGGATTCCTCGTCGTCCGGCGTTTCCACGAATGGCGGGATCAGCGTGTCGATGGCCGGCCCGGCCACATGCATGCGGTCGCGATGGACCGCCATCACCCGCACGGGCAGGGCAGGGACGGAAGGGTCGAAGTCGAGTTGGGAGGTGAAAAAGGAATTCCAGCCGAAATCGGCCAGTTCGGATATCTGTGATGTCATTGTCTCGTACCAGTTTGTGTCGCCGAAGAGGGACACACCAAGAAAAACCTCTCCGCGCGCGGCAGAGGCGTCAGGGATTCGGCTGGTCCGAGAGAAAGAAGGGGCCGCCCGTCAGAAGGGTCGGCCTGAAGGCGTCATTGCGCCGCTATCCGGCTCTCCCAGCCGGTTGTTTCATAACGACAATCATAAAAGCCCTCCTTTTCGTCCCCTGCATTCGGGCGGCAGTATGCTTGCGGAACGCGGTCTAGTCCAGCACCGGCTCCGCATCAAGCTCGGTTCGATCGCGGTTGATGTCTTCCTTATCTCATCTATGTTTGCCGCGTTCGTCGAAGCGGCGCCCAACGTCCGTTGGAGTCCGTATTCCGCATTCTTCGATCCGGGCGTTGCCTGGCACACTCCGGAAATCGAGGAACCGCGCACCCCCACCTTCGCACCTCAGCAGACGGACTAACCACGGCCGACCCCCATGGATGGCGATGAGTCAGCTTGTGTGCGGCCGTGGCTCTCCCTCTGAAAAGGAGGCGATCATGACTAAATTAGGCAAGAAAATCCCGCGCCGCCTTTGGACAGCGCGGGATTCTTTTGATTATGAGATCAGGTTAAACCACTAAAAATATTAGAAGAAACCTTTCTTCTGCCACCAGCCGGCACGCTTCGGCTTCTCCTCGGTCTTTGCCTCGTCGGCAACAGTCGAGGACACGATCGGCACAACCGGAGCATCTACCGGTACAGGCTTGCGTCGCGACGGGCGGACCTTCGGCGTTTTTTCGACGGCGGCCGCGGCTGTTTCCTCCGAAACAGCCGCGAGAGGCTCCGCAGAGGCTTCCGGCTCGGCAACCGGCGCCTCGGCGACGATTTCCGCCGCAGCCTTCTTCGGCTTGGTGGCGCGACGCGGCTTCTTCGGCTTCTCGACGCTCGGCGTGTCGTCATTGGCCGGAGCAAGGGCCACAGGCTCTTCGACCGGCGTTGCTGCCACCTCCGGCTCGCTGGAGACGGCTACACCCTCCAGGACTTCGCTCTCGGAAGCGTCGGCCGACTCGGAAGCGTCGGCCGACTCGGCAGTGCCGGCATCGACCACGCCGTCGCCGTCTTCACGGCGATTGCGCTTGCCGCCGCGCTTGCCGCGCCGGCGCTTCTTGCCCTGACCGTCATCCGAAGCTTCCACCGCCTCAGTGACGCCGACCTGCGCCTCGTGGTCTGCTCCAGTGTCTTGCTCAGTCACAGCTTCGGCAACGCCATCCGCTGCCGCCGAGACATAAGCACCTTCCACAGGGGTGCCGTGTTCGCGGTCGCGATCCTTGCCGCCACGCCGTCTGCGGCGCTTGCGGCGCTTGCGGTCGCGGCCTTCGCCTTCCTCGCCGGATCTCGGCTGTTGCTGCGGCTGCTGGCCGGGGCGCGGCTGCTCCGTTTCTGCAGCGGCTTCGTCTTCCCTCCTCGGCGTTCCCTTCGGGCTCTTCCGCCGACATGCGTATCATCCGTGTCTCGACAAAGCCTTCCGGCTTTTCCGCCAGCGCGCCGCGGAAGATCGCATAATGCTGGGCGCCGACCGTGTCGTCGGCTTCGACGGTGACGGTCAGGCCGAAGCGGCTTTCGAGCTCCACCAGCGTGCCACGCTTGTGGTTGAGCACATAGAGCGCGGTCGCCGCCGGCGTCCGCACCGTGATGTGACTGCGCGAATCCTTGAGCAGGAATTCCTCGATCGCCCGCACCACCATCAGCGCGACAGACGAATCGGAGCGCACATGGCCGGTGCCGCCGCAATGCGGGCAAGGCTTCATCGTCGATTCCAGCACGCTGGCGCGGATGCGCTGGCGCGACATCTCCATCAGGCCGAAATGCGAGATGCGGCCGACCTGGATGCGGGCGCGATCGTTCTTGAGGTGATCCTTCAGCCGCTTCTCGACCGAGCGGTTGTTGCGGTTTTCCTCCATGTCGATGAAGTCGATGACGATCAGGCCGGCGAGATCGCGCAGCCTCAGCTGCCGTGCGACTTCCTCGGCCGCTTCCAGATTGGTGTGGAGCGCCGTGTCTTCAATCGAGTGCTCCTTGGTGGAGCGGCCCGAATTGACGTCGATGGCGACCAGCGCTTCGGTCTGGTTGATGATGATGTAGCCGCCGCTCTTCAGCGTCACCTGCGGCTGCAGCATGCGGTCGAGCTGCGCCTCGATGCCATTGCGCACGAAGATCGGCGTCGTGTCGCGGAACGGCTGCACGACCTTGGCGTGGCTCGGCATCAGCATGCGCATGAAGTCCTTGGCCTCGCGGTAGCCCTCTTCGCCGGAGACCAGGATCTCGTCGATGTCCTTGTTGTAGAGGTCGCGCACCGAGCGCTTGATCAGGCTGCCTTCCTCGTAGACCAGGGCAGGGGCCGTGGATTCCAGCGTCAGATTGCGGACGTTTTCCCAAAGCCGCATCAGGTATTCGTAGTCGCGCTTGATCTCGGCCTTGGTGCGGCTCTCGCCGGCCGTGCGCAGGATGACGCCCATGCCCTGCGGCACTTCGAGATCGGCGACGACCTCCTTCAGCCGCTTGCGGTCCTGTGCGTTGGTGATCTTGCGCGAAATGCCGCCGCCGCGCGCCGTGTTGGGCATCAGCACCGAATAGCGGCCGGCAAGCGACAGGTAGGTGGTGAGCGCCGCGCCCTTGTTGCCGCGCTCTTCCTTCACGACCTGCACCAGAAGGATCTGCCGGCGCTTGATCACTTCCTGGATCTTGTATTGGCGGCGCATCGGCTTGCGGCGGTTGCGCGCTTCTTCCAGCGCATCCTCGGCGCCGACCGATTCGACCTCATGGTCGTCGGAATGCGAGGACTGCACCTCTTCCAGCATGCCGCGATCATTGTCGGTGGACGTAGCGTCGCCGGCCTGCTCCGCCTGCGGCACCGCTTCGGAAATCACATCCGCATCGATGCTGGTGGCGATCGAATTGGGTCCGCCTTCGGAAGGCCCAGCCTCACCGTTATCAGTCTCGCCGTCACCGGTCTCATCGTTACTGGCAACATCCTCGTGGCTGGCGACATCCTCGCGACGTTCCGAAGTCTCGGCCGCCATGTCCACAGTTTCGGAAACGGCATCGACGCTCTCCGTGATCGCGTCCTCGCCGTTCTCGTTGTGTTCGCCGCCCTCATCGGATTCGGCAGAGTCGACCGCACCTGCATCGCGCTTGTGCTCGCCTCGATCGCGGCTCTTACCGCCGCGCCGGCGTCCGCGCCGCCCGCGATCGCGACTCTGGCGGTCGTCGCCTTCGCCGTCCTCGCCGTCCTCGTCTTCAGCTTCCTGCGCTTCCGCGCGCAGCAGCGCCTGACGGTCGGCGACCGGAATCTGGTAGTAGTCGGGGTGAATTTCACTGAAGGCGAGAAAACCGTGACGGTTGCCGCCATATTCGACAAAGGCTGCCTGAAGGGAGGGTTCGACGCGGGTTACGCGGGCGAGGTAGATATTTCCTTTGAGCTGCTTCTTGTCCTGGGATTCAAAGTCGAATTCTTCAATACGGTTACCGCGAACGACGACAACACGTGTCTCCTCCGGGTGGGAGGCGTCTATCAGCATCTTGTTGGGCATTATTTCGTTTCCCTCCGGCAGCCGTCATCGGTCGCAGCTTGCGGGGCAAGGCCCGCCGCTGCGGATGAACATGGGTGCCGGACATCTGAACGTCCGCCGGCCGCTGCCTGAGCGTCATGACGGTGCCGCCCGCAGCCATAATGGCGCGGTTTGCTGCGGACCTTTCCATGATTGCGCTTGAAGCCATCGTAACCAGCAGAACCTTTTGAACCAAAGCCCGGGAAAACCGGACCAGCTTGTTTGCTCGTACAGAGCCGGCGCGGGACAATCCCGGCCGTTTCCTCACGCAGGCGATTCCCCCGCCACGGGCTCGCACCTGCGAAAATCGTCGCGATCACCTGATACCTTTTTCGCCTGAGGCGAAAGGATCCGTCGTTCATCTGACCTGTAGCAGGAGGCTGCGGAGAAGGACGGTTCCAGGATTGCAGTGATCCACCATCGCTTTTATGATTTGGCGGGTTGGAAGGCAACCCCGATTCCGATGCCGGCAAAAAGCAGTTCCGCAACGGCAGCACAGCTTTAACCCTTGCGTGAAAAGGCTTGGTTAACCTTCTCTGGATACCAATCGTTAATCGAGTTCGCGGCCACTTCGGCAAGACGCCGACACTCCGACAAACAAGACTGGGCGCATGGCGCCAAACCCGGAGCGACTGGAATAGAATGGGACTGGCAGCCTTCACAGACAAGGGTGGTCGTGCCGGAGGTGCTTTCTTCCACGCTGCCAACTTCCGCGCTGCCAACTTTCGCGCTGCCAACTTTCGCGCTGCTTGTCTGCTTTTCCTGATTGCCGCTTGCCTGACCATTCCGCCGGTTTCCTTTGCTGCCGAAGCGCCGCTCGCCGCGACGGCTTACAAAATGGCGGGCGACGCCACCAAGATGCGCATCGTCATGAATTTCAACCGCGAGCCCGACGTCAGATGGTTCCTGCTGCGCGGCCCCCACCGTCTGGTGGTTGACCTGCCAAGCACCAAATTCGCCATCAATGCCAAGGATGTGAAGGCGCGCGGCCTGGTCAGGGGCGTGCGCTACGGCGACCTCGGCGAGGGGGTATCGCGGCTGATCCTGACCGGCAAGGGCCCGTTTGCCGTCGACAGGCTCGACGTGCTCAAGAATGATGACGGCAGCGGCTATCGCATCGCCATCGACATCTCGGCGGCATCCGCGCGGGAATTCGACGCCGCCCTAGCCAATCAGGCGCTGACCACCGGCTCGACGGTCTCCTCCGACAAGGGTGGCAGGGTCGGTACCGGGCCGATCTCCAATCCAGGCCATCGCTTCACCGTCGTCATCGATCCAGGCCATGGCGGCATCGACGGCGGCGCCGAGGGCCTGAACGGCACGGTCGAGAAGGACGTTACGCTCGCCTTCGCCAAGGAACTGCGCGACAGGCTTGCCGGAGCCGGCAAATACGACGTGTTCATGACGCGCGAGACGGACCAATTCCTGCGGCTCGACGACCGCGTGCGCATTGCCCGCCAGCACGAGGCCGATCTGCTCATTTCGATCCACGCCGACACGATCAGGCTCAAGGGCGTCCGTGGCGCAACCGTCTATACGGTCTCAGACAAGGCTTCCGACCCCGAAGCGCAGGCGCTGGCCGACCGTGAAAACCTTTCCGACCAATTCGCCGGCATGGAAATCAAGGACGACAACAAGGAAGTGACCGACATCCTGATCGACCTGATCCGCCGCGAGACGCACAGTTTCTCGATGAGTTTCGCCCACACTTTGGTCGGCAAGCTCTCCACCAGCGTCGGCCTCATCAACAATCCGCAGCGTTCGGCCAGCTTCAAGGTGTTGAAGGCGCCGGATGTCCCATCAGTGCTGGTCGAACTCGGTTATCTGTCGAACGCCAAGGACGAGGCGCAACTGCTCAGCGCCGATTGGCGCGGCAAGGCGGCCCAGAGTATAACGGATGCCATCGCCCTGTTCGTCTCAGCCAGGGCCGGAGCAGGAGCAGGAGGCTGAGATGCCCGCCGTTGCCCACGACCACAGGCAGGGGTTGCACGGCGACAACACCTTGTACTTTTATTTCCGCCATTCGAAGCCGAAATCCCACGCTGCCGTATTTTGCCCACATGGTGGCGACATGGGCGTTGGAGATCCCGAGCCAGGACTTGGCACGGCGACAACACCTTGTACTTTTATTTCCGCCATTCGAAGCCGAAATCCCACGCTGGCCGTATTTTGCCCACATGGTGGCGGACATGGGCGATTTTCCGATCGTCTCGAAAGCTTGCGCGAAAGGCGGCTTCCTTTAGGAGATTCCCGAACCAAGGACTGGAGCGGGCATGATTCGTCTCATTGGCTATTTCTTCGGCGTCGGCACCGCGCTGGCCCTTTTGGTCGCGGCGGGTGTGGCGATCTATGTCGGCCACTTGTCGAAGGATCTGCCCGACTACGAGGTCCTGGCCAAGTATGAGCCGCCGGTGACGACCCGCATTCATGCGTCCGACGGCGCGCTGATGGCCGAATATGCGCGCGAGCGGCGCCTGTATTTGCCGATCCAGGCGGTGCCGGATCGTGTCAAGGCGGCCTTCCTGTCTGCCGAGGACAAGAATTTCTACAATCACCCCGGTATCGATATGACCGGCCTTGGCCGTGCAATTATGGTCAATCTGCAGAATTTGGGCTCGGGCAAGCGCCAGGTCGGTGCCTCTACGATCACCCAGCAGGTGGCGAAGAACTTCCTGTTGTCCTCGGACCAGACCTACGAGCGCAAGATCAAGGAGATGATCCTCTCCTTCCGCATCGAGCAGGCCTATTCGAAGGATCGCATTCTCGAGCTCTACCTTAACGAGATTTTCTTCGGGCTTGGTGCCTATGGCGTCGCCGGCGCGGCACTCACCTATTTCGACAAGGCGGTGAACGAGCTCACCGTGTCGGAGGCCGCCTATCTGGCGGCTTTGCCGAAGGGCCCCTCCAATTATCATCCCTTCAAACATACCGACCGCGCCATCGAACGCCGCAACTGGGTCATCGATCAGATGGTCGACAACGGCTACGTCACGCATGAAGAAGGCGTTACGGCCAAGGCCGAGCCGCTCGGCGTCAAGCCGCGCCGCTCCGGCACCTATCTGTTCGCCGGCGAATACTTCACCGAGGAAGTGCGACGCCAGATCAGCGCGCGTTACGGCGAGAATGCGCTCTACGAGGGCGGCCTGTCCGTCCGTACGACGCTTGATCCCAATATGCAGCTCATCGCCCGCAAAGCCATGCAGAACGGCCTGATGAAGTTCGACACGCTGCGCGGCTATCGCGGGCCGGTGACGACCATCGACGTATCCGGCGACTGGGGCGTGCCATTGAGCGACGTCAAGGGACTGGACGACATGCCCGAATGGTCGCTCGCCGTCGTTCTCGACAGCTCAGCGAGCGGCCTGTCCATCGGCCTTCGTCCGACCCGGCAAATCTCGGGCGAACTCGTCAAGGATCGTGTCGAGGGCACCGTCAGCCGGGAGGACATGAGCTTCGCCATGCGTCATGTGGTCGACGGCAAGACGGTCAAGGCCAAATCGCCGACGGAGGTGCTGAAGCCGGGCGACGTCATCTTCGTACAGAAGAAAGAAGGCACTGACGGGGCCTATGTCCTGCGCCAGGTTCCCGAGGTGGGAGGCGGCATGATCGCCATGGATCCGCATACTGGCCGCGTTCTGGCCATGGTCGGCGGGTTCTCCTATGCGCAGTCCGAATTCAACCGTGCCACGCAGGCCATGCGGCAGCCGGGTTCGTCGTTCAAGCCGATCGTCTATGCGGCCGCTCTCGACAACGGCTATACTCCGGCTTCGGTGATCATGGACGGCCCGATCACCATCAAGAGCGGTAACACCACCTGGACGCCGAAGAACTACGACGGAAGGGCAGCAGGCCCGGCGACCTTGCGGTCCGGCATCGAGAGGTCGCGCAATCTGATGACGGTGCGCCTTGCCAACGACATGGGCATGAAGCTGGTTGCGGAATATGCCGAGCGCTTCGGCGTCTATGATCGTCTGGCGCCATATCTGCCGATGGCGCTGGGGTCGGGCGAGACGACGGTGATGCGCATGGTGTCGGCCTATTCGATCATGGCCAATGGCGGCAAGTCGATCAGGCCGACGCTGATCGACCGCATCCAGGATCGCTACGGCAAGACGGTGTTCAAGCAGGACGAACGCGGCTGCGAAAATTGCAACGCGGCTGAATGGCAAAACCAGCCTGAGCCGGAACTGGTCGACAATTCCGAGCAGGTGCTCGATCCGATGACCGCCTATCAGATCACTTCGATGATGGAGGGCGTCGTCGAGCGCGGCACCGGCGCCACCGTCGCCGAACTCGGCCGCCACATCGCCGGCAAGACCGGAACGACAAACGACGAGAAGGATACCTGGTTCATCGGCTACACGCCCAATCTCGTTGTCGGCCTGTATATGGGCTATGATCAGCCGAAAGGCCTTGGCAAAGGCGCGACCGGCGGCGGCCTCGCCGCGCCGATCTTCAAGGACTTCATGCGGGTGGCGCTGGACGGCACGCCCAATGTCGATTTCCAGGTTCCCGAAGGCATGAAGCTGATTGCCATCAATCGCAAGACCGGCATGCGGGCCAACCCGGACGACGCCGGCGCCTTTATCGAAGCCTTCAAGCCGGGCACCGGCCCCGCCGACAGCTATTGGGTGATCGGCATGGGCGCGGACGGCTCCAACGCCTCCGGGGGCGCGCTGTCGCCACAGGCCAACCAAGCCATCCAGTCTGGCGGCGGCGGGTTGTATTGACATAGGATAGGGTATTGCGGCCCGGCTTCCGAGCCGGCCCATTTCGCTTTACAGGCGGCGGTGCCGTCCCTATGTATCGCGCCAACCCCAAGCGCAATTTCAGTCATGGGGCACCATTTCAGCACGGGACAGAACAGCCAGCCATGCGCGCGGAAACGCAGAACATTGTCGACGAAATCAGGCAGGCGATAACCCTGCTGAGGAGGCATCTTTGACTGGGATCAGGCCATAAAGCGGCTTGAATACCTGAATGTGCGTGCCGAGGATTCGAGCCTCTGGAACGAGCCGCTGGAGGCGCAGAAGCTGATGCGCGAGCGCCAGGGTCTCGAGGAAGGCATCGCCGCGGTCAAAGGCCTAACCCAGGCACTGGAAGACAATATCGGCCTGATCGAGCTTGGCGAGGAAGAAGGCGACGAGAGCGTCGTCGCCGAGGCGGAAGCGGCCATCCGCTCGATGCGCGGCGAGGCAATGGCCCGCCAGATCGAGACCCTGCTTTCGGGCGAGGCCGACGCCAACGACACCTATCTCGAAGTCCATGCCGGCGCCGGTGGCACCGAAAGCCAGGACTGGGCCTCGATGCTTCTGCGCATGTACACGCGTTGGGCCGAGCGCCGCCGCTTCAAGGTCGAGGTGCTGGAAGTGCATGACGGCGAAGAGGCCGGCATCAAGTCGGCCACGCTGCTGGTCAAGGGCCACAACGCCTATGGTTGGCTGAAGACGGAATCCGGCGTCCACCGTCTTGTGCGTATTTCGCCCTATGACAGCAATGCGCGCCGTCACACGTCTTTCGCCAGCGTCTGGGTCTACCCCGTGATCGACGATACGATCGAGATCGACGTTTCGGAATCGGATGTCCGCATCGACACCTATCGCTCGTCCGGATCGGGCGGCCAGCACGTCAACACCACCGATTCGGCGGTCCGCATCACCCATCTCGCCACCGGCATCGCGGTCGCCTGCCAGGCCGAACGCTCCCAGCACAAGAACAAGGCGAAGGCATGGGAGATGCTGCGCTCGCGGCTCTACGAGGAAGAGCTTAAGAAGCGCGAGGCGGCGGCGAACGCCACCGAAGCGTCGAAGAGCGATATCGGCTGGGGTCACCAGATCCGCTCCTACGTTCTGCAGCCTTATCAGCTGGTGAAGGATCTGCGCACTGGCGTCGAGAGCACAAGCCCGTCGAGTGTACTGGACGGCGACCTCGACGATTTCATGGAGGCCTCGCTGTCGCAGCGCATCGAGGGCGGCGCCGGCGAAGTGGTGGCCGATATCGACTGAAGCGCCTACGCACCAAAGCAGCAGGAACATCACGCTAGAGTAACAGGCTCTCACGCTAATTGAGCAGCCGCTTTATAGCTTTGTTTTTCATCGAATTTTCGAGAACGATTTCTATCTCCGGGTCGGTGTGGCAGGCCCTGCGGGGCGCCTGGCCCGGAACCACGCGAGCTGAATCTCGTTATCCGCGAGCCCATCTGCCGGGGTTGATGAGGTCAGCCTCATCAGGCCCGGCAGGCTGGTTCCTGCCGCAGATGTCGGCGCGCCCGGTTTGCACAGCAATTTCTTGCGCCAACCAAGGAATCAGCCCAGCATCCGACGGCTGGGGGAAAAAGCATTTATGGCCGGACGCGGCGTATCTGCGACCTGACGATCCGGCCACTGGGAAGATGCGTTCCGGGAACGGGCAAGCGAAACGCTTGATACTCGTTGATAGGAACTGCGCCCATGCTTGCTCTCACAACCCGACCGGCCTCAGCCGTCCAGACGGCGCGCCGCCTCCTGAATTCGATCATCGCGGTGGTGGCTCTGACTGCCGCCGCCATCACATTTGCTGCGCCCGCTTTGGCACATGACGCCACGCCAACCGCGGCGAAACCGCAAGGCTGGAGTTACCCGTTCTCCTGTTGCTCGGGCTATGATTGCCGCGCGATCTCGCAGACGTCGATCAGCGAGCGCCCCGAGGGCTATGTCATCAAGGGGACAGGCGAGGTCGTGACCTACAGCGACACACGGATCAAGAATTCGCCCGATGGCGAATATCACTGGTGCTCGGTCGCCGGCGCCAATGATGGAAAGACCATCTGCCTGTTCGTGCCGCCGTCGTCGTTTTGATGCATGCCGCCCAAAAAAGCATGTCCTCGGGCCTGACCCGAGGGTGCGCAGCGGTTTGGGATAGCGACATGCATCAAAGAGATTGAAGCGCGCCACGCAGCTGACGCAGGCGAGTGAGTCTGCCGACAGGCGGTTGTCAGAAGCGTCTCTTTATGTTGCCTTGCCGCGCGGGCGGGCAATCGTAAGGAAGTCGTTCATGACCATAAAGGCAAGCTGCCACTGCAGGGCGACGACGTTCGAGGTCACGCAAGCGCCGCAAACCGTGACACAATGCACCTGCTCGTTCTGCTCGAAGCGCGGCTCGTTGTGGGCTTATTACACCCCCTCGCAATTCAAGCTCACCAGCCCGCTCAAGAATGTCTCGTTCTACCGGTGGGGGTCGAAAACGATCAAACACGGTTTCTGCGCCACCTGTGGCTGCGGCACCTTCACCGAAACGCCGGACTGGTCGACCGGCAAGCCGGATTTCGGCAATCCGAAGATCAGCGTGAATTCGCGCCTGTTCGACGATTTCGACCTCGACCAGGTCGAGGTTGTCGTCATCGACGGCAAGAATCTCTGGTAGCCGGTAATCTCTGGTAGCCGATCAAATCGCGCAATATGGCGGCCGTGGAATTGACCTGGGAAAAGCCCTATCCAGCCGCTTTTCCCGTTCCGCTTTTCGCCGCATTTCATGGTACAAGGAGCCGGAAGGGCTGATATGGCGCGCCGTCGGCGCGACCGCGGTTTGGAGAGGGACTACCGAATGAAAAAGACTGTGCTCGTCGTTGTGGCGACGGCTGTACTCGTGAGCGCCTGCACCACCACCGATCCGTATACCGGAGAGCAGAAGGTTTCCAACACTGCGGCCGGCGCCGGCCTCGGCGCGCTGGCGGGTGCGGGGCTCGGCCTGCTCGCTGGCGGCAACGATCGCCGTAATGCACTGATCGGCGCAGGCGTCGGCGCGCTCGCCGGCGGCGCGATCGGCGCCCATATGGACCAGAACGAGGCCGAACTGCGCCGGCAGCTTCAGGGCACCGGCGTCAGCGTCACCCGCACTGGCGACCAGATCATCCTCAACATGCCGTCCGACATCACCTTCAACGTCGACCAGGACGCGGTGAAGCCCGGCTTCTATCCGGTGCTGAATTCGGTCGCACTTGTGCTGAACAAGTTCCGGCAGACCACGGTCGATGTGTTCGGCCACACCGATTCGACCGGTGGCGATGAACACAATTTCGACCTGTCCCAGCGCCGCGCGCTGGCGGTCGCCAACTATCTGTCCGGGCAGGGCGTCGATTCCCGCCGCTTCGCCGTCACCGGCTTCGGCGAAACACGTCCGATCGCCTCCAACGGGTCGACGGACGGCCGCGCCCAGAACCGTCGCGTCGAGATCCAGCTTTCGCCGCTGACCTGAGCAAGCCGGCATCGAACATGAAGACGGCCCCGCAAAGGGCCGTTTCTGTTTGGGTGTTCTGGATTAGGGGTGGGCCGATTGATCGACAATTGCCGTAACGATCCGGCGCACGATCGGAAGGACGATCAGCAGGCTCGGAAAAGCGACCAGCCATGATATGCCCCATGCGTATGACCAGGTCGCTACGAAACCGTTAGTCCAGCCCGTGCCGATCGCCGTCGAAACCGCCGAGATAATGCAGGTCATGAGGATCGAAAGAACGAACGGCATTACCACTGCACTGTAGGAAGGTGGCAGTTTTCTCAGCTTCAATGTCTTTTGCGGTGATGCTTGCATGGAAATCTCCTAGTCAGAAATGCGTGAGCGCGATCAGGCGATCTGTGCTGTTTGCAGGGCCAGTTCCCGAATAAAGCTTCGCAACGAACGCGGCTCGCGGCCCAAGGCGCAACGCAATGTCAGGCTGTTTCCGCCGAGGCCATATTTGGCGTAATGGTCATGGACTTTAGCCAGCAACTGCATTTGGTGATCACTGTAGGGAAGAAGGGCATTCGCTGCCCACTCGCCGAAGGTCGGCTCGCCAGCAGAGATCGGGCGGCCAAGCTCCTCGCTCATCATTGAAACGATCTCTTCCCGGCTATGCATACCGGCGCACAGCTCCAGGGTCGCATAGGACAACCGCGCTTCGGTCAATGCGATCGCGGCCACTTCAGCGACATCGCGGTAATCGACACGCGCCAGCTTTTTTGTCTTTGGAAACGGTTCCGAGAAGACGCCATCCCTAACGACGGACGGCCAGGCTCCTGCGATATTCTGCATGAAATTGGCGGGATGCAGAATGGTGTATTCCATGTTCGTCGAGTAGAGAGCATCTTCGACCGGCACCTTGCTCGCATGGTTTTTTAGCCTCGTATTGGTCGGCTGGATGACCGACGAGAAGACAAATTTTTGAACGCCTGCTCGCATCGCCGCCTCGACCATTGCAACGCCCATGGCTGCTTCATCGGGAGCAAAGGCCGGTCCAATGTGAAAGACGCCGTCGACGCCCTCGACGGCATTTTCGAGGTCCCGAGGGCTGCGCAAATTTCCGGTCACGACCTCGGATGCCCCAAGGTTCCGGGCCTTTTCGGCGCTCGCGGAGTCGCGAATGAGTGCTCGAACAGTGGCATTGCGACGGACAAGTTCAGGCACGACAAGTCCGGCAAATCGGCCTGTTGCGCCCACGACCAGGATGGTTGGATTGGGTGATCGCATGACATTCCCTTCTACGAAGCTGCCCTTTCGGGATTTCTTCCAGGGAAATAAAAGATCGCGAACATCGTTACAATTGTTTGGCTTTGCGATAGTTTCTCTCGATTTTCGAGAGAAACGGAGGGACCATGAGCCGCATAGATGATTTTGAAGCTTTCATGGCGGTCGTTGAGCACGGAAGTTTGACGGCCGCCGCACGCCGGCTGGATCGCTCATTGCAATCGATCAGCCGGTCTTTGGCGGCGCTGGAGGAATCCGTCGGGGTCGAGCTTGTGCAGAGAACAACGCGACGTTCGAGCCCCAGCGAAGCCGGAGCGGCGTTTTTCCACCGCATCAAACCCGCCATCGACGAAATAAACGACGCAAGACTTCAAGCCGCCAACCGGAGATCGGAGCCATCAGGCATCCTGCGCGTGAGCGCTCCAGTTCTGTTCGGCCCGGACTTCCTTGTACCTGTCATCGCCGACTACATGCGGATGTATTCGCGGGTCGAGGTTGACCTTCAGCTCTCCGATGGATTTGTCGATCTTGGTGCCGAGGGCCTCGATCTGGCGATACGGATCGGCAATTTACCGGATTCCAGCTTGCGAGCCAGACGCTTGGGCGCGTTGCGGCGCGTCGTGTTTGGCGCGCCTTCCTACTTTGAACGCCACGGCCAACCGACCCATCCCTTTGAACTGAGCCATCACAGTTGCATTGTCCGAACCACCGACCCGCGGCCGGGTGAATGGGTGTTTCAGATTGAGGGGAAACCTCGGGTGGTGAAAGTGGCCGGCAGTTTTCGATCCAATTTGATGGCATCGATTTATGCAGCCGCAGTCCACGGATTGGGTTTGGGCTACTCGCCCCTTTGGCAGATAAGGCATTTGGTGGACGATGGCCGAGTAGAGCTGGTTTTAACCGATTTCGAGCCGATGCCGGTGCCGATGCATGCCGTGTGGCCGGAAGGGAGATCGTCTTCAGCCAAAGTTCGCGCGTTTCTAGATATGTTGCCGTCCCGCCTGGAATTCAAAAAGCTGTAGCTACCGGATCAGTGATAGAGCGCGGTCGAACGCTTCGCCGTCATCGGCTTCGGCGAAACACGTCCGATCGCCTCTAACGGGTCGGCGGACGGCCGCGCCCAGAACCGTCGCGCCGAGATCCAGCTTTCACCGCTCACCTGAGTCGGCACCAAACGCGAAAACGCACCCCGGGGGGCCGTTTTCGTTTGAGACGTCTGCGCCCTTCGGTCCAATCCGCCCGTCTTAGGAGTATGAGTTACCTCTAACGGACTGCTTTCCCGGAGCCGTGGGGAGGATTAGCATCGACGCTGTTCCAGAGGGGATGAGGCGGTACAACGGGCCGCGCAATCAGCATTACTGCCGCCTCGGTCTTGCACGGCCAGATCAGAAAATCTGGGAGGAATGCATGACAAGAATAGCACGCCTTGGGCGTTGCGGCGTCCTCGTTCTGACAGGTGTCATTGGCGCTTGGCTTGGCATGGCCACGGCCCAGGCCGAGGACGCCAACAAGGCCGATATCGATGCCTTGCGCAAATCGCTCGACAAGTATCAGGACTATACAGCCGCCATTCGCGACCTCTATCTATCGACCGTTGGCTGCGTCCACTACACCGGAGAAAAAATTCCCGGCGCGATGGATTACCCGAAGGGCGCCATGGGCATCCATTTCGTCAATGTCCCCAGCGTCGGCCAGAAGCTCGACCCGATGCGTCCAAACGTGTTGATCTACGAACCGACCAAGGAAGGCTTGCGCTTGGTGGCCGTGGAATGGCTGGTACCTCTGACGCCAGACACCAAGGAACCTCCGAAGCTCCTTGGCCAAACCTTCCAGGGACCGATGGAAGGGCACTATCCCCTTATCCCGAAAGAGTTCGTCCATTACGATCTTCATGCATGGCTGTTCAAGGAGAACCCGAACGGCATGTTCAGCCCGACAAACCCGACCGTGGAATGCAGCGAAGCCGAGTTCCCGATGCTGGAGAAACCGACCAAGATGATGCCGGGACCGATGTAACTGCGATCCGGTTGCAGCGTGGCGCGCCCGCCGGGCGCGCCAGGACGCACGAACCTCGATCGATTTATCAGACCTTGGCGACGATCCGCATGAAGGCGGGCATGTCGTCGCCGAAGCCGACGGTCGTGTCATTGTCTTCCTGGCGATGGCGGGCAGGGCGGTCGCGCTGCGGCCTGGTGTCGCCACGCTCCGGCGCACGCTGTTCACTGCGATTGGGCGAAGCCTTGCGTTCGGGTGAAGCTTGGCGCTCCGTGTTTTCCGAGCGGATCGGTTCCTTGCGCGCGCGCCGCTCACTGATATCGGCGACCGCGGTCTCGGCCACCACTGGCTTTTCCTCGCGCGCCACATCCGGTGCAGCATCTTCGCTTTGCTTGGCGTAGCGTTCGCGTGGCTTGCGTTCGCTCCTGTCCTTGCGGTCATCGTCCTTGCGGCCGGCGCGGCGCGGGGCGCCGCGGCCACGGCGGGGAGCATCGTCCTCTGCACCCTCGCTGGCGGCGACCGTCGACAGATCGCCGCCATGCCACTCGATCTTGGTGCCGATCAGCCGTTCGATCGCGTCGATGTATTTCGTGTCGGACTTGGTCGCGATGGTAAAGGATTTGCCTGAGCGTCCGGCGCGGCCGGTGCGGCCGATACGGTGGACATAATCCTCTGCATGGATAGGCACGTCGTAGTTGAAGACGTGGCTGACGTCGGGGATGTCGAGGCCGCGCGCGGCAACGTCCGAAGCAACGAGATAGCGCAGTTTGCCGTCGCGGAAATTGGCCAGCATCTGCATGCGCGCGCGCTGGTCCATGTCGCCATGCAGCGCGCCGGCGTCGAAATCATACTTCAGGAGAGAGCGGAAAAGCTCGGAGACTTCGACCTTGCGGTTGCAGAAGATGATGGCGTTCTTCAGCTCCGCATCCTCGGCCTTTATCAGATTGCGCAGCGTCTCGCGCTTGTCCCAGGGTTTCAAGCCGGATTTCACCAGCCGCTGGACGATGTTGGTGGCGGCGGACGCGGCCTTCGAAACCTCGACGCGCACTGGCGCGTGCAGGAATTTCTCGGTGAGCTTGGTAATCTCGGGCGGCATCGTCGCCGAGAAGAACAGCGTCTGCCTGGTGAACGGGATCATCTCGCAGATGCGCTCGATGTCGGGAATGAAGCCCATGTCGAGCATGCGGTCGGCCTCATCGATGACGAGGATCTCGACGCCGTTGAGCAGCAGTTTTCCGCGTTCGCGGTGATCGAGCAGGCGGCCGGGCGTCGCGATCAGCACGTCGGCGCCGCGCTCCAGCTTCTTGTCCTGCTCGTCGAAGGACACGCCGCCGATCAACAGCGCGATGTTGAGCTTGTGGTTCTTGCCGTATTTGACGAAGTTTTCCTCGACCTGCGCGGCAAGCTCGCGTGTCGGCTCCAGGATCAGCGTGCGCGGCATGCGGGCACGGGCCCGGCCCTTTTCAAGCCGGGTGAGCATCGGCAGCACGAACGAGGCCGTCTTGCCGGTGCCGGTTTGGGCGATGCCCAGCACGTCCTTGCCGAGCAAGGCGTGCGGAATGGCGCCGGCCTGGATCGGCGTCGGCTCGGTATAGCCGGCGTCGGTAACTGCGGAAAGAACCTTCGGCGACAGGCCGAGGTCTGCGAAAGTCAACGCTTCTTGAGCGATCTGGGTGTCTGAGGACAAGTTTGGCTGTCTTTGGCTGGTTCGGGGGCGCAACGTAAGCAGTCGCGGCAAGCGCCGCGCGCCTGCAAGATTGGTATTGCAGGTAGGCGCAAGTCCACGATTTGTCAACAGAAACGGGCGGGGGATGGTATGATTGTGAAGTCGTAACCTTAATCGCGATGCTTAATGCAGGCGCCTATCGCTGCGCCGGCTCAATAGCGGAACTGTTCGGCGAGAATGCGCTCGTTCCACGAATGGTTGGGATCGAACAGCAGCGTCGCCGTCGCCGTTGGCGATTCCCGCACCGTCACCGAGGCTACAGCCTTTACCTCGGTGTGGTCGGCGGCGGCGTTCACCGGCCGCTTTTCCGGCTCCAGAATGTCGAAACGAACGGTCGCCTTGTTGGAGAGCAGGGCGCCGCGCCAGCGGCGCGGGCGGAACGGGCTGACCGGGGTCAGCGCCAGCAGCGGCGCGTCGAGCGGAAGGATCGGCCCATGCGCGGACAGATTGTAGGCGGTCGAGCCGGCCGGCGTCGCGATCATCACACCGTCGCAGTTCAATTCCTCCAGCCGCTCCTGCCCGTCCACGGTGATGCGGATCTTGGCCGTCTGGTAGGATTGGCGCCACAGCGCAACCTCGTTGATCGCCAGCGCCGAGACCGTTTCGCCTTCATGCGTCACCGCCAGCATCTCCAGCGGACGGATCGTTTCGGCAGCCGCGGTCGCGATGCGCTCCGCCAGGCCGCTGGCGCGGTATTCGTTCATCAGGAAGCCGATGGTGCCACGGTTCATGCCGTAGACCTTTTTTCCCGTGCTCATCGTGTCGCGCAAGGTCTGCAGCAGGAAGCCGTCGCCACCGAGGGCCACGACGATCTCCGCATCCTCGATGGATGCCTGGCCATAGCGGTTGGACAGGCTCTGCAACGCCGCCTTGGCGTCGGCGGTATCGGACGAGACGAACGCGAAACGGCTGGCGGCTTTGCTCATGGTTCCCCGACGGCGACCGGTTGATGGCGACCGGTTGCTTGGGCCGCGCCAGCGCCGGGTTATCATGGGCGGGCAAATCTGCAAAGGGATGGCATGTGCTGCCCCTCGACACAGCGCCGGGAAGAGCGCCGGTCGGGCGCTCGCGCATCGTGTCGAGTGACAAGCGAATGTGATGGTTAAGACGGAGATTAAACTCTCGTAAAGCCGGATCGATCATGTTAGCCGGCAGGAGATGGGTGGCGTGGGGGCTAGCCAGTCGGACCGATCTGTTGCCGGTAACACGCATGATCATCATTGTCCTGATGCTGGGAAGTTTTGCCCTTGCCTTTGCCCAACTGGTGCGCCAGTCCGAAGAGACGAGTTTGAGACCCCAGCCCACGGCTTCACGCTGCGGCGACGCAGCGGGCACGCCGTGCCCGCAACGGGCGTTGTGAATTCGCCAGGCACTCCCAGGGGGCGTCTTCCCGCGATACGAGGAGCCTGTGCTTATCGCACCTGCAGATGGCAGCCGGCCTGCCGCTTTTGCGTGAGATATTCATCGATAAGCTGGCGGTAGCGCACCTTGCCGAAGCTCGGGAAGTGGCCGCCATGCACGACCGCGACATCGAGCTCGCGCATCCGCAACAGCGTTTCGACATAGTCGTCGACGGCGGAATGATAGACGTCGTCGATCAGCGGGCCGTCATAGACGATGTCGCCGGAAAGCAGGATGCGGGTCTTCTTCTCGTAAAGCGCGATGCCGCCCGGCGAATGGCCCGGCGTGTGGATCACCTCGAAGGTACGGTCGCCGAGATCGATGACGTCGCCCTGTTCGAGCAAGCGACCGGCCGGCGCCGGCAGGATCCGGTAGCGCGCGGCATCCCAGCCCTGCGGCAGGCCGTCGAACATCGCGTCGGTGGCATAGCGGTCGGCGACCGTCCATTCATTGCGGGGATCGGCGAGGATCGCCGCTTCGGCCGGGTGGACGCAACGGTCCGGAAATTCGTGATGGCAGCCGATATGGTCGAAATGCGTGTGGCTCGCCACGCAGGTGAGCTTTCGCTCCGTCACCAGCGGCACGTGGCGCCGCAGGCTGAAATGGCCGAGGCCGGTGTCGAACAGAAGGTCGCGGTCGCGACCGCGCACGTGCCAGATGTTGCAGCGGAAGAACGGCTTTATCCACGGCTCGTGGATCAGCGTCACGCCATCGCCCATGCGGATGGTTTCATACCAGTTCGGAGCGTCGATGACCGGAAGCGTGCCCATGGCTCAACCCGCCAGAAGGATGACGTCGCCAGCGTCGCACGAAACCGCAACGATGTCGCCCGGCTGGACGGCCGCAGCGGCGGGGACCCTGGCGATGAAGTGCAGCGCAGGGTCTTTTTCGGAGACAGCAAGCACGCGCTTGAAGCTGCCTTGAAACACAACGTCGCTTACCTTGGCTGTGCCGAGCCTCACAGCGCCGCTGGCCGGGCCGAGGACCAGATGCTCCGGACGGACGGCGAGGGCGACAGCCGTCCCAGTCGGCAATATGCCGGGCAGCGAGAACGATCCGGTCTGCGTCGCGACAGTGATTGTTCCGTCCTTCGCTGCTGTCACCGTTCCCGACATCAGCGTGCTTTCGCCCATGAAGGTCGCGGAAAAGCGCGTCGCCGGCCGCGCATAGACGCGCTCGGGCGGTCCTTCGTCCTCGATGCGCCCGTCATTCATCACCACGCAATGGTCGGCCAGCGCCATCGCCTCTTCCTGGTCATGGGTGACATGGATGAAGGCGGTGCCGACGCGTTTCTGGATCGCCTTCAGCTCGTCCTGCATCTGCCGGCGCAATTTGAGGTCGAGCGCGCCGAGCGGTTCGTCGAGCAAAAGCACCGCCGGTTCGACGACAAGCGCGCGGGCCAGCGCCACGCGCTGCCGCTGGCCGCCGGAAAGCTGATGCGGCTTTTTGTCGAAGGCCGTGGCCAGCCCGACCAGCGCCAGCGCCTCGCGCGCCCTAGCCGCCCGTGTCGCGGCATCGACGCCTTGCATGCGCAGGCCGAAGCCGACATTGCCGCCGACGCTCATATGCGGGAACAGCGCATAGTCCTGGAACACCGTGGTTGTCGGGCGCTTCGCCGGCGGCACCGTGGTGCAGTCCTCGCCGCGGATCAGCACCTTGCCTTCGCTAGGGCTGACGAAGCCGCCGAGAATGGACAAAAGCGTCGTTTTGCCCGAGCCGGAGGGGCCGAGCAGGATCGTGTAGCTGCCCGGCTCGATTTTCAGGGAGACGTTCTTCAGCACGGCCTGCTGGCCGAAACGATGCGTAACAGAGCTTATATCGACCAGGGGGTGGTCATGCCGGCTTCCTCCGCAACAGCATCAGCTCAAACAACACCACCAGCACGATGGAGACGGCGAAGACCAGTGAGCCGATGGCATTGGTCTTCGGGTTGAGACCGGAACGCAACAGGTTCCAGATCTCGACAGGCAGCGTCGTGTCGAAGCGCGTGAGCAGGAAAGAAATCACGAACTCGTCCCAGGAGAAGGTCATCGACAGGAAGAAACCGGCAAAGATGGCCGGCGCCATGACAGGCACGGTGATCAGCAACAGCACCTTCCATTCCGGCGCGCCGAGGTCGCGCGCGGCGCGCTCGATGTTGATCTGGTGATCGCCCATCTGGCTATAGATGATGGCAAAGCAAAGCGGCAGGTTGATCACCACATGACCGATGCCGGCCGACACCAGCGATTTCGATATGCCGGCCCAGTTGAACAGCACCAGCAGCCCCATGCCGATGATGAGGTAGCTCACCGTCAGCGGCAGCGTGATCAGCCCGCGCAACAGGGCCGAGCCGGGCAGCGTGAAGCGGGCAAAACCCCAAGCGGAGAGGAAGCCAAGCGTGACGGCGGCGAGCGAGGAGAGGACGGCGACGAGCAGCGAATTGACCAGCGCCGAGGTCAGCCGCGTGTCGGAAAGCACCGCGTCGTACCAGCGCAGCGACGGCCCGGTGAAGGGCGGGATCGGAAACGACGTCGCCTGCAGCGAAAACAGCACCAGCACGACGACCGGCAGGAAGATGAAGCCATAGACGGTTATGGCGTAGAGGGCGGACAGGATGCGGATGGCCTTGTGCATTTCAGGCCCGCTCGATCTTCAGCCAGCGGGCGCAGGCTAGATAGGCGACGGTGACCACAGCCATCAGGATGATCGATAGCGCCGAGGCGAGCGGAAAGTCGCCGCGCCGGCCGATCTGCATCATCACCAGCTGCGGCATCAGGAGCTCGTTGTTACCGCCGAGGATCTGCGGCGTGATGTAGTCGCCGATGCACAGCACGAAGGTCAGGAAGGCGCCGACCATGATGCCGGGCAAGGTCAGCGGCAGGACGACGTGCAGGAATGTCCGCACCGGCCCGGCGCCGAGATCGGCGGCGGCTTTGCGGTAGCTGGGGCTGAGCTGCTTCAGATTGGCGAAGATCGTCAGCGTCAAAAGCATGACGAAGAAATGCACGAAGCCGGTGATCGTGGCCAGCCGTGTGTTGGCCAGTTGCACCGGTTCGGCGAACAGGTCGGAGCCGGTGAGCGCGCGGTTGATCACGCCGTTCTGCGCCAGCACCAGCAGCCAGGAATAGGAGCGCACGACATAAGAAGTCCAGAACGGCAGCACCGCCAGCATCAGCGCCAGCCGCTGCCAGCGTTCCGGCACCTGTTCGGCCAGGATCCAGGCGAAGGGATAGGCGAGCAGCACCGAGATCAGGGTGACGATGGCGGTGACCTGCAGCGAGTTCACCATCGCCCGCCAATAGGCCGGATTGGCAAAGAATTGGCTGTAGTTGGACAGGGTGAAGCCGCCGCCCTCATGCGCCGTCAGGCTGGAGAACCCCATGGCCAGGAAAGGCAGCACGAAGAACAGCAGCGTCCAGCCGAGCGCCGGCGTGACCAGCGCCCAGGGCAGGGTCCGCCCGGCGTTCCCGTTAGCGCTCACGACCGGTCATTGCGCCTGCAGCATTTCGGTCCAGACGTCTTGCATCTTCTTGTCGAGATCGGCGTTCGGCGCCGGGTAGGACTGGGCGCGAGCGAGGAAATCGGGCTGCTCGTCGAAACGCAGGATTGTCTTCTGCTCGTCGCTCAGTGCCGCCTTGCTGTTGGCCGGCATACCCCAATAGCAGGATGAGGTGGCAAGCCGCGCCTGGCCTTCCGGGCTCATAATGTACTGGATGAACTTCAGCGCCATGTCCTTGTTTCCTGAATCCTTGAACATGGCCAGCGACTGCGACCAAAGCACCGCACCCTCCTTCGGGATCGAGAAGTCCAGTGCGGGGTTCTCCTTGGCCAGCCCGGCCGTCACCCATTCGCCGCCGCCGACCAGAATGTCGACCTCGCCGGTCGCCAGCGCCGTCTGGCTGGCGGTCACCTCGCCGACCAGCTTGGCATTGGCCTTCATCTTCAGGAGCTCGTCCTTGATGGCGGGAAGGTCGGCTTCGGTCAGCTCGGCGGTCTTCTTGCCGATCGCAAGTGCGGCCATGCCGATGACCGGCAGGTAATAGTCGTAGATGGCGATCTTGCCCTTGTATTTGTCGCCGATAAGCGCTGCCATCGACTGCATGTCGGCCGGATCGACCTTGGTCTTGTTGTAGCCGATCGTGTTGTAGCCGAACTTCTCGGTGATGCCGTAGCGCTTGCCGTCAACGACGGTAGAAGAATCCATCTTCACCTGGGGAAAGAGGTCGGCGAAAGGCAATTTGTCTTCCGGCAGCGGCTCGAACAGGCCTTTTTCGACGCCGCGCGGGATGTCGATGCTGTCGATCACCATCACATCCCAGTCGCCGGGCTGCGACTGCTCGACGATCGCCAGCCCGGCGCCGGTGCCCTCGAACTCCTTGACATTGACCTTGATGCCATTGGCCTCCTCGAAAGGCTGCAGCAGCGCCGGATCGGCGTGATCGCACCAGATCAGGGCGTTGAGATCCGCAGCCTGAGCGAGACTGCCCGTCGCCAGCAGCGCTGTCGCAGCACACGCGGCGCGGAAATGGCTCTTCAGAACCGAAAACGGATTCGTGGTCTTCATATTGATGGACATCGAGTGTTCTCCCTTGCCTTTTTGGCTTCTGGCAAAAAACTGAACCAATTCTAAAATTGAGTCAATTCCGTTTTTATGCCAGATAGCGTTCATGAGTGGATTGCGGGCAAGGCAAAAGGCGGATCGGCACCGTCGCATCATCGAGGCGGCGGCGGCGCTGTTCCGCGACGCCGGCTATGAAGGCGCCAAGATCGAGACCATCGCCGCGCAGGCCGAGGTCTCGATCGGCACGATCTACAATTACTACCAGAACAAGGGCGATATCCTCGGCGCCATCGTTTCGATGGAGGTCAATGAGGTGCTCAACGTCGGGCAGGGCGTCGTCGCCAACCCGCCGGCTAGTGTCGGCGACGCGCTGGACACGCTGCTCGGCATCTACATCGAACACTCGCTGCATTATCTCAGTAAGGAGATGTGGCGGCAGGCGATGGCGATCTCGACGCAGCTGCCCGACAGTCCGTTCGGCCAGGCCTATACCGCGCTCGACCGGGCACTGACCGAGCAGATCCGCGCGCTGATCGCCCGGCTGCAGGGGATCGGTCTGGTGCGCCGGGACATCGACGGGCAGGCCCTCGGCGAACTGGTGTTCAACAACATGAACATGATGTTCATCGAATTTGTGAAGCGCGACGAGGCGAGGATCGCGGAACTGCGCGCGGCGATACGGAGGCAGAACCGGATATTGGTGGCGGCGATTGCGGTGTGAAGCGGGGTAACCCTGTCAGGATTAATCGGGAGGAACAGATTTCTTGAACAAAGGGACTGATCCGCGTGAATTCCCCCTTGAGTTGTCATAAAAAGACGATACATCTTAAGGGTGTAAAAGGGGGAAGGGGTAAATGCATTTTTCGTTCTGGCACTGGGCAATAGTTTTGTTGCTGATTGGCGTGCCCGTCTTTTTCGCTGTTCGGTCTGCGATCAAGCCCTCGCAGAATCCAGCAGGCCTTGTGGGGTTTGGAGGCTGGCTGATGCTGCTCGCGATCGGGCAGGCTTTGTCTCCGCTGCGCACACTCGTCGCATTGGCTTCATCGAGTGATGGTTACCGGCAACTCATGACGCTCCCAAACGGCACCTTGGCGGTCTACGGCGAGGTTGCCCTCTTGCTGGCGTTTGTGGTGTTCCAGGTGATTGTGTTCATTGCAATGCTGCGGCGGAGTTACCGCTTCAAGCAGCTATTCCTGTATCAGTCGTTTGCAATACCCATAGTGTTCCTCTTGAACACGGTGTGGATTTCGGCGGTTCTTGGCATCCCGGTGAGCCAGGTGCTGACCGGAAATGCGCTGGTAGCACCCGTAATCTCTTTTGCCCTGACCGGGATTTGGGTCGCCTACGTCTACAAGTCAGTCAGGGTGAGGAACACGTTCACCAAGGAGGGCGCATCTGGTCAAGTTGCGAGTGCGTCATAGAGGCGCTAGCGATTGGCATCTACCTCGGAAACTTTGAGGAGCTACCTCGAAATCAGCTAGCAGGAAGGCCTGCCAGAACAAGGATTTCGGGGGCCGGTGTGAAGTGTGCGTGCGGCCTGCAGTAGCTCGGGTCGATCGCTCGATAGCCAAGCAGATTGGCGATAGGCGCAAGGATCCCCAGCGCCGCCCACTGAATCGCGGGAGGCGGCCGCGTGAAGACGATGACATCGGCAAATTCCCTGGCGATGACTGCCGCTTGAAGCGGCGAGGGTCTGCCTTTCTTGTCGACCTTGCCGGCATTGGCCAACCCGAAGAGCATGCCGATCAGCAGCTCGAAACGGTTCGGGTCGATGTGATCGGCGCCGGGCGCCCGTTCGATTTCGATCAGGATTTGCGCGTCATCGGTGTTGCTGCTGTTCCACCAATCGTGTGCAACGCCTGCTTCGACCGTGGCGGATTGGCCAGGCTCCAGAGAGAAAGTCTTCCCAGCGATGCGGGCGTCGAGCCGGCCGCGGACGAGGGTAAACCGTTCAATCATGTTCGGGTGGAAGTGCTCGCCCACCACCGCGGCCCCCGGACGGGCGGTTAGATGAACGATGCCTGGCCCTTGGCCACGGTCTTCGGTGCCACGCAGGATGACTGCATATTCGCCGGTCACCTTGTTCTCGTAGACATCTCCACAGCGTGACATGGGTCAGCTCGCAGTTTCAGAACACCGGCCTATCAAGGCAAAGGATTCCGGTGCCGCAGCTTTTTGCGAAGTCTATTTTAGCTTGTGTTCCAAAAAGCGTAAGGCGCGAACGCGCCACGCAATCCTGGGACGCAGGGGTTTCCCATCAGCATTTGGCGCGATTCTACCGAGCATGCCTGGGTGGCCGCGCACGCGGAAACGGCACGACCGTCAAGGGTGCCTTGCGGAATTCCGCGACGGCTATTTCTTCAATCAGGGAGTCGAGTGCCTCGCTGACGCGTTGGCTCGTTTCGTCCTTGCCGCAGAGCCGATTTTGGGCGCATTCCAAAAGCTCGCGCGCTGCGGCGAAGTCACTTCGCATCGCATCACCCAATGGTCTGAACCCGCCGTACAGATATTGTCAGCGCCCTAAATTGAGCGATCGCTAATATGCACAGGAGAATTTTAATCGAATGGCATTGACTGGGCTGAACTGGGATACATCGACCGGGAGCAAGGACCTTGCAGATCGTCGATGGCGGTCTCGCCCCGCTCCCTGGGCTCTTGGCGTCTGCGCTGAAAAACTAGCCGCCCGCCGCCTTGAGGCTCCGCGCCGCTTCCTCGATCGCTGCCCGGTCGTTGCCAAACTTGTCGATGAGATCCTGCGCCTGATCGCCGGTTATCCCTGTGCGCATCGCCAGTGCTTCGACGGTCAATAGATCGGAACTGGCAATCTCACGGGTTTCCGGAAGGGCATCGTCGGCCGTCAGAGGCAGCCCGGCCTCTCGATCAATCTCGGCCTCAGCCTGGTGCCAGTGTCGCTCGTGGTCGCCGTGTACGCTGCCTTCGCGTTCCCAAATTTGGTACGCGCGCTGCTGGATCTTTTCGTGCCGTTCGTCGCCCATTTCTGTTCCTCCGTACGTTTCCTTCTCAACGCAGCGCGCGTAAGAACGATCCGATGGAATTAAAGTTGAATGAGCGTTGACTTAGGGCATCCACCTGTTGCGGCGGCCTGCACGGCGGGGTCTGGTTTACAACCAACCGATTTTTCTTGCTGAAATGCTGGTGCCCCCGGACGGAATCGAACCGCCGACCTTCGGTTTACAAAACCGCTGCTCTACCAGCTGAGCTACAAGGGCACGGCGCTCCGGTTAGCATATTTGTTGCGCCAGTAAAGACAAAACTCCGTTTCGGTTGCCGGCGCACACGCGGAACGGCAGACGCGGGCATCCTGAAAACGGCCAGTTCGCTTCCTATATTGATCGAAGGTGCAATCGCATAGGCGAGGGTATCGCATGATCAGACTTGTCGTCATTGCCCTGATCGTCGTCGTGGCCTGGATTCTCCTTGTGAAGCTCATCAAGGATGTGAAGAGCGCCAATGTCGACTGGACCGGCGTCGCCACCATCATCGGCTTCATCGCGCTCGCCTTCTGGCTGCGCCATATCACCGGCATGGGCTGAGGCCTGCCGCCGGCGGACTGCCGACGGGCGCTCCTCGCCGGTCGGCATTGCGGCTGACTGCAAGCCCTGTGGTCAGATGGCCGCTTCTGCACTTTCGGAAAAACCAAAAAACCGTCGAACCTTTTTCCTTGCTGCGACGACTGATGGTCAAGAGGCGGATGGATCGCCTCTCTCAACGCAGCAAGGAGATCATCATGTTCAAGCGCACCATCGTTTCCGGCCTCATCGCCACCACTGTCGCCGCCGCCACGCTGGCCGGCACCGTTCAGCCTTCGGCCGCCCATCACAAGCACACTAACAAGCACATCGGCATCGGCATCGCCGCCGGCGTCGGCGGCTTCCTGCTCGGCAGCGCTCTCGCCCAGCCGCGCACCGTCTATGTCGAGGAACACGGCGGTTCGTGGCATGTTCGGCGCTGCCTCGAGCGCTATCAGAGCTACGATCCGTACTCCGACACCTATGTCGGCTACGACGGCTATCGCCACTACTGCCGGCTCTAGGAAGAACCGTTTCAGGCAACCGGAAAAAGGGGCGCGCACTGGCTCCTTTTTCTTTTGTCTGGAGGGTGAGGCTCTTGTTTGAATCGATCGGCTGGCGATGTCGGCGCGACCTCCCCTTGTTGTGGGGTATGACGGGGAGGTCGGATGACGCTTCGGCTTTCTCGCCAATCACCAACGCTGCCGAGCGCGTGGCCGTCAGGGCGTCCTGCCGCCGATCATCTTCGTCACCTCCGCTGCCGCATCGTGCACCAGCGGACCGATCTCGGCCAGCCGCTCCGGCGTCACTCGAACGGTCGGGCCGGAAACCGAAACCCCACCGATCGGCTCGCCGAATTCGTTGAAGATGGCGGCGGCCACGCAGCGCATGCCGGGGTGCCGCTCCTCGTCGTCGACCGACCAGCCGCGCAGCTTGATCGTCACTAGGTCACGGGCCAGAGCGGAGATGTCGGAAAGCGTCTTTTCGGTGAAGCGCTCCAGCCCGGCCCGGCGCAGGATAGCGCCGACGCGCTCCGGCTCGAGATGTGCCAGCACCGCCTTGCCGATGCCCGACGCATGGAAGGAACTGCGCGTGCCGGGCCGGAAGAAGGCGCGGATCGCCTGGTGCGTCTCGACCTGGCTGACGAAGACGACGCAATCATCCTCGGCGACACCGAGATTGGCGGTCTCGCCGGTCTTCTCCATCAGGTCCTGCATGACGATGCGGGCGCGGTCGACCAGCTTGCGGCGACGCAGGAACGCCGCGCCCATGCGATACGTCTCGACGCCGATCGACCAGAGCTGGTCGGTGCTGTCGAACTCGACCATGCCGTGGTTTTCCAGCGTCGTCAGCATACGGTAGGCGGTGGACGCCGCGAGGCCGCTCTGCGCGGCGATCTCGCTCAGCGACAGGCCGCTGCCTTCGGCAACGATCGCCAGAATACGCAGTGCCCGGTCGAGCGACTGCACCGAGGCGCCCTCGGGTGGGCCGTGGAAGGCGCGCGGCCGCCCACGCTGGCGTTTTTCGGTCGTTTCCATGGCGCCATTGTCGCTGATCTTGTCAAATCCGCAATGAAAAAGTTTTTCGCTGGCTTGCGCAAACCAGAATCTGAAAAACGGAAAACAGAATGAAATCAGATGGTAATTGCCGCTTTCTAGAAATGAAAAAATATTCTGAAAAAATTGAAAAATAGCTGGCACGCTGGCATTCTCGGCCATCAACAAATTCCGTGGAGGCTGAAATGGCCAGGATGCGCGCGGTCGACGCAGCGGTTCTCGTTCTCGAAAAGGAAGGCATCACCTCAGCCTTCGGCGTGCCGGGCGCGGCGATCAACCCGTTCTATTCGGCGCTGAAGGCGAGGGGCACGATCCGCCACATCCTCGCGCGTCATGTCGAGGCGGCTTCGCACATGGCCGAAGGCTATACCCGCGCCAAAGCGGGCAATATCGGTCTGTGCATCGGCACTTCGGGGCCGGCCGGTACAGACATGATCACCGGGCTCTATTCGGCCGCGGCCGATTCTATTCCCATCCTCTGCATCACCGGCCAGGCGCCGCGGGCGCGCCTCAACAAGGAGGATTTCCAGGCCGTCGACATCGCCGCCATCGCCGCACCCGTCGCCAAATGGGCGGTCACCGTCATGGAGCCCTATCTGGTGCCGATGGCGCTGCAGAAGGCGTTCCATCTGATGCGCTCGTCGCGGCCGGGGCCGGTTCTCGTCGACCTGCCGGTCGATGTGCAACTGGCCGAGATCGAGTTCGACATCGATGCCTATGAGCCGCTGGCCCCGTTCAAGCCGGCGATGACGCGCGGCCAGGCGGAGAAGGCGCTGGCGATGCTCAATGCGGCGGAAAAACCCGTCATCGTTGCCGGCGGCGGCATCATCAATGCCGATGCATCCGATCTGCTGATCGAGTTCGCGGAAGTCACCGGTGTGCCTGTGATCCCGACGCTGATGGGCTGGGGCGCGATCCCCGACGAACACCGGCTGATGGCCGGCATGTGCGGGCTGCAGACCTCGCATCGCTACGGCAATGCGACGATGCTCGAAGCCGACTTCGTCTTCGGCATCGGCAACCGCTGGGCCAATCGCCACACCGGCTCTGTTGACGTCTACACCAGGGGAAAAAAGTTCATCCATGTCGATATCGAGCCGACGCAAATCGGCCGTGTCTTCGCCCCGGATCTCGGAATCGTCTCGGATGCCGGTGCTGCGCTGAAAATGCTGCTCGACGTCGCCACCGAGTGGAAGACGGCGGGGAAACTGCGCGACTGGTCGGGCTGGGCCAGGCAATGCCAGGCCCGCAAGAAGACGATGAAGCGCAAGACCCATTTCGACCAGGTGCCGCTGAAGCCGCAGCGCGTCTACGAGGAGATGAACAAGGCCTTCGGCCGCGACACCACCTATGTCACCACGATCGGGCTTTCGCAGATCGCCGGCGCGCAGTTCCTGCATGTCTACAAGCCGCGCAACTGGATCAATTGCGGCCAGGCCGGCCCGCTCGGCTGGACATTGCCGGCGGCACTTGGCGTGCGCGCCGCCGATCCGGACCGCAACATCGTGGCGCTTTCCGGCGACTATGATTTCCAGTTCATGATCGAGGAGCTGGCGGCCGGCGCGCAGCACAGATTGCCCTATATCCATGTCGTCGTGAACAATGCCTATCTCGGCCTGATCCGCCAGGCGCAGCGCGGCTTTTCGATGGATTTCGAGGTCAGCCTCGCCTTCGAGAACGTCAACCGGAAAGACGATCCCGAGGCCGGCTATGGCGTCGATCATGTCGCGGTCGCCGAGGCCATGGGCTGCAAGGCGGTCCGGGTGCGCAAGCCGGAGGAATTCGCCGGCGCCTTCAGGCAAGCACAGCGCCTGATGAAGGAGCACCAGGTTCCGGTCGTGCTCGAGTTCATCCTCGAGCGCGTCACCAACATTTCGATGGGCACCGAAATCGACAAGATCACCGAATTCGAAGAGCTTGCCGAAAGCCATGAAGATGCGCCGACGGCGATCGTGATGCTCGACTAAGGCGGAGAAAAGGAGAAAAAAGATGCCGCGTTTTTCAGCCAATCTCTCGATGCTCTTTGGCGAGCATGATTTCCTCGATCGCTTCGATGCCGCCGCCCGCGCCGGCTTCAAGGGCGTCGAATATATCGGCCCCTACGACCATGCGCCCGATGTGGTCGCTGCCAGGCTGAAGAAGAACGGCTTGACACAAGTGCTGTTCAACCTGCCGGCCGGCGACTGGGCAAAGGGCGAGCGCGGCATCGCCGTGCTGCCGGACCGTGTGCCGGAATTCCGGCAAGGCGTTGCCAAGGCGATCACCTATGCGCATGCGCTGGGTTGCGAACAGGTCAACTGCCTCGCCGGCATCGCGCCGCAGGGCGTCGAGCGTTCGGTGCTGGAGGATGTCTTCGCCGAAAACCTGGCTTTCGCCGCCGAGAATCTGGAGCAGGCCGGCATCAAGCTGTTGATTGAGCCGATCAACACCCGCGATATTCCGGGCTTCTTCCTGAACTGTTCGGACCAGGCCCTGGCGCTCATCGACCGCGTCGGCTCGAAGAACCTGTTCCTGCAATACGACATCTATCACATGCAGATCATGGAGGGGGATCTCGCCCGCACCATCGAGGCAAACCTCGGCCGCATCGCGCATATCCAGCTTGCGGACAATCCCGGCCGTCATGAGCCGGGGACGGGCGAGATCAATTTTCCTTTTCTGTACAACCACATCGACCGGATTGGTTATGCGGGCTGGGTGGGCGCTGAGTATAAGCCCGAGGCGGGAACGGAAGCTGGATTTGGATGGTTCAGGGAATTTGCAGGAAAGGGCAGCGCCGCTGCTTAATTGCTAAGGGTTTCGGAGAACCACATGGAAACCATCGGTTTCATCGGCCTCGGCATCATGGGCGCGCCGATGGCGGGGCATCTGCTTGACGCCGGCTACACAGTTGTCGCCAGCAACCACCGCTCGAAACCACCGGCTGATCTCGTCGCCAAAGGTTTGAAGACCGTCACCGGCCATCACGCCGTGGCGAAAATGGCTGACATCGTCATCACCATGGTGCCTGATACGCTGCAGGTGGCTGATGTGCTGTTCGGCGAGAAGGGCGTCGCCTCGGGTCTGTCGAAGGGCAAGCTGGTCATCGACATGAGCTCGATCTCGCCGATCGAGACCAAGGTTTTTGCCAAAAAGATCAACGACCTCGGCTGCGACTATCTCGACGCCCCGGTGTCGGGCGGCGAGGTCGGGGCCAAGGCCGCGTCGCTGACCATCATGGTCGGCGGCGAGGAAAAGGCCTTCGAGCGTGCCAGGCCGGTGTTCGAGAGGATGGGCAAGAACATCACCCTTGTCGGGCCGAACGGCGTCGGCCAGACCACCAAGGTCGCCAATCAGATCGTCGTCGCGCTGACCATTGAAGCGGTCGCCGAAGCCCTTGTTTTTGCTTCCAAAGCGGGCGCCAATCCAGCCAAGGTCCGGCAGGCGCTGATGGGCGGGCTGGCCGCCTCGCGCATCCTCGAAGTGCATGGTGAGCGCATGGTCAAGCGCAGCTTCGCGCCGGGCTTCCGCATCGAACTGCACCAGAAGGATCTCAACCTGGCGCTGGAGGGTGCGAAAGCACTTGGCGTCGCGCTGCCCAACACCTCGACCACGCAGCAGCTGTTCAACTCCTGCGCGGCCAATGGCGGGGCGAAGGAGGATCACTCGGCGCTGGTCAGGGCGCTGGAGCGGATGGCGGGGCATAGTTTAGGGGAGTAAGGGAGTAAGGGAGTAGGGCAGTAAGGCAGTAGGGAAGGCAGGTTGCGGCTGACTATCCCCTAATGCCCTATTCCCCTACTCCCTTACCCCAGAAATTTCCTCGCCGCATAAAGGCTCACCGCCGCGGCGTTCGACACGTTGAGCGAGCGGATGGCGCCGGGCATGTCGAGCCGGGCGAGCGTGGTCACCGTCTCGCGCGTCTTCTGGCGCAGGCCCTTGCCTTCGGCGCCCAGCACCAGCGCGATCTTTTGCCCGGCAAAGCTCTTCTCGAGTTCCGCCGGTCCGTCCGAATCGAGGCCGATGGTCTGGAAGCCAGCATCGTGCAACTGGCCGAGCGCATCGGCGAGGTTCTTCACCTCGATCTGGTCGATATGCTCCAGCGCGCCGGAGGCCGATTTCGCCAGCACGCCCGATTCCTGCGGGCTGTGGCGCGCCGTGGTGATCAGCGCGCCGGCGCCGAAGGCGACGGCCGAGCGCAGGATCGCGCCGACATTGTGCGGGTCGGTGACCTGGTCGAGCACCAGCACCAGCCTTGTGTCGCCGAGCGCATCGAGGCGCTTGGCCTTCAGCGGCTCGACCTCGATCAGCACGCCTTGATGCACGGCATCGGAGCCGGTGACCTTGTCGATATCCTTCGGCTCCACCATCTCTGCGTTGAAGGGCAGGGCTGCGAGGTCGGTGATATCAAGCCGCTCGGCCGCGTTGCGCGTCACCAACATCTTCTTGATCCGCCGGCGCGGATTGTCGAGTGCGGCCCGCACCGTGTGCAGGCCGTAAAGCCGCACCAGCCCGTCGGCGGCGTTCTCGCCGGGCGGCACTGGCTGGCGCGGCCGGAACGCCGGCGCGCCGCCGGCTTTCTCGTCGCGATGGGCGCGGCGCAGCTTGGCATAGTGGGTATCTTTGGGTGTGCCTGACTTATTGCTCATGGCTGGCTTCTATAACCGCCTCCTTCGGCTAAGGATACGGCACGTCGCGGCGGATATCGAACAACAACGAAAAAGCCTGGCTGCGCGGTTGACACCCAATGACCTTGCCGCCATAAGGCGCTTCGCTGATTTCGGACAAAACCAGAGGTTTCGACCCTGATCGGCGAGAATGCCTCGTTGCAAGGCTTCGACGGCAGGCTGGAGAGGTGCCCGAGTGGTTAAAGGGGACGGACTGTAAATCCGTTGGCTTAGCCTACGTTGGTTCGAATCCAACCCTCTCCACCACTGCCAGCCTGGAAGCCTTGAAACGGAAAGCATCGGACCGAAAAGTGCATAGCGGTTTTCGGGTGAATCCGATGCTTAACTGAAAGGCGCGGGTATAGCTCAGTGGTAGAGCAGCAGCCTTCCAAGCTGAATATGCGGGTTCGATTCCCGCTACCCGCTCCAAATTTCCATCCTCTGCCCCGGCAGGTCTGACGCATGATCCCAAGCCAAGGGCCAGCGCAAGGTCGAAACGCTTTGCGGACGGGACCGTCCGCAATTGAAATTCAAGATGTTGGAGCTTCGTGGCGCGTCCAACGGGGCCCGGCGGGCTAGCTGGCGAATTTGCTGAATATCGACGCGACCTGATGCTGCTGCGGGACTTGGCCGTTCGGCGTCAGCTGGTCGACGATACCCGGCAAGGCCGCGGACAATTGCTTGAGCAAGTCCTGCTCGTTCAGTCCTGTCCTTTGCGCGATCTCGCGAATGACCTGTGGGCCTAGCGCATTGCCCAGATCGTTGGCCTGGATCGGCCGGTTCTGCCCAGTGCCGACCCACGAATCGGCGGTATTGCCGTGGCCGGCGTCTTTCAGTCTGTCGAGCAGGCCACCAAGTCCGCCGAGCAGGCCGCCATCGGCGGATGTGGCCGTTCCCGATGGGGAAGGGGCGGGGGCGGGGCTTTGAGCCTGGTCCGTCTGGTCGGCACTTTTGCCGCTCAGCATTTTTCCAACCAGCAACGCACCGAGCGCGATCATCAGCGGCTTGGCGACGTTGCCGCCGGGAACGGCATTGTCAAACAGTCCCATTGCGGATCTCCATGTCAATGTTGCCCATCCCATCCCCACAATGACCCATTCGGGCTGAATTTCAAGTTGGCCGGAGCTTTCCGCAATCACGAATTTCAAGTTGGCTTGAGCTTTGCTTGATGATGTGGAAGTAATTGAGGGCGGGGAATGGAGAGGAAAATGTCAATATTAAGCTGGATCATCCTAGGCGTCATCGCCGGTTTTCTTGGCAGCAAGATCGTCAACAAGAGCGGGCAGGGCCTTGTGCTCGATATCGTGCTCGGGATCGTGGGCGCGCTGATCTTCAGCGCCTTTGGCGCATCAGGCGTTACCGGCCTCAACATCTACAGCCTGATCGTCGCCGTGATCGGTGCAGTGGTTGTTCTTTGGGCCTATCACCAGTTCACCGGGAAGCGGGCTCTTTAATGCATGTCGCGCAAAAGTGTGCAGCGGTTTTGCGATAACGACATGCATAAAAACAAAGATCTAAAGCGCGTCGCCGTTCAAACGCGACGCGCTTTAGAAATCGGAAGCCGGCAAAGCGGAACCGCTTCGGCGGGCTGCGTGACGTATTCTCCCGTATTCAATATCGCGGCTTTCCGCTCTGGGAAGCCGTGACTCTCGTGTCCAATTTGCCTGTGCGGCAGTGGGTACTGAAACGCCCTACCTGATCCGTTTGAGGACCTCCCGGATCAGCGTGTTGAGGCCGGCTTCGAGCCCTCTGGCCAGGATTGGCCACAATTCGTCGAGCAGACGCCTGAAGGCTGTTTCAAGAGTTGCGTCACGGCCGTTTCTGACCGGCAGATCGGGCATCGCTCCCATTGCCGCCATGACCTGCTGGCGCAGCCGGTCGCCGCAGGCCCTCGCGCCGACGACCGTCGGGTCAAAGGGCAGGTGGGTAAAATCCCACTTTCCGTGTTGCTCGATGCCGAGATTGCTCTCGACCTCGGCGTGGGAAAGGACCGTTTTCGGCGTAACCTTGATGCGATAGTATTTGCAAAGCTCGGCAACGACGACGATCAGCGCATCCCACTGCGTTCTCGTCATCGGGTATTGGCCGGCAACGAAAGGCCGTTCCTCCGCCCCGGCCATGCAGCACACAGAAACCCCGATCGAGCCGCTGTTGCCGTTGAGGGTGTGAGCCGCGTATCCCGATTTCACCCTGCCGGAATTGAGCATGATGGAAGGCCGGCCCCTGACGAGGCTGCCATTCCCCTCGACCAGGATGTGGTAGGCGTCCTTGTCGGTGTCGCCTGCCGAATGCGAGCCAGCCGTCCAATGGCAAATGACCCGCTTCATCGGAACGTTGGGCATCCAGTCCGGCGGCAATGCCACAGAAAGTCCCCGCAACAAATATAGCGAACGCAATCACTATAATTTCTTTGACAGAGAATGCGAAAACGAAACGATAACTTGGTTGAGCGTTTCTAACATGGCGCAGGTCGGCAATGGCGATTGAAATAAAACAGCTCGCAATCACCTATTATCCCATTCCCAAGAGCGGCAGCAGCAGCGTCAAATATGCGCTCCTAGCGCTCGACGGAAAGGAAGGCTCGCTCTCCGGGTTCGACCCCGACAATGACGTTCACGGGCATTTGGCGACAAACTACGTCGATCCTTTCTTTCCCACGTATGACGGACACAAGGGTCGGTTCACGATCGTCCGCGATCCTCTGGAGCGGCTTCTCTCCGCCTATTCCAGCAGAATCTCCGACACTCGGGTTCTGAGCAGGCCGGACGTGGACAAGGAGAAGCTTGAAAGGCTCGGCATTCCGGTCGACCCGGATTTCGATACCTTCATTTTCAACATCGAGAAATACTGCGCATGTTCGTGGGAGATCCAGTTCCACGTGGCGTCGCCGCGCTATTTTACCGGGTGCAGCCTGTTCCTCTTCGAACATGTCTTCAAATTCGAGCAGATGGACAAAGTGGAGGCGTTTTTGTCCTCCGCGGGCGGACGGCCATTCGACCTGCCCCGGCTGCAGGTCGGCGGCAGGAAAATCAGCCCTTCGGATCTGTCATCGGCGGCGTTGGCCAAGGCGATGCGGTTTTGCCGCTACGACTATGGTTTTCTCGTCGACCACTACGATCCGCAAAAATGGGGAGGCATTCCTGAAGGCGATGCCGCGGATCCCTCAACGCTGCATGTTTTCGGCGATCCGGCAGCCTTGCGCGATGGCCGGATAGTCTATCCCCGAACGCCGCGCAATCTCTTCCACTTCATGTCCAAACGCTCGCTTGTTGAGCCGAGGATAATTTTTTAGCTGCCGTTCGGTGCCGGTTATCCGTCAGCACCTCGGGTGATCACCACATGCTCTTCATATTGGGGTAGGTCATCGGTGATTGTGAACCACTTCGCCTTGGAGCCGACAAAGATGTGCTGCGTCGGACGGATGGTCGGCTCGTCGACGAGGGTTCCCATGGCGACGTGCACGAAGGCGCCGTCGCGGACGACCGAATAGAGCAATGAGCCGCAGGTCTTGCAGTGTGTGTCATGGCCAGCCTCTTCGCCAAAAATCAGGAGGTTGTCCTCGCCTTTGGTCAGGTTCAGTCTCTCGCGCTGGATGCCGGCAAACGGCTTGAAGGCTGAACCGGTGGTGCGCCGGCAGTTCGAGCAGTGGCAGTTGGCGGCGTAGATGAACTCATCGGCCACCGCGTATTGCACGGCGCCGCACAGGCATCTTCCGGCAAGCATGCGGTTGCTGGCATTCTGGTTGCTTACGTTCTGGTTGCTTACATTTTCTTGGCTTGCCATGAGTTTCTCCATCAGCCGACCGTTCCTAGGGCAGTTTCCAGGTCTAGGCCACCACGGTCAGCCGGCGCCTGCGCTCATCGAGCGACACGATGGTCAGCCCGCTGGCGACCACCAGCAGGATGCCGCCGATCGCCAGCGCGTTCGGGAATTCCTGGAACACCACCAGACCCGAAATGACCGCCCAGACGGTGAAGCAGTAGTAGAACGGCGCCACGACGCCGGTCGGCCCGACGCGATAGGCCATGAAGATAAAAAAGTGGCCGAAGATCAGGAACAATCCGGCCCCGGCCATCAGCAGCAAATGATGCGTCTCGGGCATCACCCAGCGCTCGGACATCAGATGTGCGACGCCTGAGCCGACCAGTACCACCACCACCGCGGAAATTGCGACGATCATTCCAGGCACATTGGCGGCGACCCGCCGCCCGGCCAGATCGCGCGCGGCGGCGAATGCCGCGTTGCCGAGCGCCAGCAAGGCGTAGATCGAGATTCCCTGCATGGTCGGCTGCGCCACCATCACCGCTCCGATGAAGCCGAGCCCGATCAGCGCCATGCGCAGCCCGCCAATCCGCTCGCGGAAGATGACGGAGGAGCCGACCAGCACGAGCAGGGGAGTGATCTGCCCAAGGGCGGTCGAATCGGCAATCTGCATATTGGCGAGCGCCACCACGTAGCAAAGGATTGCCGCCAGCTCGAGCAGGTTTCTCTGTAACACTCTCCTGTCGAGGATCAGCGGGATCTGCCTGGCGTAGCCCAGCGAAAACAGCAGCGGGATGCCCCACAGCGTTGCCGCCGTCCCGCGCAGAAGCAGCACCTCATAGGGTGGCAATCCCACCGTCGCGAGCTTCTCATCGTGTCGTTGACGACATCGGTCGAGAGGATCATGAACAGCGGGCCGCGGATGGCGATCGGGATGAAATGCATCCGGTCAGGAGATCAGAGCGGCGCCACACCGGCAATGGGCCAGATCCGACTGTAAATCCGGCAAGGCAGACAGGCGGAAGCGGGCGATATCCATCCGCTGAATGCCGATCTCAGCGGAACCTATCTTCGCCCATTCCATTTCTTCCTACGCGTTCCTATATCCGCGCCACATCCCCGAAAACCGGATTACGGGTTCAGACTGGGTGAGCGTGCGCTCGGCCACAAGGCACTTGTGTTTTTCGGCTGTAGTCGCTAATCGCCCCGCATTCGACTGAACTGAAGGTCCCGGCCGTCCAAGGAAAGAGACTATGGCAAAAGGTAAATTCGAGCGTACAAAGCCTCATGTGAACATCGGCACGATTGGCCACGTTGATCATGGCAAGACGTCGCTGACGGCGGCGATCACGAAGTATTTTGGCGAATACAAGCGCTACGACCAGATTGATGCGGCGCCTGAGGAGAAGGCTCGCGGCATCACGATTTCGACGGCGCATGTCGAATACGAGACGGAGAACCGCCACTACGCGCATGTCGACTGCCCCGGGCACGCCGACTATGTGAAGAACATGATCACCGGTGCCGCGCAGATGGACGGGGCGATCCTGGTTGTATCGGCGGCCGACGGCCCGATGCCGCAGACGCGCGAGCACATCCTCTTGGCCCGTCAGGTCGGCGTGCCGTCGATCGTGGTGTTTTTGAACAAGGTCGACCAGGTCGACGACGCCGAGCTTCTGGAGCTGGTCGAGCTCGAGGTGCGCGAGCTTTTGACCAAGAACGAGTTCCCCGGCGACGACATTCCGATCGTCAAGGGTTCGGCGCTTGCGGCTTTGGAGGATTCGGACAAGACGATCGGCGAGGACGCGATCCGCGAACTGATGGCGCAGGTCGACGCCTACATCCCGACGCCGGTTCGTCCGCTGGACAAGCCGTTCCTGATGCCGATCGAGGACGTGTTCTCGATCTCTGGCCGCGGCACGGTTGTGACCGGTCGCGTCGAGCGCGGCGTGGTCAAGGTTGGCGAGGAGCTTGAGATCGTCGGCATCCGTCCGACGACCAAGACGACCTGCACGGGCGTCGAGATGTTCCGCAAGCTGCTCGACCAGGGCCAGGCCGGCGACAACATCGGCGCGCTCTTGCGCGGTGTCGACCGCGAAGGTGTCGAGCGCGGCCAGGTTCTGGCCAAGCCGGGCACGGTCAAGCCGCACAAGAAGTTCGTGGCTGAAGCCTACATCCTGACCAAGGATGAGGGTGGCCGTCACACGCCGTTCTTCACCAACTACCGTCCGCAGTTCTATTTCCGCACGACCGACGTGACCGGCATCGTGTCGCTGCCGGAAGGCACCGAGATGGTGATGCCTGGCGACAACATCACGGTCGATGTCGAGCTGATCGTGCCGATCGCCATGGAAGAGAAGCTGCGCTTCGCCATCCGTGAAGGCGGCCGCACCGTCGGTGCCGGCATCGTCGTCACCATCAAAGAGTAATCGACACCGGCATTTGCCGGTTAGATCGAGTACAAAAGGGCAGTCCTCGGGCTGCCCTTTTTGCATTTTTAGGTGCAGCCGACGTGCGCCCGCGGCGTCGTCGCAAAACTCTGTTGCAAGCGTCCAAACCTCGACTAGTATAAAGTTGCATAGCGGGGGCTTGCTCGAATGGTTCCGTGGCACCGTTTGAATGGCCAGACATGGTGGTCGCTCGGGCTGATCGGCCTGGCGTCGTTCCTTGTCATGGGACACGTTGCCTTCGCGGCGAATGCAAAAAAATCCGCGCCGGATCTTGGCCCGACGATGCGGTTTGTCATCGTCCGCAGCAGCGCGCCCGGTTGCGAACCGACCTGCCCGGAATGGATATCGGCTGAAGGCTCGCTAGAAGCCGGCACGCCGGCCCTTTTCAAGCGCGCCCTCAAGGCTCTCGGCGGCCGAAAACTGCCGCTTGTCGTGGATTCTCCCGGCGGCAACGTCGATGCGGCGCTGGCGCTGGGCCGTCTGATCCGCAAGAACAAGCTCGACATCGCGGTCGGCAAGACCCAGTTCGTCGGCTGCCTGCCCGACGTGAAGAACTGCAAGGAAAACGACGGCAAGGGCGCCCGTTATTTCGGCAGTCCCTATGCTGGCGGCGCCATCTGCAATTCCGCTTGCCCGCTGATGTTTGCCGGCGGCATCAGGCGTGTGGTCGGGCAATGGGCCTATCTCGGCGTCCATCAGATCACCACGACCTATATCCGGACGAGATTGCAGTACCGGACCACGTATCGCGTGGTGAGAGGCAAGAAGAAGGTCCTCAGCAAGAAGATCGTCAGCCGCAAGAACGCCGGCAGCTACAAGACCTACGAGATGAGCAAGGCGACGGAGAAAAGACTGGCGGCCTATCTGAAGGAAATGGGCGTCGGCCGCGACGTGCTCGAGACAATGAAGAACACGCCGGCCAGCAGTATCCAGCAACTGGCTCCTTACGACATGCTGCAGGCGAAGCTCGTCACCAGCCTGGATGCTGTCGACCTGCTGACCGCGGCAAGCCTGTGCAAAACCGATCCGGTGGCCGCGAACTGCAGGGAGATACCGCCGCCGGCGGATAAAGCCACGAAGCCGGCCGGCGACGTGATGGCGTACGCCAGGCCCGCTCCCGCCGCGCCGGGCGAACCCGAAGCCGTGCGGCGGAGCGACGTCGCAGATATGCGCTTCGTTCTGGTTCGAGGCAGAAGTTTCCTCTGCGATCCCAATTGTCCCGAATGGATCTCCGCGGAAGGCACCATCAGCGCTCAAACGCCGGGGCGGCTGCGCCAGTTGCTTGACACGATCGGCGATCGGCGCCTGCCCGTGGTGGTCAACTCGCCGGGAGGTGACGTGCTCGGCGCTCTGGCCACTGGAAGGTTGATTAGAGAACGCAAGCTCGACGTGGCCGTTGCACGGACGGACTTCATTGGATGCGAGCCGGACAAGGCGGATTGCACCGCCGAAGAAGGCGTCTATGTCGGGCTCACGATCGATGCGAGCGGCGAGTGTGGCGCAGCCTGTCCGATCATGCTCGCCGGCGGCGTCAGGCGCCTTGTCGGTCCTCGTGCGCAGGTGACCGTGCATTCGATGGGGCTGGAGCAACAGGTCAAATCCTATCTCAGGGACATGGCGATCGGACCCGGTCTGCTGGCGGCGATGCGGTCGGTGCCGGGCGCGCGCCATCGGCAGCTCGAGCCCGCCATGATGCTGAAAGTCGGGCTGACGACCGGGCTTGAATCGGTCGATGAATTTACCGGTCCGACCATCTGCAAATCGGAGCCGATGCCGGAGAATTGCCGCGTGATGTCGACGTCAGAAGCTCAAACCGACGCGCCCGTCAAGCTGTAAGGTGCAGGCACCGCAGCCGGCCCAAACTGGCCATCGAGGCAGGTTGAGCAATGTTCGATAGTTCCGCTATCGTCCGAGGCAATTGACAGTCCAGCCAGCCGGGGATCGCGATGAACCAGGATATTCCGACATTGTTCGAATGGGCCGGCGGCACCGAGGCGCTGAACCGCCTTACGCAGACTTTTTACGACAAAGTGGCGTTGGACCCGGTCGTCGGCCCGGTGTTCAAAAACATGTCGCCGGATCATCCTGCCCATGTCGCGGCCTTCATCGGTGAGGTCTTTGGCGGGCCGAAGACCTACAGTGAAAGCCACGGCGGCCACCGCGAGATGGTGATGCATCATCTCGGCAAGCATCTGACCGAGGAACAGCGCCGTCGCTGGATCAACCTTCTCGTCGATGCCGCCGATGAGACCGGGCTGCCGGACGATCCGGAATTCCGTTCGGCTTTCACTGCCTATGTCGAATGGGGATCGCGGCTGGCCAAGATGAATTCCAGCCTCGGCGAGACCTGCGACCCGGAGACGGAACCGATGCCGGCCTGGGGGTGGGGCGTGCCCGGCGGGCCGTACAGGCCACCGGCCGGGAAGTCGTGACCATGTTGGAAGGGAGCAGCATCATTCGCTGGCAGCAATGGGAAGGGCCCGGCATCGAACATCTCGTTCTGAGGCAAGGTGCGGACGGCATACTAGCCGATGCCGTGGTCATCTCGGCCGATACCGAGCCCTTCGCCGTGCACTACCGCATTGCCTGCGGCCCTGACTGGCGCACGAGGGAGGTCGAGGTCAATCTCGTCGGCGGCGCTACGGTCATGCTTGCCGCGGACGGCTTGGGCAACTGGTCGAGGGACGGCGTGCCGGCCGCCGAGCTGGCGGGAGCGCTCGATCCCGATCTCAACGTTACGCCGTTTACCAACACGCTGCCGATCCGGCGGCTACATCTCAAGCGCGGTGAAAGCGTAGAGATCGCCGCCGCCTTCATCGAGCTTCCAGAGCTCAGCATCGTCAAAAGTCCCCAGCGCTATACATGCCTCGAAGAGGGAAGGCGCTATCTATACGAGTCGCTTGTCAGCGGCTTTCGCCGGGAAATCGAGGTTGATGAGCAAGGGCTGGTCACCACCTATCCGGATTTCTGGCAAAGGATGTGAAAGCGCGGCACGCCACTCTTTACAGCGCGCCCGGAAGCTTTTAGGAAGCGCCTGCGCCGAAACGCGCGTACGGGCATAGCTCAGTTGGTAGAGCGGCGGTCTCCAAAACCGCAGGTCGTAGGTTCGAGCCCTGCTGCCCGTGCCATTTTTTCGAAATGGCAATTTTCTCGAAAAAGCCTGGTTCCCCACGCGCCGGCCTTTGAAATCGGCTGGTGACTTGCCATATAGGCTGAGTTGAGGCATAAGGCCTCCATAGCCGGGACGGGACGACTGGATGGTTCCGAGGCGGCGTTTGGTCATAAAGCGGACACTTGCCACTTGCGTGGATCAAGAATCGGTTTTATGTAGAGGAAACAGACACGCGACGCGTGGAGCTGGGAAGCCGGCTTTACGCGTCCGATTTGCATGGGCGAAATGATTGCGCTGATTCGGCGCGGCCAAAGGCTCAGGCGGCACGTCCCGGCCAGCGGGATCATCCAGGAGATCCGGTCAACGGGTCTTGAAGACAGAGCGGCACATGGCTTCGAAAACCACAAATCCTTTCGTCTTTCTCCAGCAGGTTCGCTCGGAGACCGCCAAGGTGACTTGGCCCTCCCGGCGCGAAACGATGATCTCGACGGTGATGGTCCTGGCGTTCGCTGTGATCGCGATGATCTTTTTCTTTACCGCCGATCAGCTCATGGGCCTTGGGGTCGAGCAGATTCTGGGCATTGGACGCTAAGTCCGGCGATTACGGAGAAGTCTTGATATGACTGCGCGGTGGTACATCGTCCACGCCTATTCGAACTTTGAAAAAAAGGTCGCCGAGGATATTGAGCACAAGGCCAAGCAGAAAGGCCTGTCCGCTGAAATCGAGCAGATCGTGGTGCCGACCGAGAAGGTCGTCGAGATACGCCGCGGCCGCAAGGTCGATGCCGAGCGCAAGTTCTTCCCGGGTTACGTGCTCCTGAAAGCCAACCTGACCGACGCGGTGTTCTCGCTCGTGAAGAATACGCCGAAGGTCACCGGCTTCCTGGGTGACTCGAAGCCGGTGCCGATCACCGAGGCCGAGGCCCAGCGTATCCTGAACCAGGTGCAGGAAGGCGTCGAGCGGCCGAAGCCGTCGGTCACTTTCGAGATCGGCGAGGCGATCCGCGTCTCGGACGGTCCGTTCGCGTCGTTCAACGGCTTCGTCCAGGAAGTGGACGAGGAGCGGGCGCGGCTCAAGGTGGAAGTTTCGATCTTCGGGCGCGCCGTGCCGGTCGATCTTGAATTCGGACAGGTCGAAAAGGGCTGATCCGGAATCCTTGTCGCCCATTCGGCGGTGAGGGGAGGCGGCGTGGAAATCGCGCGGCCAAAACGGTGGGAGGCGAATGCGGCTTTAGCCGGCCGCGGGAACCGCACCACCAGACTGCAACCGCCGGTGTTTCCCCGATAGTGGGGCCGGCATGAGATAAAGGCAGGAAGAGATGGCTAAGAAAATTGCAGGCCAGCTCAAGCTCCAGGTTTCCGCGGGCTCGGCTACGCCGTCGCCCCCGATCGGACCGGCGCTTGGTCAGCGCGGCATCAACATCATGGAGTTCTGCAAGGCGTTCAACGCGCAGACCCAGGAAATGGAAAAGGGGTCCCCGATCCCGGTCGTGATCACCTACTACCAGGACAAGTCGTTCACCTTCGTCATGAAGACGCCGCCGGTGAGCTACTTCCTGAAGAAGGCCGCGAACCTGAAGTCGGGCTCGAAGGAGCCGGGCAAGGTCAGGGCCGGCACGATCGGCCGCGACAAGGTGCGCGCCATCGCCGAGCAGAAGATGAAGGATCTGAACGCAAACGATATCGAGGGGGCCATGCGCATGGTCGAGGGCTCCGCCCGCTCGATGGGTCTGGAAGTGGTGGGCTGAGATCATGGCAAAGATTGCAAAGCGTGTATCGAAGACCCGCGAAGGCATCGATCCCAACAAGGCCTATGCCTTGGGTGATGCGCTGAAGCTGCTCAAGGATCGGTCCTCGGTGAAGTTCGACGAGACCGTTGAAGTCGCGATGAACCTGGGTGTCGACCCGCGCCATGCCGACCAGATGGTCCGTGGCGTGGTCAATCTGCCGAACGGCACCGGCCGTACCGTCCGCGTCGCCGTTTTCGCGCGTGGCGACAAGGCCGACGAAGCCAAGGCGGCCGGCGCCGATATCGTTGGCGCCGAGGATCTGGTCGAAATCGTCCAGAAGGGCACGATCGACTTCGATCGCTGCATCGCCACGCCGGACATGATGCCGCTGGTCGGCCGTCTGGGCAAGGTGCTCGGCCCGCGCGGCATGATGCCGAACCCGAAAGTCGGCACCGTCACCACCGACGTTGCCGCCGCCGTCAAGGCGTCGAAGGGCGGCGCCGTCGAGTTTCGCGTCGAGAAGGCCGGCATCGTTCATGGCGGCGTCGGCAAGATTTCGTTCGACGTCAAGGCGCTGGAAGAGAACGTCCGCGCCTTCGCTGATGCGGTGAACAAGGCGAAACCGGCTGGCGCCAAGGGCAACTACGTCAAGAAGGTGTCGGTCACCTCGACGATGGGCCCGGGCCTCAAGCTCGACGTCTCGACGCTGGCAGCGTCCTGATACGAACGATTTGGATTGGCCGCTAAAGGGCCGATCCGCAAACAGAATTCCGGGCCTCCGATTTATCTTGGCGGCCCGGTACCGGAAGTCGGAAGGCTTCCGGACATCCTGTCCGAGATTGCAGGCGGCCTTAATTCAAAAGGGGCCTTAATTCATGTGGGCCTGCATGAGACGGGTGAAGACCGGACAACGGAGCGACTGCTCCAATGAAAGGTTCGAACCGTGTTTGCCTTTTGTCTGCGCACCATTCGGCTTGCCGGCTGGTGTGGCGAAAGGGGGCAGGATCCTCGAGCGTCGTTCGGGAGATCCGTTACTGGATGGCCCGGCCGGCAAAAGGCAACCCGACGCCTGTCCCCGTGATGGGGCAGGGGTCAACTGGAGATAGGCAGTGGACAGAGCGGAAAAACGCGAACTCGTCACGGGCCTGAATGATGCGTTCTCAAGCGCTGGTTCAGTCGTCGTGGCCCACTACGCCGGTATCACCGTCGCGCAAATGAACGACCTTAGGTCGAAAATGCGCGTCGCCGGTGGCACCGTCAAAGTCGCGAAGAACCGTCTCGCCAAAATCGCTCTTCAGGGCACGGACTCCGCATCGATCATCGACCTGTTCAAGGGACAGACGCTGATCGCTTATTCGGAGGATCCGGTTACGGCGCCGAAGGTCGCGTCCGATTTCGCCAAGGGAAATGACAAGCTGGTCATTCTCGGCGGCGCAATGGGCACCACCTCGCTCAACGCCGACGGTGTGAAGGCACTCGCCGCACTTCCGTCGCTCGATGAGCTGCGCGGCAGGCTGGTTGGCATGATCGCCACGCCGGCAACCCGGATCGCCCAGATCGTCAATGCGCCTGCGGCTTCGGTCGCGCGCGTTATCGGCGCTTACGCCCGGAAGGACGAGGCGGCATGAGGCCGTTCCTCGCTATCACAAACACACGTTCGAACCTTATGAAGGAATATTGCAATGGCTGATCTGGCAAAGATCGTAGACGACCTTTCGAAGCTGACCGTCCTCGAGGCGGCCGAGCTGTCGAAGCTTCTGGAAGAAAAGTGGGGCGTTTCCGCTGCTGCTCCGGTGGCGGTTGCCGCCGCTGGCGGTGCTGCGGCCGCTGCTGCTCCGGTCGAGGAAAAGACGGAATTCGACGTCGTCCTCACCGAGGCGGGCGCCCAGAAGATCAACGTCATCAAGGAAGTTCGCGCCATCACCGGCCTTGGCCTCAAGGAAGCCAAGGACCTGGTCGAGGCGGCTCCGAAGCCGGTCAAGGAAGCCGTTTCCAAGGCCGACGCGGACAAGTTCAAGGCCCAGCTGGAAGCAGCCGGCGCCAAGGTCGAACTGAAGTAAGCGTTTGATATCGGCGGGCGGCTTCGCGCCGTCCGCCACTCCCTCGGCGCGAAGGGAGGCTGCGTAACGCGAAGTACGAAAACCTCTTTCCCGAGGGCCGTGAACCGGCCTTCAGGAAACGGGTTTTCTCCCGTTTTGGCCGGCCACCGACAGATGGCGGGTGAACAAATAGAAGGCCGCCCAGGTGGCCGAGAATGCAAGGCGAGCCGCGGCGAGGCTCGCCCCGAGAATCGAGCTAAGGAGCGACGATGGCCCAGACACAGACTTTCAATGGCCGCAGACGCGTACGCAAGTTCTTCGGAAAGATCCCGGAAGTTGCGGAGATGCCGAACCTGATCGAGGTTCAGAAGGCATCCTATGACCAGTTCCTGATGGTGGAAGAGCCCAAGGGCGGGCGTCCTGATGAGGGACTGCAGGCGGTTTTCAAGTCGGTCTTCCCGATCTCCGACTTTTCCGGCTCCTCGATGCTGGAATTTGTGAAGTACGAGTTCGAAGGACCGAAATTCGACGTTGACGAATGCCGTCAGCGCGACCTGACCTATGCCGCGCCACTGAAGGTGACGCTGCGCCTCATCGTGTTCGATATCGACGAGGATACCGGCGCCAAGTCGATCAAGGACATCAAGGAGCAGGACGTCTACATGGGCGACATGCCGCTCATGACCTTGAACGGCACCTTCATCGTCAACGGCACCGAGCGCGTCATCGTCTCGCAGATGCACCGTTCGCCGGGCGTCTTCTTCGATCATGACAAGGGCAAGTCGCACTCGTCGGGCAAGCTGCTGTTTGCCGCGCGCGTCATCCCCTATCGCGGCTCGTGGCTCGACATCGAGTTCGACTCGAAGGACGTCGTGCATGCCCGCATCGACCGCCGCCGCAAGATTCCGGTGACGTCGCTGTTGATGGCGCTCGGAATGGACGGCGAGGAGATACTGTCGACCTTCTACAACAAGATCACCTACAAGCGCGCCGGCGACCATTGGCGCATCCCGTTCAACGTCGAGCGTTTCCGCGGCCTCAAGGCCGTTGGCGACCTGGTGGACGCCGATACCGGCGAAGTCGTCGTCGAGGCCGGCAAGAAGATCACCGCACGCCAGGCCCGTCAGCTCGGCGAAAAGGGTCTCAAGGCGATCAAGGCGACCGACGAGGATCTGCTCGGCAACTATCTTGCCGAGGACATCGTCAACTATGCGACCGGCGAGATCTTCCTCGAAGCCGGCGACGAGATCGACGAGAAGACGCTGAAGGTGCTTCTCAGCGCCGGCGATGACGAGATCAAGGTTCTCGACATCGACCACGTCAATGTCGGCGCCTACATCCGCAACACGCTCAGCGTCGACAAGAACGAGAGCCGCCAGGACGCGCTGTTCGACATCTACCGCGTCATGCGCCCCGGTGAGCCGCCGACGCTTGAGACCGCCGAAGCCATGTTCAACTCGCTATTCTTCGACAGCGAGCGCTATGACCTGTCGGCCGTCGGCCGCGTCAAGATGAACATGCGCCTCGAGCTCAAGGCCGAGGATACCGTGCGCGTGCTGCGCAAGGACGACATCCTGGCCGTGGTCAAGACGCTGGTCGAACTGCGCGACGGCAAGGGCGAAATCGACGACATCGACAATCTCGGCAATCGCCGCGTGCGCTCGGTCGGCGAGCTGATGGAGAACCAGTACCGCGTCGGCCTGCTGCGCATGGAGCGCGCGATCAAGGAACGCATGTCCTCGATCGAGATCGATACGGTGATGCCGCAGGACCTGATCAACGCCAAGCCGGCGGCTGCCGCAGTGCGCGAGTTCTTCGGTTCCTCGCAGCTGTCGCAGTTCATGGACCAGACCAACCCGCTGTCGGAGATCACCCACAAGCGCCGCCTCTCGGCGCTTGGACCCGGTGGTCTGACCCGCGAGCGCGCCGGCTTCGAGGTGCGTGACGTGCACCCGACGCATTACGGCCGCATCTGCCCGATCGAGACGCCGGAAGGCCCGAACATCGGTCTGATCAACTCGCTGGCCACCTTCGCGCGCGTCAACAAGTACGGCTTCATCGAGAGCCCGTACCGCAAGATCGTCAACGGCAAGCTGACCAATGAGGTTGTCTACCTCTCCGCGATGGAAGAGGCCAAGCACCACGTTGCGCAGGCCAATGCCGAGCTCGACAAGAATGGTGGGTTCGTCGACGAATTCGTCATTTGCCGCAACGCCGGCGAAGTGATGATGGCGCCGCGCGAAAACGTCGATCTGATGGACGTGTCGCCGAAGCAGATGGTGTCGGTGGCCGCGGCCCTTATCCCGTTCCTCGAGAACGACGACGCTAACCGCGCGCTGATGGGCTCGAACATGCAGCGTCAGGCCGTGCCGCTGGTGCGCGCCGAAGCGCCGTTCGTCGGCACCGGCATGGAGCCGGTCGTCGCCCGTGACTCGGGCGCTGCTATCGGCGCCCGCCGCGGCGGCATCGTCGACCAGGTGGACGCGACGCGTATCGTCATCCGCGCCACGGAAGACCTCGATCCCGGCAAGTCCGGCGTCGATATCTACCGGCTGATGAAGTTCCAGCGTTCGAACCAGAACACCTGCATCAACCAGCGTCCGCTGGTGCGCATGGGCGACCGGGTCAACAAGGGCGACATCATCGCCGACGGCCCGTCGACCGAGCTCGGCGATCTGGCGCTCGGCCGCAACGTGCTGGTCGCGTTCATGCCGTGGAATGGCTACAACTACGAGGACTCGATCCTCTTGTCCGAGCGCATCGTCGCCGACGACGTCTTCACCTCGATCCACATCGAGGAGTTCGAGGTCATGGCGCGCGACACCAAGCTCGGGCCGGAGGAAATCACGCGCGACATTCCCAACGTCTCGGAAGAAGCGCTGAAGAACCTCGACGAGGCCGGCATCGTCTATATCGGTGCGGAAGTGCAGCCGGGCGACATCCTGGTCGGCAAGATCACGCCGAAGGGTGAAAGCCCGATGACGCCGGAAGAGAAGCTTCTGCGCGCCATCTTCGGCGAAAAGGCATCGGACGTGCGTGACACCTCCATGCGCATGCCGCCCGGAACCTTCGGCACCGTCGTCGAAGTGCGCGTCTTCAACCGCCATGGCGTGGAGAAGGATGAGCGCGCCATGGCGATCGAGCGCGAGGAGATCGAACGCCTCGCCAAGGACCGCGACGACGAGCAGGCGATCCTCGACCGCAACGTCTATTCGCGCCTTTCCGACGTTCTCGTCGGCAAGGAAGCGATTGCCGGACCGAAGGGCTTCAAGAAGGGCTCGAAGCTGTCGAAGGACATGCTCGACGAGTATCCGCGTTCGCAGTGGTGGCAGTTTGCGGTGGAGAACGAAAAGCTCCAGAGCGAACTGGAAGCCCTGCGCGGCCAGTACGACGATTCCAAGAAGGCGCTCGAACAGCGCTTCATGGACAAGGTCGAGAAGGTGCAGCGCGGCGATGAGATGCCTCCCGGCGTCATGAAGATGGTCAAGGTCTTCGTGGCCGTGAAGCGCAAGATGCAGCCCGGCGACAAGATGGCCGGCCGGCACGGCAACAAGGGTGTCGTGTCGCGGATCGTTCCGGTCGAGGACATGCCGTTCCTCGAGGACGGCACGCATGCCGATATCGTGCTCAACCCGCTGGGTGTGCCGAGCCGCATGAATGTCGGTCAGATCCTGGAGACGCATCTGGGCTGGGCTTGCGCCGGAATGGGCAGGAAGATCGGCGAGCTGATCGACGCCTACAAGACGGGCGGCGACATCAAGCCGCTGCGCAAGACGCTCGAGAGCTTCATGCCCGCCAACGACCGCAACGAGCCGATCCGCGACTATGACGACGAGAGTGTCGTTCGCCTCAGCGAGCAGATGCGCCGCGGCGTCGCCATCGCGACACCGGTGTTCGACGGCGCGCATGAGGGCGACATCAACATCATGCTGGAGCAGGCGGGCCTGCACACCAGCGGTCAGTCGCAGCTCTATGACGGGCGCACCGGCGAGCCGTTCGATCGCAAAGTGACGATGGGCTACATATATATGCTCAAGCTTCACCATCTTGTGGACGACAAGATCCACGCGCGTTCGATCGGGCCTTACTCGCTCGTTACCCAGCAGCCGCTGGGCGGCAAGGCGCAGTTCGGTGGCCAGCGCTTCGGCGAGATGGAGGTCTGGGCGCTCGAAGCGTACGGCGCCGCCTACACGCTGCAGGAGATGCTGACGGTGAAGTCGGATGACGTCGCCGGCCGCACCAAGGTCTACGAGGCGATCGTCAGAGGCGACGACACGTTCGAGGCCGGCATTCCCGAGAGCTTCAACGTTCTGGTCAAGGAAATGCGGTCTCTGGGCCTCAATGTCGAGCTGGAGAACACCAAGCTCGACGACACCCCTGTCCGGCTGCCCGACGCGGCCGAATAAGCAAGCCATCCTCTCGCGGGAGCGCTCTTCCGCGAGAGGATGCCGAGCATGATCCCGAAAAGTGGCTACCGGTTTTCGGCCAAGGTCATGCTCAAACAAGAAAGTTTCTTCGGCCGGTGGCCGACCAAGTCGGCGGGCGTTTGGCCCGCGCTAGATGCAAGGGGTTTTCGAGGACCCCGAAAAGGAGAACGGCATGAACCAAGAGGTCATGAATCTCTTCAACCCCCAGGCGCCTGCGCAGGTGTTCGATTCCATCCGGATCTCGCTCGCCAGCCCTGAGAAGATTCTGTCCTGGTCGTTCGGCGAGATCAAGAAGCCGGAGACCATCAACTACCGCACCTTCAAGCCTGAGCGCGACGGCCTGTTCTGTGCGCGCATTTTCGGTCCGATCAAGGACTACGAATGCCTGTGCGGCAAGTACAAGCGCATGAAGTACAAGGGCGTCATCTGCGAGAAGTGCGGCGTCGAAGTCACGCTGTCGCGTGTCCGCCGCGAGCGCATGGGTCATATCGAGCTGGCTGCGCCCGTTGCCCATATCTGGTTCCTGAAGTCGCTGCCGTCGCGTATCGGCACGTTGCTCGACATGACGCTGAAGGACATCGAGCGCGTTCTCTACTTCGAGAACTATATCGTCACCGAGCCTGGCCTCACCGCGCTGAAGGAGCACCAGCTTCTCAGTGAGGAAGAGTACATGATCGCCGTCGACGAATATGGCGAGGATAGTTTCACCGCCATGATCGGCGCCGAGGCCATCCACGATCTCCTGGCCGGCATGGACCTCGAAAAGATCGCCGGTGACCTGCGTTCGGAGCTGGCTTCGACCACGTCCGAGCTCAAGCAGAAGAAGTACCTGAAGCGGCTCAAGGTCGTCGAGAACTTCATGGAATCCGGCAACCGTCCCGAATGGATGATCATGAAGGTGGTTCCGGTGATCCCGCCGGACCTGCGCCCGCTGGTTCCTCTTGATGGCGGGCGCTTCGCCACATCCGACCTCAACGATCTCTATCGCCGCGTCATCAACCGCAATAACCGCCTGAAGCGGCTGATCGAGCTGCGTGCGCCCGGCATCATCGTGCGCAATGAAAAGCGCATGCTGCAGGAAGCCGTCGACGCGCTGTTCGACAACGGCCGCCGCGGCCGCGTCATCACCGGCGCCAACAAGCGTCCGCTGAAGTCGCTGTCCGACATGCTCAAGGGCAAGCAGGGCAGGTTCCGCCAGAACCTGCTCGGCAAGCGCGTCGACTATTCCGGCCGCTCGGTCATCGTGACCGGCCCGGAGCTCAAGCTGCACCAGTGCGGCCTGCCGAAGAAGATGGCGCTCGAACTGTTTAAGCCCTTCATCTACGCCCGTCTTGACGCCAAGGGTTATTCCTCGACCGTCAAGCAGGCGAAGAAGCTGGTCGAGAAGGAGCGTCCGGAGGTCTGGGATATCCTCGACGAGGTCATCCGCGAGCATCCGGTGCTGTTGAACCGTGCGCCGACGCTGCACCGCCTCGGCATCCAGGCGTTCGAGCCGATCCTGATCGAAGGCAAGGCGATCCAGCTTCATCCGCTGGTCTGCACGGCCTTCAACGCCGACTTCGACGGCGACCAGATGGCGGTTCATGTGCCGCTGTCGCTGGAAGCACAGCTTGAAGCCCGCGTGCTGATGATGTCGACCAACAACATCCTGCACCCGGCTTCCGGCGCGCCGATCATCGTGCCCTCGCAGGACATGGTTCTCGGCCTCTACTATCTCTCGATCGTCAACCAGAACGAGCCGGGTGAGGGCATGGTGTTTGCCGACATGGGTGAACTCCAGCACGCGCTCGAGACCAAGGCGGTGACGCTGCACGCCAAGATCAAGGGCCGCTTCCGCTCGGTCGACGCCGAAGGCAACGTCGTGTCGAAGATCTACGACACCACGCCCGGCCGCATGATCATCGGCGAGCTTCTGCCGAAGAACGTCAACGTGCCTTACGAGACCGCCAACCAGGAGATGACCAAGAAGAACATCTCCAAGATGATCGACACCGTCTACCGCCATTGCGGTCAGAAGGAGACGGTCATCTTCTGCGACCGCATCATGGCCCTCGGCTTCAGCCACGCCTGCCGCGCCGGCATCTCGTTCGGCAAGGACGACATGCTGATCCCGGATGCCAAGATCAAGCTGGTCTCCGACACCGAGGCTTTGGCCAAGGAATACGAGCAGCAGTACAATGACGGCCTGATCACGCAGGGCGAGAAGTACAACAAGGTCGTCGACGCCTGGGCCAAGTGCTCGGAAAAGGTCGCCGACGAGATGATGGCCCGCATCAAGGCGGTCGAGTTCGAGGACAATGGCCGTCAAAAGCCGATGAACTCGATCTACATGATGTCGCACTCCGGTGCGCGCGGCTCGCCCACCCAGATGCGCCAGCTTGCCGGCATGCGCGGCCTGATGGCCAAGCCTAGCGGTGAGATCATCGAGACGCCGATCATCTCGAACTTCAAGGAAGGCCTGACCGTGCTCGAGTACTTCAACTCGACCCACGGCGCCCGCAAGGGCCTGGCGGACACCGCCTTGAAGACGGCGAACTCGGGCTACCTCACCCGTCGTCTGGTCGACGTGGCGCAGGACTGCATCGTCAACTCCGTCGACTGCGGCACCGACAAGGGCCTTACCATGCAGCCGATCGTCGATGCCGGCCAGGTGGTCGCTTCCGTCGGCCAGCGCGTCCTCGGCCGCACCGCGCTCGACGACATCACCCATCCGGTGTCGGGCGAGGTTCTGGTCAAGGCCGGAACGCTGATGGACGAACGCGACGTGGAGCAGATCGAAAAGGCCGGCGTCCAGTCGGTCCGCATCCGCTCGGCGCTGACCTGCGACGTCAGGGTCGGTGTCTGCGCGGTCTGCTACGGGCGCGATCTGGCCCGCGGCACGCCGGTCAACCAGGGCGAGGCTGTCGGCGTCATCGCGGCGCAGTCGATCGGCGAGCCGGGCACCCAGCTCACCATGCGTACTTTCCACATGGGCGGTACGGCGCAGGTGGTGGATAGTTCGTTCCTTGAAGCCTCCTATGAGGGCAAGGTCGAGATCCGCAACCGCAACGTGGTGCGCAACTCCGACGGCCAGCAGATGGTCATGGGCCGCAACATGGCGGTGCTGATCCTCGACGAGGCCGGCAAGGAGCGCGCCACGCACCGTGTCACCTATGGTTCGCGCATCTTCGTGGACGATGGCGACAAGGTGAAGCGCGGCCAGCGCATCGCCGAGTGGGATCCTTATACCCGCCCGATCCTCACCGAAATCGAGGGTAGGGTGCAGTTCGAGGATCTGGTCGACGGCATTTCCGTTCAGGAAACGGCCGACGAATCGACCGGCATCACCAAGCGCGAGGTCATCGACTGGCGTTCGACCCCACGCGGCAACGACCTCAAGCCGGCGATGATCGTCCAGGACGCCAAGGGCAAGGTCGGCAAGCTGTCGAAGGGCGGCGACGCCCGCTTCCTGCTCTCGGTCGAGGCCATTCTATCGGTCGAGCCGGGTGCGCATGTGAAGCCCGGCGACGTGCTGGCGCGTATCCCCCTGGAAAGCGCCAAGACCAAGGACATCACCGGCGGTCTGCCGCGTGTTGCCGAGCTGTTCGAGGCACGCCGTCCGAAGGATCACGCCATCATCGCCGAGATCGACGGCACGATCCGCTTTGGCCGCGACTACAAGAACAAGCGCCGCATTATCATCGAGCCGCATGACTCGACGCTTGAGCCGGTCGAATACCTGATCCCGAAGGGCAAGCCGTTCCATCTCCAGGACGGCGACGTCATCGAGAAGGGCGACTACATCCTCGACGGCAATCCGGCGCCGCACGACATCCTGGCGATCAAGGGCGTGGAGGCACTTGCCTCATACCTCGTCAACGAGATCCAGGAGGTCTACCGCCTGCAGGGCGTGTCGATCAACGACAAGCACATCGAGGTGATCGTTCGCCAGATGCTGCAGAAGGTCGAGATCACCGCGCAGGGCGACTCGACCTACATTCCGGGCGATCACGTCGACATGATCGAGCTGGAAGAGGTCAACGAGCGCCTGGTCGAGGACGGCAAGAAGCCGGCCGAAGGCCAGCCGGTGCTCTTGGGCATCACCAAGGCCTCGCTGCAGACGCCGTCCTTCATCTCGGCCGCCTCCTTCCAGGAGACGACAAGGGTGCTGACCGAAGCGGCTGTTGCCGGCAAGACCGACATGCTGCAGGGGCTGAAGGAAAACGTCATCGTCGGCCGACTGATCCCGGCCGGCACCGGCGGCACGATGAGCCAGATCCGGCGCATCGCCACTTCGCGCGACGAGCTGATCATCGACGAGCGCCGCAAGGCGTCGGGCGTCGAGGTCGCCGAACCGATGCTGACCGACATGGTTTCCGCCGCGCAGTAGGCGCGGCGGTACAGATCTCAGGCAACGAAGCCGTCGGGGCAACCCGGCGGCTTTTTCTTTGCTGTATTGAAGTGCGAGCCGGCGAAGCTGCCGATCTTCGCGCTTGCGGGGGAGATTGGACGTCGCTTCGCCTTTCGCCAATCACCAACGCTGTACGGCTTCAGTCGAAAAACGCGTCCACAACATTGCGCTTGCCGAGCATGAAGGCGTCGGCGACATGCTGAAGCGGGGCGAGATCGACGTCCGACACGCCGGCGCGCACGATTTCGGCAAAGCGCCTGTAGAGCATCGGATATTCCGCTTCCGGCTCGTCGTGGACAATGCTGCCGTCGACCGCGAGTTTTGACCCGCCGCCCGAAAGCACCATCGCGCCCTTGTCTGTCTCGGCCAGGATGTCCCAGCTTTGCGGGCCGGTCTGGAGCCAGTCGAGTTCCATCGTCACCGGCAAGCCGTTCGAGGTGCGGAAGACGACATGGGCCGCGACCGGGGACGCGCGGTTTTCGGGAAAGTCGAGGACTGCCGAGGTGATGAACATCGCCGGCAGGATATGGGTCGCGATCGACAGCGCGTTGATGCCGGGATCGAACACGCCGAAGCCGCCTGGCGCCCAGATCCAGTCCTGGTTCGGGTGCCAGCGACGGACGTCTTCCTTCCAGTTGATGGCGGCCGATCTGATCCGGGTCGAGCCGAGGAATGCGCGCGCGGCTTCCACCGCCGGCGCATAGCGCGAATGCCAGCTGGCGAACAGAGAGACGCCGTTTGCCGCCGCCAGCGCTTTCAGGTCCTCGACCTCGCTGACCGTGGCGCCGGGCGGCTTTTCCAGGAAGACATGTTTTTTCGCTTCCAGCGCTGTCCGCGCGGCGTCGTAGCGGAACTGCGGCGGCATGCAGAGCGACACCGCCTCGAGCTCCGGAACCGCATCGAGCATTGCTTCGATCGTTGGAAAGTTCGCGATGCCGTCCACCTTGCCGTGCCGGCTGGCGGCGGCGACGAGGCGGTAGTCCAGGTCCTTCGCCAGGGCCGGCAGGTGCTGGTCGCGGACGATCTTTCCCACCCCCACGATGCCGAGTTTGATGGGGTCGCTATTCCTGGACATGGGGAGACTCCGCCGATTGGAAATGCACTGCTCCTGGCAGCGATTGGTTCTTAGCAGAGAACCGATGCCGGGCAAGCCGCGAGAGGCTTGGCGGCGACCCGCCAAGATCGGCCTCGTTTCAGAAGCGCCCCGATTCGGACCGGCCCTGCTTCAGATTGCAACGTCGAAGGTGACGATCGACACTTCACCTTCGAGCGCGCCCTGATAGGCCGACAGGTGTGGCTCTTCGTCGGGCACGCCGTCCAGGTCGCCGATCTGGTCGAGCTCCGCCTCGGCATAGCCTTCGGCCGCCAGTGATTCGAGCGCCCGGCGCACCGCCGAATCGTCGTCAGGCGCGACCAGCATGACGTGGACGCCTTCCGGCTTGCCATCTTTCCTCTTCCACACCCGGCCGGTGATGATGGTGACCGGGCGCTCATCATTGTCGTTCACGGGCCGATTCCTCCGGGAGAGGGGACTTGCGCTGTTCATGCCGCCTTTTTCGCATGAAGCCTGGCTGTACAACAGCCGGAAGCCGGTCACTTTCTTCCTTCCTCTTGCAAAATGGCGAAAGAAAATTACATGCGCTTTCCGCATGGCTGCCAAGCCTCGGTTTCAGCGCAATATTTGGCGCTCCGGGGTTGACGGGAAACAGGCTTGCGAGTAGAAGCCGCCCAGTCAGAACCGATGTGAGGCTCTCCCTTCCGAAGCGACACGCTTTGGAGTTTGCTTCAAACAGGGTTCGTTTTACGAGCGAAAAGACATTTCCGGCGTGCATGAAGCGGCTTCCGCTTCCTCTGCCATTTGTTCGGGCAAGACCGCGAGGCGCGGTTTGTGGCCCGAATTCGCGTATGGAAATGACGCTTTGAGCGGCCCTGACCGGGCGAGACACGGAATTGAGAGACAAGAGGGTTTAATGCCTACCGTCAACCAGCTGATCCGCAAGCCGCGCATTGCGCCGGTGAAGCGCAACAAGGTCCCGGCCATGGAGCAGAATCCGCAGAAGCGGGGCGTCTGCACGCGCGTCTACACAACGACGCCGAAGAAGCCGAACTCGGCGCTGCGCAAGGTGGCCAAGATCCGCCTGACCAATGGTTTTGAAGTGATCGGTTACATCCCCGGCGAAGGTCACAACCTTCAGGAGCACTCCGTGGTGATGATCCGCGGCGGCCGCGTCAAGGATCTTCCCGGCGTCCGCTATCATATCATTCGTGGCGTGCTCGACACCCAGGGTGTGAAGAACCGCAAGCAGCGCCGTTCGAAATACGGCGCCAAGCGTCCGAAGTGACCGAAGCGTAGCGAAGGTCATCCCGGGCGCAGCGAAGCGACGATCCGGGATTGAGGCCACCACGCAGAATTGAGGCAGAGAAAAAATGTCCCGTCGTCACAGTGCAGAAAAGCGTGAGATCAATCCGGACCCGAAGTTCGGCGATCTGATCGTCACCAAGTTCATGAACGCCGTCATGTATGATGGCAAGAAGTCGGTTGCCGAGACCATCGTCTACGGCGCGCTGGACCAGGTCCAGTCCAAGACCAAGCAGGAGCCGGTCACCGTCTTCCATCAGGCGCTCGACAATGTCGCGCCGCATGTGGAAGTGCGTTCGCGCCGCGTCGGTGGCGCCACCTACCAGGTTCCGGTCGACGTGCGCCCTGAGCGCCGTCAGGCGCTGGCCATCCGTTGGCTGATCGCCGCCGCCCGCAACCGCAACGAGACAACCATGGTCGACCGCCTCTCCGGCGAGCTGATGGATGCGGCCAACAACCGCGGCACCGCCGTCAAGAAGCGTGAAGACACCCACAAGATGGCGGAAGCCAACCGCGCCTTCGCGCACTACCGCTGGTAAAGCGCGAACGAGACTGAGAGGCACCTCCCATGGCCCGCGAATATAAAATCGAAGACTACCGCAATTTCGGTATCATGGCGCATATCGACGCCGGCAAGACGACGACCACCGAGCGCGTCCTCTACTACACGGGCAAGTCGCACAAGATCGGCGAAGTCCACGACGGCGCTGCCACCATGGACTGGATGGAGCAGGAGCAGGAACGCGGCATCACCATTACGTCGGCCGCGACCACGACCTTCTGGAAGGGTCGTGACGGCAAGATGCGTCGGTTCAACATCATCGACACCCCCGGCCACGTCGACTTCACCATCGAGGTCGAGCGTTCGCTGCGCGTGCTCGACGGCGCCATCGCGCTGCTTGACGCCAATGCCGGTGTCGAGCCGCAGACGGAGACCGTCTGGCGCCAGGCCGACAAGTACCGCGTGCCGCGCATGATCTTCTGCAACAAGATGGACAAGATCGGCGCCGATTTTTACCGCTCGGTCGAGATGATCGGCTCGCGCCTCGGCGCGCATGCCGTCGTCATGCAGTTGCCGATCGGCGCCGAGACCGAGTTCAAGGGCGTCGTCGACCTCGTCGAGATGAACGCGCTGGTCTGGCGCGACGAAACGCTGGGCGCAGCCTGGGACGTCGTCGAGATCCCGGACGATCTCAAGGCTCGTGCCGAAGAATACCGCGAGAAGATGATCGAGGCCGCCGTCGAAATGGACGAGACGGCGCTTGAGAATTACCTCGAAGGCAAGATGCCGAGCAATGACGAGATCCGCGCGCTGATCCGCAAGGGCACCATTGCGGTGAAATTCTACCCGATGTTCTGCGGCTCTGCCTTCAAGAACAAGGGCGTGCAGCCGCTGCTCGACGCCGTCGTCGAGTATCTGCCGTCGCCGGCCGACGTGCCGGCCATCAAGGGCGTCGACGCCAAGACCGACGCCGAGATCGAGCGTCACGCCGACGACAGCGAGCCGCTGTCGATGCTCGCCTTCAAGATCATGAACGATCCGTTCGTCGGTTCGCTCACCTTCGCCCGCATCTATTCCGGCAAGCTCGCCAAAGGCGCTTCGCTGGACAACACGGTCAAGGGCAAGAAGGAGCGCATCGGCCGCATGCTGCAGATGCATGCGAACTCGCGCGCCGACGTCGAAGAGGCCTTCGCTGGCGACATCGTCGCCTTGGCTGGCCTCAAGGACACGACCACGGGCGATACGCTCTGCGATCCGCTGCATCCGGTGATTCTCGAGCGTATGGAATTCCCCGATCCGGTCATCCAGATCGCGATCGAGCCGAAGACCAAGAACGATCAGGAAAAGATGGGCCTTGCGCTGCATCGCCTGGCTGCCGAGGATCCGTCCTTCCGCGTCAAGACCGACGAGGAATCAGGCCAGACGATCATTTCCGGGATGGGCGAACTCCACCTCGACATCATCGTCGACCGCATGCGCCGCGAGTTCAAGGTCGAGGCCAATGTCGGCGCGCCGCAGGTGGCTTATCGCGAGACGATCACCCGCAGCCAGGAGCAGGACTACACCCACAAGAAGCAGACCGGCGGCACGGGTCAGTTCGCCCGCGTCAAGATCCTTTTCGAGCCAAATCCGGAAAGCAGCGAATTCCTGTTCGAATCCAAGATCGTCGGCGGCGCTGTGCCGAAGGAATACATCCCCGGTGTCGAAAAGGGCATCAACAGCGTCATGACGTCGGGTCCTTTCGCCGGCTTCCCGATGATCGGCGTCAAGGCGACGCTGATCGACGGCGCCTACCACGACGTGGACTCCAGCGTTCTGGCCTTCGAAATCGCTGGCCGTGCCTGCTTCCGTGAAGCGGCGCCCAGGCTCGGCGTGCAGTTGCTCGAGCCGATCATGAAGGTCGAAGTGGTGACGCCGGAAGATTATGTCGGCAGCGTCATTGGTGATCTGAACGGCCGTCGCGGCCAGATCCAGGGCCAGGAAGCCCGCGGCGTGGCGGTGGTTATCAACGCGATGGTGCCGCTCGCCAACATGTTCAAATACGTCGACAACCTGCGCTCGATGAGCCAGGGCCGCGCGGCCTATACGATGCAGTTCGATCACTACGAGCCGGTGCCGACCGCGGTCGCTCAGGAAGTCCAGAAGAAATACGCGTAACTCGAACGGGTTGCAGCGCTAACTTAATTCAAAGCCCGCACGGGCGAGCAGGAATGGAGAGATCACATGGCAAAAGGTAAATTCGAGCGTACAAAGCCTCATGTGAACATCGGCACGATTGGCCACGTTGATCATGGCAAGACGTCGCTGACGGCGGCGATCACGAAGTATTTTGGCGAATACAAGCGCTACGACCAGATCGATGCGGCGCCTGAGGAGAAGGCTCGCGGCATCACGATTTCGACGGCGCATGTCGAATACGAGACGGAGAACCGCCACTACGCGCATGTCGACTGCCCCGGGCACGCCGACTATGTGAAGAACATGATCACCGGTGCCGCGCAGATGGACGGGGCGATCCTGGTTGTATCGGCGGCCGACGGCCCGATGCCGCAGACGCGCGAGCACATCCTCTTGGCCCGTCAGGTCGGCGTGCCGTCGATCGTGGTGTTTTTGAACAAGGTCGACCAGGTCGACGACGCCGAGCTTCTGGAGCTGGTCGAGCTCGAGGTGCGTGAGCTTTTGACCAAGAACGAGTTCCCCGGCGACGACATTCCGATCGTCAAGGGTTCGGCGCTTGCGGCTTTGGAGGATTCGGACAAGACGATCGGCGAGGACGCGATCCGCGAACTGATGGCGCAGACGCCTATATCCCGACGCCGGTTCGTCCGCTGGACAAGCCGTTCCTGATGCCGATCGAGGACGTGTTCTCGATCTCGGGCCGCGGCACGGTTGTGACCGGGCGCGTCGAGCGCGGCGTGGTCAAGGTTGGCGAGGAGCTTGAGATCGTCGGCATCCGTCCGACGACCAAGACGACCTGCACGGGCGTCGAGATGTTCCGCAAGCTGCTCGACCAGGGCCAGGCCGGCGACAACATCGGCGCGCTCTTGCGCGGTGTCGACCGTGAAGGCGTCGAGCGCGGCCAGGTTCTGGCCAAGCCGGGCACGGTCAAGCCGCACAAGAAGTTCGTGGCCGAAGCCTACATCCTGACCAAGGACGAGGGTGGCCGTCACACGCCGTTCTTCACCAACTACCGTCCGCAGTTCTATTTCCGCACGACCGACGTGACCGGCATCGTGTCGCTGCCGGAAGGCACCGAGATGGTGATGCCTGGCGACAACATCACGGTCGATGTCGAGCTGATCGTGCCGATCGCCATGGAAGAGAAGCTGCGCTTCGCCATCCGTGAAGGCGGCCGCACCGTCGGTGCCGGCATCGTCGTCACCATCAAAGAGTAATTGGACTTAAACCGATCTGTCGCGGGCGCGGGATGCCCGCGCCGCGCCAGAACAAGGAAGTGACGAATGAACGGTCAGAATATCCGCATCCGCCTCAAGGCGTTTGATCACCGGGTGCTTGACGCCTCGACGCGGGAAATCGTGTCGACGGCCAAGCGCACCGGCGCCAACGTCCGCGGCCCCATTCCGCTGCCGACGCGGATCGAAAAGTTCACGGTCAACCGGTCGCCTCACGTCGACAAGAAGAGCCGCGAGCAGTTCGAGATGCGCACGCACAAGCGTCTGCTCGATATCGTCGACCCGACCCCCCAGACGGTCGACGCGTTGATGAAGCTCGATCTTGCCGCCGGTGTCGACGTCGAGATCAAGCTCTAAGGAACCAGAAGTGCGGGGCGACCCGGAACTCTGAAGAAACAAGAGGCGTGGAGGGGCGGCAGCCCCGACAGGGAACTCTAAAGGAATTGAACCGATGCGTTCAGGTGTGATTGCAAAGAAGGTGGGAATGACCCGCATCTATAACGATGCCGGGGAACATGTTCCCGTCACTGTTCTCCAGATGGAGAACTGCCAGGTCGTGGCGCAGCGCACGCAGGAGAAGAACGGCTACACCGCCGTCCAGCTCGGCGTTGGCCTTGCCAAGGTGAAGAACACGTCGAAGGCGATGCGCGGCCATTTCGCGACCGCTTCCGTCGAGCCGAAGGCCAAGGTTGCCGAATTCCGCGTCTCCGCTGACAATATGATCGATGTCGGCGCCGAGATCACCGTCGAGCATTTCGTCGTTGGCCAGAAGGTCGATGTGACGGGAACCACGATCGGCAAGGGTTTCCAGGGCGTCATCAAGCGGCACAATATGGGCGGTGGCCGCGCGACCCACGGCAACTCGGTCTCGCACCGTACGCACGGCTCGACCGGCCAGCGCCAGGACCCGGGCAAGGTGTTCAAGGGCAAGCATATGGCTGGCCACATGGGGGACACCCGCGTCACCACGCAGAATGTCGAGGTCGTCTCGACCGACGCCGATCGCGGTCTGATCCTGATCCGCGGCGCGGTTCCGGGTTCGAAGGGCGCCTGGATTCTGGTCCGCGACGCCGCCAAGGTTGCGTTGCCGGCCAATGCGCCGAAGCCTGCCGCAATCCGCGCCATCGCAACCAATGACAGCGCCAAGAACGATGCCCCTGCCACAGTGAACGATGCCCCGGCCACAGAGGGAGCGGAATAATGGACCTCAAGATCACAACGCTCGGCGGCAAGGACGCCGGCAAGGTGAAACTCTCCGAGGAGATTTTCGGCCTTGATCCGCGTGAGGACATCCTGCAGCGCGTCGTGCGCTGGCAGCTTGCCAAGAAGCAGCAGGGCACGCACAAGACCAAGGGTCGCGCCGAGATCGCCCGCACCGGCGCCAAGATGTACAAGCAGAAGGGTACGGGCCGCGCCCGCCACCATTCGGCCCGCGCTCCGCAGTTCCGCGGCGGCGGCAAGGCCCACGGCCCGGTCGTCCGCAGCCACGAGCACGACCTGCCGAAGAAGGTGCGCGCGCTGGGCCTCAAGCATGCCCTCTCGGCCAAGGCCAAGAGCGCGTCGCTCATCATCATCGACGAGCTGAAGCTGACCGAGGCCAAAACCAAGGCGCTGATCGCGAATTTCGCAACGCTGGGCCTGTCCAACGCCCTGGTGATCGGCGGCGCCGAGCTTGACAAGAACTTCAAGCTTGCGGCGACGAACATCCCGAACATCGACGTGCTGCCCATCCAGGGCATCAACGTCTACGACATTCTGCGCCGCGGCACGCTGGTCCTTTCGAAGGCCGCCGTCGAGGCTCTCGAGGAGCGCTTCAAATGACCGACCTTCGTCACTACGACGTGATCGTCTCGCCGGCGATCACCGAAAAGTCGACCATGGCTTCCGAGCAGAACCAGGTCGTCTTCAACGTCGCCAAGAAGGCGTCGAAGCCGGAAATCAAGGCTGCCGTCGAAGCGCTGTTCGGCGTCAAGGTGATGGCCGTGAACACGCTTGTCCGCAAGGGCAAGATCAAGCGCTTCCGCGGCACGATCGGCCGCCAGAGCGACGTCAAGAAGGCGGTTGTGACGCTGGCCGACGGCCAGTCGATCGACGTCGCGACGGGTCTCTGAGCAAGACCGCGAGGACAGAAACATGGCACTGAAAAAATTCAACCCGATAACGCCGAGCACCCGCCAGCTGGTCATCGTCGATCGCTCGGGCCTCTACAAGGGCAAGCCTGTCAAGGGCTTGACCGAAGGCCTGACCAAGTCGGGCGGCCGCAACAATTACGGTCGCATCACGGCCCGCTTCATCGGCGGCGGTCACAAGCGCACGTACCGTATCATCGACTTCAAGCGCCGCAAGTTCGACGTCGTCGGCACGGTCGAGCGTATCGAATACGATCCGAACCGCAGCGCCTTCATCGCGCTGATCAAGTATGACGACGGCGAACTGTCCTACATCATCGCCCCGCAGCGCCTCGCTGCCGGCGACAAGATTGTGGCCGGCGAAGCGGTCGACGTGAAGCCGGGCAATGCGATGCCGCTGGCCTCGATGCCGGTCGGCACGATCGTCCACAACATCGAGCTGAAGCCGGGCAAGGGCGCCCAGGTTGCCCGTTCGGCTGGCGGCTATGCCCAGCTCGTCGGCCGTGACCAGGGCATGGCGATCCTGCGCCTGAACTCGGGCGAGCAGCGTGTCGTCCACGGCTCCTGCATGGCCACTGTCGGTGCCGTGTCCAACCCGGACCACGGCAACATCAATGACGGCAAGGCAGGCCGCACGGTGTGGCGGGGAAAACGTCCGCACAACCGCGGCGTGACCATGAACCCGGTCGACCATCCGCATGGCGGCGGCGAAGGCCGCACCTCGGGTGGCCGCCATCCGGTTTCGCCCTGGGGCAAGCCGACCAAGGGCAAGAAGACGCGGTCCAACAAGGCGACCGACAAGTTCATCCTGCGCTCGCGCCATCAGCGCAAGAGCTAAGAAGAGGTAACGCCAAGTGACTCGTTCGATTTGGAAAGGCCCCTTCATCGACGGCTACCTTCTCAAGAAGGTGGACAAGGTTCGTGAAGGTGGTCGCAATGAGGTGATCAAGATGTGGAGCCGCCGCTCCACCATCCTGCCGCAGTTCGTCGGCTTCACCTTCGGTGTCTACAACGGCCAGAAGCATGTTCCCGTTTCGGTGAACGAGGACATGGTCGGTCACAAGTTCGGTGAATTCGCTCCGACCCGGACCTATTACGGTCACGGCGCGGATAAGAAGGCGAAGAGGAAATAATCATGGGCAAGGCCAAAGCTCCGCGCAGGCTTGCTGACAACGAAGCGCGCGCCGTGTTGCGCACGATCCGTATCAGCCCGCAGAAGCTGAACCTGGTTGCCGCGCTGATCCGCGGCAAGAAGGTCGCGACAGCGCTTTCCGATCTCGAATTCTCGGCCAAGCGGATTTCCGGCACGGTCAAGAAGACGCTGGAATCGGCGATCGCCAACGCGGAAAACAATCACGACCTCGACGTCGATGCGCTGATCGTGGCGGAAGCCTATGTCGGCAAGTCGATCGTCATGAAGCGGTTCCATGCCCGTGGCCGTGGTCGCGCCAGCCGTATCGAGAAGCCGTTCTCGCACCTCACGATCGTCGTTCGTGAAGTCGAAGAAAAAGGGGAGGCCGCATAATGGGCCAGAAAATCAATCCGATCGGTCTGCGTCTCGGCATCAACCGCACTTGGGATTCGCGCTGGTTCGCGAATACCGGCGAGTACGGCAAGCTGCTGCATGAGGACATCAAGATCCGCAAGTATCTTGAGAAGGAACTCAAGCAGGCTGCGATTTCGAAGGTCGTGATCGAGCGTCCGCACAAGAAGTGCCGCGTCACCATCCATGCGGCGCGTCCGGGCCTGATCATCGGCAAGAAGGGCGCCGACATCGAGAAGCTTCGCAGGAAGCTGATGGAGATGACGAAGTCCGAGACGCATTTGAACATCGTCGAGGTGCGCAAGCCCGAGATCGACGCGACGCTGGTCGCCCAGTCGATCGCCCAGCAGCTTGAGCGCCGCATCGCGTTCCGCCGCGCCATGAAGCGCGCCGTGCAGTCGGCGATGCGCCTCGGCGCCGAAGGCATCCGCATCAACTGCGCCGGCCGTCTCGGCGGCGCCGAGATCGCGCGCATGGAATGGTACCGCGAAGGTCGCGTGCCGCTGCATACGCTGCGCGCCGACGTCGACTACGGCACGGCCGAAGCACACACCGCCTACGGCATCTGCGGCGTCAAGGTCTGGGTGTTCAAGGGCGAAATCCTCGAGCACGACCCGATGGCTTCGGAGCGTCGCGCCTCCGAGGGCGATCATGCGCATGGCGGTGGTGGTGAGCGCGAACGCGGTCGCCGTCGCGAAAACGCCTGAGACAGTTGAGAATTTGGAGTTAGAACGATGCTGCAGCCAAAGCGCACAAAGTTCCGCAAGCAGTTCAAGGGTCGTATCCATGGTGCCGCCAAGGGCGGCACCAATCTGGATTTCGGCGGTTTCGGGCTGAAGGCGCTTGAGCCGAACCGCGTCACCGCGCGTGAGATCGAGGCGGCCCGCCGCGCAATCACCCGCGAAATGAAGCGCGCCGGCCGCGTCTGGATCCGTATTTTCCCTGATGTGCCGGTGACGTCGAAGCCGACCGAAGTCCGCATGGGCAAGGGCAAGGGCGCGGTCGATTACTGGGCGGCGCGCGTGAAGCCGGGCCGTATCATGTTCGAGATCGACGGCGTCAATGAGGAAACCGCCCGTGAGGCGCTGCGTCTCGGCGCGGCCAAGCTCTCGGTCAGGACGCGCTTCGTACAGCGCATCGCAGAATAAGGACGGGCTGATCATGAAAGCCGAAGACATCCGGACCAAGACTCAGGACCAGCTGACCGACGACCTGGCCAGCCTGAAGAAGGAGCAGTTCAACCTGCGCTTCCAGAAGGCCACGGGCCAGCTCGAGAAGACCGCGCGCGTGAAGCAGGTCCGTAGGGACATTGCGCGTATCAAGACCATCGCTGCGGAAAAGTCCGCGGCCAAGAAGGCTTAAGGACGAAAATCATGCCAAAGCGCATTCTGCAGGGCACCGTCGTCAGCGACAAGAACGAGAAGACGGTTGTCGTCAAGGTCGAACGGCGCTTCACGCATCCCGTGATGAAGAAGACCGTGCGCATGACCAAGAAGTACAAGGCGCACGACGAGAACAACGCCCACAAGGTCGGCGATCAGGTGTTCATCCAGGAATCGAAGCCGATTTCCAAGGACAAGCGCTGGACCGTTGTATCTTCGGACCAGGCCTGATCAGGGCAAACGAAACGAATTTTGGACAGACCGGGGGAGGGTGAACAACCCGTCCCGTTAGAAGAGAAGAAGGCGGCCAGTCATGATTCAGATGCAAACAAACCTCGACGTCGCGGATAATTCCGGCGCCCGTCGTGTCATGTGCATCAAGGTGCTGGGCGGCTCGAAGCGGAAATACGCTTCCGTGGGCGACATCATCGTGGTGTCGATCAAGGAAGCCATCCCGCGCGGCCGCGTCAAGAAGGGCGATGTGATGAAGGCGGTTGTGGTTCGCACGGCCAAGGACATCCGCCGCCCGGACGGCAGCGTGATCCGTTTCGACAAGAACGCGGCCGTTCTCGTCGACAACAAGAAAGAGCCGATCGGCACGCGTATCTTCGGGCCGGTTCCGCGCGAACTGCGCGCCAAGAACCACATGAAGATCATCTCGCTCGCGCCTGAAGTGCTGTAAGGAGCCGGACCAATGCAGAAGATTAGAAAAGGCGACAAGGTCGTCGTGCTGGCCGGCAAGGACAAGGGCCGTTCGGGCGAAGTCCTCTCGGTGCAGCCGAAGGAAGACACCGCGCTGGTGCGCGGCGTCAACATGATCCGCCGTCACCAGAAGCAGTCCCAGTCCCAAGAGGGCGGGATCATCACCAAGGAAGCGCCGATCCAGCTGTCGAACATCGCGCTGGCCGACCCCAAGGATGGCAAGCCGACCCGCGTCGGTTTCATTTTCCAGAAGGACGGCAAGAAGGTGCGCGTCGCCAAGCGCTCGGGAGAAGTCATCAATGGCTAAGGCTCAAACCAAGCAGGCGGCGGCCCAGAATACGCCGCGCCTCAAGCAGGTCTACAACGAGACCATCCGCAAGGCGCTGCAGGAGCAGTTCGGCTACGAGAACGAGATGCAGGTTCCGCGCATCGACAAGATCGTGCTGAACATGGGCGTCGGCGAAGCGACCGGCGATTCGAAGAAGCCTTCGATCGCGGCGGAGGATCTTGCACTGATCGCCGGCCAGAAGGCCGTCGTCACCCGCGCCCGCAACTCGATCGCCGGCTTCAAGGTCCGCGAAAAGATGCCGATCGGCGCCAAGGTCACGCTGCGCAAGGAACGCATGTACGAGTTCCTCGATCGTCTCGTGAACATCGCGCTGCCGCGCGTCCGCGACTTCCGCGGGCTCAATCCGAAGAGCTTCGATGGCCGTGGCAACTATGCCATGGGCATCAAGGAACACATCGTGTTCCCGGAGATCAACTACGACAAGGTTGATCAGATCTGGGGCATGGACGTCATCGTTTGTACGACTGCGAAGACGGACGACGAAGCCAGGGCATTGCTCAAGGCCTTCAACTTCCCCTTCCGCCAGTAACGGCAGCGAGAAAAGGAAAAATCTGAAATGGCAAAGACCAGCTCAGTCGAGAAGAACAACAGGCGCCGCAAGCTTGCGGACCAGTACGCTGCCAAGCGTAAGGTCCTCAAGGCGATCATCATGGATCAGTCCAAGCCGATGGAAGAGCGTTTCCGCGCCCAGTTGAAACTTGCGGCACTGCCGCGCAACTCGGCCAAGACCCGCATCCGCAACCGCTGCGAAGTCACGGGACGTCCGCGTGCCTACTATCGCAAGCTCAAAGTATCGCGCATCGCGCTTCGTGATCTCGGCAACAACGGCCAGATCCCGGGCCTGGTCAAGTCGAGCTGGTAAGGAGGACATAACATGTCATTGAGCGATCCTCTCGGCGATATGCTGACGCGCATCCGCAACGCCTATGGCCGCAAGAAGTCGAGCGTTTCCACGCCGGCCTCGCGCCTGCGTGCCCGCGTCCTCGACGTGCTGAAGGCGGAAGGCTATATCCGCGACTACAGCCAGACCGACTTCGACAACGGCAAGTCCGAAATCGAAATCGAGCTGAAGTATTTCGACGGGGCGCCGGTCGTGCGCGAAATCGCCCGTGTCTCGAAGCCGGGCCGCCGCGTGTATGTTTCGGCGAAGTCGATCCCGCACGTCGCCAACGGCCTCGGCATCGCCATTCTTTCGACGCCGAAGGGCGTGATGGCCGACCACGAAGCGCGTGAACAGAATGTCGGCGGGGAAATCCTCTGCCAGATCTTCTGATTTGGCTGACCTGAAACAAGAGAAGTGACGAGGACAACCAAATGTCTCGTATTGGAAAGAAACCCGTTTCGCTGCCGCAGGGCGTGACCGCGACCGTCGACGGCCAGACCGTGACGGCGAAGGGCCCCAAGGGTGAGCTGAAGTTCGTGGTGAACGACGAAGTGCTGGTCAAGATGGAGGGCAGCGAGATCGCGGTCCAGCCACGCGACCAGAGCAAGACCGCCCGCTCCAAATGGGGCATGTCGCGCACGCAGATCGTCAACATCCTGCAGGGCGTCAAGGACGGTTTCGAAAAGAAGCTCGAGATCACCGGCGTCGGCTATCGCGCCGCCATGCAGGGCAAGAACCTGCAGCTGGCGCTCGGCTTCAGCCATGATGTCGTCTACGAAACGCCGCAGGACATCACGATCACCGTGCCGAAGCCGACGGAAATCACCGTGACCGGCATCGACAAGCAGAAGGTCGGTCAGGTTGCCGCCGAGATCCGCGAATATCGCGGTCCCGAGCCGTACAAGGGCAAGGGCGTCCGCTACGCTGGCGAGAAGATCGTCCGCAAGGAAGGCAAGAAGAAGTAATTTCAACGCCGCGGGGAGCGGTCGCGGGAGGCATGTCCTACCGCACAGGGTTGCCCCCGTTTTTTGAAGGCAAGGAACTGATATCATGGGCTCGAAAGAATCCACACAACGCCGCGCTCAGCGCGTCCGTCGCCAGATCAAGAAGGTCGCGGGGGAGCGTCCGCGCCTGTCGGTCCATCGCACGTCGAAGAACATCTACGTCCAGCTCATCGACGACGCCAAGGGCCACACCATCGCTGCCGCCTCGACGCTGGAGAAGGACCTCAAGGGTTCGCTCAAGACCGGTGCCGACACTGCCGCCGCCGTGGCCATCGGCAAGCTGATTGCCGAGCGCGCCTCGAAGGCCGGCGTCAAGGAAGTCGTCTTCGACCGGGGACCGTACATCTATCACGGCCGCGTCAAGGCGCTGGCCGAGGCTGCCCGTGAAGGCGGTTTGAGCTTCTAATTCCGCCCCGGCAATCCGCAGAGGTGCCGGATATCATCATCAACCGTGCTTCCGGAAAAAAACAAGGAACAGGATATGGCACAGGAACGTAGGGATGGCGGCCGCGGCCGTGATCGCGAAGAGCGCGACGACGGCATCGTCGACAAGCTCGTCCACATCAACCGCGTCGCAAAGGTCGTCAAGGGCGGCCGGCGCTTCGGCTTTGCAGCACTCGTCGTCGTCGGCGACCAGAAGGGCCGCGTCGGCTTTGGTCACGGCAAGGCGCGCGAAGTGCCTGAGGCGATCCGCAAGGCGACCGAATCGGCCAAGCGCGACATGATCTTCGTGCCGCTGCGTTCGGGCCGTACACTGCACCACGACGTCGAGGGACGCTGGGGTGCCGGACGTGTTCTGCTGCGCGCCGCCAAGCAGGGTACCGGCATCATCGCCGGCGGCCCGATGCGTGCCGTCTTCGAGACGCTCGGCATGCATGACGTGGTTGCCAAGTCGATGGGTTCATCGAACCCGTACAACATGGTTCGCGCCACTTTCGACGCGCTGAAGAGTCAGATGCATCCCAAGGATGTGGCTGCTGCGCGCGGCATCAAGTATTCGACCCTTCAGGCCCGCCGCGGCACCGCTGTCGCGGCCGAAGAATAGCCTGATCTGACCAGGGATTTTGACCATGGCCAAGAAAGCAACCAAGACCATCACCGTTGAGCAGATCGGTTCGCCGATCCGCCGGCCGAAGGAGCAGCGCGCGACGCTGGTCGGCCTCGGCCTCAACAAGATGCACAAGCAGCGCACGCTGGAGGATACGCCCTCCGTGCGCGGCATGATCGCTGCCGTCCAGCATCTCGTCCGCGTCGTGGACGAGGGCTGAACCAGAGCGCAGGAGAACCCAGATGAAACTCAACGATCTGCGTGACAAGGACGGCGCGACGCACTCCAAGAAGCGCCTCGGCCGCGGCATCGGTTCCGGCTCGGGCAAGACCGGTGGTCGCGGCGTCAAGGGCCAGAAGTCGCGCTCCGGCGTCGCTGTTAACGGCTTCGAGGGCGGCCAGATGCCGCTCTACCGGCGCCTGCCGAAGCGTGGCTTCAACAACATCTTCGCCAAGAGCTTCACCGTTGTGTCGCTGGCCCGCATCCAGGCCGCGCTCGACGCCAAGAAGCTCGACGCCAAGACGACCGTGACGGCCGAAGCGCTGGTCGCGGCCGGCGTCATCCGCCGCGCCAAGGACGGCGTGCGTATCCTCTCCGATGGCGACATCAAGTCGAAGCTCGCCTTCGACGTGGCCGGCGCCTCCAAGGCTGCCATCGAGAAGATCGAAAAGGCCGGTGGGTCGGTGAAGCTGCCGGAAAAGGCAACAGCCGAGTAACGTCGATTTGAAGCGCGGTCGGCAAAAGTGGGAACCATTTCGCTTTCGATTGCGCTTTGATCCAACCAATATGGCGGCCGCGTCAACGCGGCCGCTTGCATGTTTGCAGTCCGGAGCTTATCTCGTGAGCTTCGGTGACACGCGCCGCCTGAGCTGCGGGCCATCGAGCGTGACCAAGCGGAGAATCAGGCATGGCTTCGGCTGCTGAACAACTAGCCTCGAATCTGAATTTCTCGGCCTTCGCCAAGGCGGAGGATCTGAAGAAGCGCATCTGGTTCACCGTCGGCGCGCTGCTCGTCTATCGCCTCGGCACCTATATACCGCTGCCCGGCATCAATCCCGACGCTTTCGCCCAGGCCTTCTCGTCGCAGAGCAAGGGCGTGCTTGGCATGTTCAACATGTTCGCCGGCGGCGCCGTGGAGCGCATGGCGATCTTCGCCCTCGGCATCATGCCCTATATCTCCGCCTCCATCATCATGCAGCTGATGACGTCGGTCATCCCGTCGCTGGAAGCGCTGAAGAAGGAAGGCGAGCAGGGCCGCAAGGTCATCAACCAGTACACGCGCTACGGCACCGTGCTTTTGGCGCTGGTCCAAGCCTACGGCATCTCGGTCGGACTGGAAGGCGGCAACGGTATCGTCAGCGATCCCGGCATGTTCTTCCGCATCTCGACCGTCATCACGCTGGTCGGCGGCACCATGTTCCTGATGTGGCTCGGCGAGCAGATCACGGCGCGGGGCATCGGCAACGGCATTTCGCTGATCATCTTTTCCGGCATCGTCGCCGGCCTGCCGCAAGCCATCTCCGGTACGCTGGAACTTGGCCGCACCGGCGCGCTGTCGACCGGCTTGATCCTGGCGATCATCGTTCTCGCCGTTGTCGTCATCGCGCTGATCGTGTTCTTCGAGCGCGCCCAGCGTCGCTTGCTGATCCAGTATCCGAAGCGCCAGGTCGGCAACCGCATGTTCCAGGGCGACACCTCGCACCTGCCGCTCAAGCTCAACACGGCCGGCGTCATTCCGCCGATCTTCGCCTCTTCGCTGCTGTTGCTGCCGGCGACGGTCGCCGGCTTCTCGCAGACGACCAACATGCCTGCCTGGGCCAGCACCGTCCTGGCGGCGCTCGGCCATGGCCAGCCGCTCTACATGGCGTTCTACGCGGCGATGATCGTGTTCTTCGCCTTCTTCTACACGGCGATCGTCTTCAACCCGAAGGACACCGCCGACCAGCTCAAGAAGCATTCGGGGTTCATTCCGGGCTACCGTCCGGGCGAGCGCACCGCCGATTACATCGACTATGTTCTCACCCGCATCACCGTCGTCGGCGCCATCTATCTGGTGCTGGTGTGTCTGCTGCCCGAATTCCTGATTTCAGCGACTGGCGTACCGTTCTACCTCGGTGGCACATCGCTTCTGATCGTGGTCAGTGTAACGCTCGATACGGTGGCGCAGATTCAGGGCCACCTGATCGCGCACCAGTATGAGGGCCTGATCAAGAAGTCGAAGCTGCGCGGGGGGAAGAAAGCCAGATGAGGTTGATATTGCTTGGGCCGCCAGGGGCGGGCAAGGGGACGCAAGCACAAAGACTGGTAGAAAAACACGGCATACCCCAACTCTCCACGGGCGATATGCTGCGGGCTGCCGTCCAGGCCGGCACCGAAGTCGGCAAGCGCGCCAAGGCTGTGATGGACGCCGGCGAACTGGTCTCCGACGCCATCGTCAATGCCATCGTGGCCGAGCGTATCGATCAGCCCGATTGCGCAAAGGGTTTCATCCTTGACGGATACCCGCGAACCCTGGTGCAAGCGGACGCGGTCGAATCGATGCTCTCGGATCGCGGCCTGAACCTCAACGCCGTCATCGAACTTGTCGTCGACGACAAGGCTCTGGTTGGTCGTATAGTCAAGCGCGCCGAAGAGACCAAGGCCGCGGGCCTGCCGGTACGCAAGGACGACAATCCGGCGGTGTTCGAAGAGCGCCTGAGGGAGTACTACAAGAAAACGTCGCCGCTGATCGGCTACTATTATGCCAAGGGCAAGCTGAGGGGTGTCGACGGCATGGCCGACATCGATGCGGTGACGCAACAGATCGAAGTGGTGCTCACGGCCGCGACCCGAGGGGCGGCCCAAGGGTCTGCGCACGGAAAATAGACGATTGCGCTTGACTGGAGCGGTTCGCTGAGGTATGGCGGCCCGTCTTCCTATCAGGCATGAGGTTTGCTTGCCCGCAAGGGCAAGGCAGCCGCTTTGAACTGGAAACTCCCGCATGGGCCGGCCTCCACCGGACGCGGGGCAACTTTGATAGCGCCGGCTTGCCCGGCCCACATGGAGAAGAGAAGAACATGGCTCGTATAGCCGGCGTCAACATTCCGACCAACAAGCGCGTCGTCATTGCGCTTCAGTACATTCACGGCATTGGCAAGAGCTTCGCCCAGGAGATCGTCGACAAGGTCGGCATCCCGGCCGAGCGCCGCGTCAACCAGCTGACCGACGCGGAAGTGCTGCAGATCCGCGAGACGATCGACCGCGACTATCAGGTCGAGGGCGATCTGCGCCGCGAAGTCTCGATGAACATCAAGCGGCTCATGGACCTCGGCTGCTATCGCGGCCTGCGTCATCGCCGCTCGCTGCCGGTTCGCGGCCAGCGCACGCATACCAATGCGCGCACCCGCAAGGGCCCGGCCAAGTCGATCGCCGGCAAGAAGAAGTAATTTAGGGGAATAAGGGAGTAAGGCAGTAGGGCAGTATGTAAGACGGCGCGGTCATCCGCGACCAAACATACTCCCCTACTGCCTTATTACCCTACTCCCTTACCAGGTGGAGCCGCTGGCATTACGGCGGTGTAGAGATCAACTGAAAGGACCATCATGGCCAAGGAAGCCACTCGTGTTCGCCGTCGCGAACGCAAGAATATCTCGTCGGGCGTTGCCCACGTCAATTCGACCTTCAACAACACGATGATCACCATCACCGACGCGCAGGGCAATTCGATTGCCTGGTCGTCGGCGGGAGCCCAGGGCTTCAAGGGGTCTCGCAAGTCGACGCCGTTCGCTGCCCAGATGGCTGCCGAGGACGTTGCCAAGAAGGCCCAGGAACATGGCATGCGCATGCTCGAGGTTGAGGTCTGCGGACCCGGCTCCGGTCGTGAGTCGGCGCTGCGCGCGCTGCAGGCAGCCGGCTTCACCATCACCTCGATCCGTGACGTGACGCCGATCCCGCACAATGGCTGCCGCCCGCGCAAGAAGCGCCGCGTCTAAGGAATTACCGAACGCCGCGCGAACGCCAGTAGCGTTCCTCCACGGCATTCCAGGTCGCCCGCCACGATTGGATGGTGGCGGGTCAACGGAAGGAAAGCAACATGATCCAGAAAAATTGGCAAGAACTGATCAAGCCGAACAAGATCGAGTTTTCGTCGAAGAAGAAGACGCTGACCACGCTGGTCGCCGAGCCGCTCGAGCGCGGCTTTGGCCTCACCCTCGGCAATGCGCTGCGTCGCGTGCTTCTGTCTTCGCTGCGTGGCGCGGCTGTGACCGCCGTGCAGATCGACGGCGTTCTGCATGAATTCTCGTCCATCGCCGGCGTGCGCGAGGACGTGACCGACATCGTCTTGAACATCAAGGAAATCGCCATCCGCATGGAAGGCGACGGCCCCAAGCGCATGGTCGTGCGCAAGCAGGGGCCGGGCGCCGTCCTCGCCGGCGACATCCAGACGGTCGGCGACGTCGAGATCCTCAATCCCGACCACGTCATCTGCACGCTGGACGAAGGCGCTGAGATCCGCATGGAGTTCACCGTCGATACCGGCAAGGGCTACGTGCCGGCCGAGCGCAATCGCGCCGAAGACGCGCCGATCGGCCTTATCCCGGTCGACAGCCTCTACTCGCCGGTCAAGAAGGTCTCCTACAAGGTCGAGAACACCCGCGAGGGCCAGGTCCTCGACTATGACAAGCTGACCATGACGATCGATACCGACGGTTCGATCTCCGGCGAGGACGCGGTGGCTTTCGCCGCTCGCATCCTGCAGGACCAGCTTGGCCTGTTCGTCAATTTCGACGAGCCGCAGAAGGAAGTCGCCGCCGAGCAGGTGACCGAGCTCGCCTTCAACCCGGCGTTGCTCAAGAAGGTCGACGAGCTCGAGCTTTCGGTGCGTTCGGCCAACTGCCTGAAGAACGACAACATCGTCTATATCGGCGACCTGATCCAGAAGACCGAAGCCGAGATGCTGCGCACCCCGAACTTCGGCCGCAAGTCGCTGAACGAGATCAAGGAAGTCCTGGCGGCGATGGGCCTGCACCTCGGCATGGAAGTGCCGGATTGGCCGCCGGAAAACATCGAAGACCTCGCCAAGCGTTACGAAGATCAATACTAAGCTTGATCCCGAACCGAAGGTCAGCTCAGCAAAAAGTTGCAGACTTTTCGGATAAGATCATGCGGCTAACCAATTGAGGCTTAAGCCTCTTGAACCCGGAATGAAGGAGAAGAGCCATGCGCCACGGATTTAAAGGCCGCCGGTTCGCCCGCAGCATAAGCCATCGCAAGTCGATGTTTGCCAACCTTGCCGTGTCGCTCATCGAGCACGAGCAGATCGTCACCACATTGCCGAAGGCGAAGGATCTGCGTCCGATCGTCGAGAAGCTGGTGACGCTCGGCAAGCGCGGCGATCTGCATGCCCGCCGCCAGGTGATTGCCCAGATCGGCAATGAAGGCGTCGTCAAGCGCTTGTTCGACACGATCGCGCCGCGTTACGCCACCCGCAATGGCGGCTATCTGCGCATCATGAAGGCGGGCTTCCGCCACGGTGACAATGCCGCCATGGCGGTCATTGAATTCGTCGATCGCGACACCTCGGCCAAGGGCGCCGGCGACCGTGCCCGCATCGAGGCCGAAGGCACCGACGAGGAAGTCGCGGCCGCATAAGGCTCGGCTTTTCCTGAAAGATTTCAAAGGGGCCTGCGGGCCCCTTTTTGCATTTCGGCAACGCCAGGGAGCGTTTGCGGCGATTTTCCCGGCTCGGCTCATGCCTTTTCGGGAAATAATTCGATTTCATCGCCTTAGCCTTTCATTTTGCACAATCGTCGGGACAATGGCGCCCGACCTGGAGGATTCGGAATGCGCGTCAAACGGCTGTCCCTTGTTCTACTCTGCGCCTTGACGGCGCTGGCAGTCGTGCCGGCGGCCAGGCAGGCGCTGGCTCAGGACACCCAGACCGATCCCGGTCTGTCCGATGTGCTGACCGACATGCTGCGCGGCGCCGAAGGCGAAAACGCCACCTCCGGTCCAGACAAGCGCGTGCCGTTCGGCCGCGAGGAGGTGCAACTGTCCTTCGCGCCGCTGGTCAAGGAGACGGCGCCGGCCGTGGTCAATGTTTATGCCTCGCAGACGGCCACGGTGAGGTCGCCGTTCGACGGCGATCCGTTCTTCGAAGAGTTCTTCGGCCGTTCGCAGCCGCGTGCGCAGTCCTCGCTCGGCTCCGGTGTGCTGGTCGATCCGACAGGCATCGTGGTCACCAATTTTCACGTGGTCAAGGACGCCGACCAGGTCAAGGTCGCGACTGCGGACGGGCGTGAATTCGACTCAAAGGTGCTGCTCAAGGACGAGACGCTTGACCTCGCTGTGCTCAAGATTTCCGCCGACAAGCCTTTTCCGGTCATCGCTATCGGCGATTCCGACGCGCTCGAGGTTGGCGACCTGGTACTGGCCATCGGCAACCCGTTCGGTGTCGGCCAGACCACCACCAGCGGCATCGTTTCGGCGGTTGCCCGCAGCCACATCGGCGTTTCCGATTCGAGTTTCTTCATCCAGACCGACGCCGCGATCAATCCCGGCAATTCCGGCGGCGCGCTGATCAACATGGGGGCCAACTGGTCGGCATCAACACGGCGATCTACAGCCGCAGCGGCGGCTCGATCGGCATCGGATTTGCCATTCCCTCCAACATGGTTCGCGCATTTGCCGATGCGGCCAAGGCCGGGCGCGATTTCTTCGAGCGGCCCTATATCGGCGCCGAATTCGAGCGCATGACGCCGCAGATCGCCGAATCGCTCGGCATGGAAACCTCGACCGGCGCGCTGGTCTCGTCCGTCGAAGAAGCAGGGCCGGCGGCCACGGCGGGACTCAAGGCCGGCGACGTCGTGCTGTCACTCAACGGCACGCCGGTCGAGAGTATCGAGGCGCTGGATTACCGGATGGCGACGCTGTCGATCGGCACCAATGCCAGCTTCGCCGTCCTGAGCAAGGGCGAGCAATCGACATTGGATATCGCGCTGGAGCGCGCGCCGGAAGGTACAAAACTCGCGGAAGTGACGCTGCGCGGGCGCAGCCCGTTTTCCGGTGCCAAGGTTGCGGACCTGTCGCCCCGGCTCGCCCAGCGGCTCGGCATCCGCACGGACATCAAAGGTGTTACCGTGGTCGACATCAATCGCGGTTCGCCCGCAGCCGGCTTCGGCTTCCAGCCGGGCGACATCGTTCGCGAGGTCAATGGTTTAACCATCGACACCGCCGCGACCCTGGAAGAGGCGGCCAGGCAGGAAACGCGCTGGTGGCGCTTTACCGTCGAGCGAGGCGGGCAGATACTGCGCCAGGTGTTGCGGTATTGAGCCCGAGCCTCGATCTTCGGACGGGATCGAGCTCCAACGAAATAGAAGTGCATGGCCGATCTGTTCAGTGTCGATGAACCGGAAAAGGCGCCGCCCGGCAGGCCGCTGGCCGATCGGCTGCGCCCGAAGAACCTTGGCGAGGTCGTTGGCCAGGAGCATCTGACCGGACCCGACGGCGCACTGACGCGACTGATCGGCTCCGGCTCGCTCGGCTCGATGATCTTCTGGGGGCCGCCGGGCACGGGAAAGACCACGGTCGCGCGGCTGCTTGCCGGCGAAACCAGCCTTGCCTTCGAACAGATATCGGCGGTGTTTTCCGGCGTCGCCGATCTGAAGAAAGTGTTCGAGGCGGCGAAGCTGCGCCGCTCCAATGGCCGTCAGACGCTGCTCTTCGTCGACGAGATCCATCGCTTCAACCGCGCCCAGCAGGACAGTTTTCTGCCTGTGATGGAAGACGGCACTGTCGTGCTGGTTGGCGCGACGACTGAGAATCCCTCTTTCGAGCTGAATGCCGCGCTTCTATCCCGCGCGCGCGTGCTGGTCTTCCACTCGCTCGGTGAGGACAGCATCGCAAAACTGCTGGCGCGGGCGGAGGAGTCCGAGGGCAGGGCGCTGCCGCTCGACGACGAGGCGAGGGCGATGCTTATCCGCATGAGCGATGGCGATGGCCGCGCGGCGCTGACGCTGTCCGAAGAGGTCTGGCGCGCCGCCAAATCAGGCGAGGTGTTCGGCGCCGAGGGCCTGCAGCGCATCGTCCAGCGCCGCGCGCCGATCTATGACAAGGGCCAGGACGGCCACTACAATCTGATCTCGGCGCTACACAAATCGGTGCGCGGTTCCGACCCCGACGCGGCCCTCTATTATCTCGCCCGCATGTTCGACGCCGGCGAGGATCCGCTCTATCTCGGCCGCCGGCTGGTGCGCATGGCGATGGAGGACATCGGGCTGGCCGACCCGCAGGCACTGGTCATCGCCAACGCCGCCAAGGATGCCTACGATTATCTGGGTTCGCCGGAGGGCGAACTCGCCTTCGCCGAGGCTACTGTCTATCTCGCCAGCGCGCCCAAATCCAATGCCGTCTACACCGCCTTCAAGGCCGCTACGCAGGCAGCGAAGGAGTTCGGCTCGCTGCTACCGCCCAAACACATCCTCAATGCGCCGACCAAGCTGATGAAAGAAGAAGATTACGGCGCGGGCTACCGTTATGACCACGACGAGCCGGACGCTTTTTCCGGCCAGGATTACTTCCCGGAAAAGATGGGCCGCCACACGTTCTACGATCCGCCCGAGCGCGGCTTCGAACGCGATATCAGGAAACGGCTCGACTATTGGGCGAAGCTGCGCGGCGAGCGGGGAAAGTAGGCTTGCCGAGCTCTTGAGTTTCGATACGAAAGATCCTCGGGGCACTCTTCAACCATCGTCCTATAGCAGCATCGGCCAGCAATCCCGTAAAACGCAATGCGAGCAATGCTGCCGGGAGGTTGAAGCAGCAGCGTCGTGCTTCGGGAGGATGAGTGAGCGGACAGCCCGCCCATCATGCGGATGTTGTACAGGCGGCCATTGCCACCAGCGATGCCGCCCGCTCGGCGCTGGTCGCTTCCTGGAGGCGCTCGCTTACATTGCATGGGCTCGATCCCGCCGAGCGAAAAGCGCCGAGACGCCTGACTGAGGGTGAACTCAGGCAGGCGCGGCAACGAATGGAGCCACTGCTTCGTGCAGCGGATGCCAGCCTCGATCGCCTCTATCTGGCGGTTGGCGGCATCGGATGCTGCGTGATGCTTGCCGATCGCGACGGTATTCCGGTCGAACGCCGAGGGGCTTCCGCGGATGACGACACGTTCGACGAATGGGGCCTGTGGACAGGCACGGTGTGGAGTGAGGACAGCGAAGGCACCAACGGGATCGGTACTTGCCTTGCCGATCAGCGCCCCCTCACCATTCACCGCGACCAGCACTTCTTCTCGCGCAACACGCTTCTCAGTTGCACGACCGCGCCGGTCTACGATCACGAAGGCAAACTGGCGGCTGCGCTCGATGTGTCGTCATGCAGGTCGGATCTGACCGAAGACTTCGTCAACCTGATCTCGGTGGCGGTGGGCGATGCTGCCCGGCGCATCGAGGCGGATAATTTTCGTCGGGCCTTTTCGAATGCCCGCGTTCTGCTGGCGCCGGTGAGCGAGTGGAGTGCCAGCGCGCTGATAGCTGTCGATGCCGATGATCTCGTGGTCGGTGCGACGCGTTCGGCGCGACTGGCTCTCGGCATCACTCAACAGATCCTGACGAAAGGGCTGCCGGCCGCCGACACCCTCTGCGACTCCAACGCCGCTGAAGAACTGGGCGAAGCAGAGCGCGGCGTGGTCCAGCGGGCGATCACGCGCGCCGGTGGCAACGTCTCGGTGGCCGCACACAATCTCGGCATTTCGCGCGCCACGCTCCATCGCAAGCTTGCCCGGTTCGGCATTCGGCGACCGCACTGAGTTTTCAGGCGCGAACCTGTCGCAAAACTGCGACAGTCAGCGCCCGCAACTGGTTGGCCAGGGCTGACAAACCCCGGGTCATCGGCAACTCTTCCTCGTGATGCGACACATTCCGTGGCGCCGTTTCCTGGGAGGAAGACAATGAACAAGGTGGAATTTTCCCGCACGGCCAAGGTTCCCTTCGCCAAGCGTTACGACAACTACATCGGCGGCAACTGGGTCGCCCCGAAATCCGGAAGATATTTCGACAACATCTCGCCGGTGAACGGTCGTCCGCTGTGCGAGATTGCTCGCTCCGACGCCGCCGACATCGAGGCCGCGCTCGACGCCGCACACACGGCAAAAGATGCCTGGGGTAAGACGGATGTCGCCGCCCGTGCGCTGATCCTCAACCGCATCGCCGACCGCATGGAGGAAAACCTCGACCTCCTCGCGCTGGCCGAAACCTGGGACAATGGCAAGCCGATTCGTGAAACGACGGCGGCCGACCTGCCGCTCGCCATCGACCATTTCCGCTATTTCGCCGGTGCATTGCGCGGCCAGGAAGGCAGCCTCTCGCAGATCGACGACGATACCGTCGCCTATCATTTCCACGAGCCGCTCGGCGTGGTCGGCCAGATCATACCCTGGAACTTCCCGCTGCTGATGGCCTGCTGGAAACTGGCGCCGGCACTCGCCGCCGGCAACTGCGTGGTGTTGAAACCTGCCGAACAAACGCCTGCCGCGATTATGTTGTGGGTCGACCTGATCGGCGACCTTCTGCCGGAAGGCGTGCTCAACATCGTCAACGGCTTTGGCCTCGAGGCCGGCAAGCCGCTCGCGTCGTCGAACCGCATCGCCAAGATCGCCTTTACCGGCGAGACCTCGACCGGCCGGCTGATCATGCAGTATGCCAGCCAGAACCTGATCCCGGTCACTCTGGAACTCGGCGGCAAATCGCCCAACATCTTTTTCAAGGACGTGACAGCCGAGGACGACGACTTCTTCGACAAGGCGATAGAAGGCTTTGTCATGTTCGCGCTCAACCAAGGCGAGGTCTGCACCTGCCCGAGCCGTGCGCTGGTGCATGAGAAGATCTACGACCAGTTCATGGAGCGCGCGCTGAAGCGCGTCGAGGCGATTGTTCAGGGCGACCCACTCGATCCCGCGACCATGATCGGAGCGCAGGCGTCGTCTGAACAGCTGGCGAAGATCCTGTCCTATTTCGACATCGGCCGACAGGAAGGTGCCGAAGTCCTGACCGGCGGTTCGCAGAACCATCTACCCGGCGATCTGGCCGGCGGCTACTATGTCCAGCCGACGGTGTTCAAGGGCCACAACAAGATGCGCATCTTCCAGGAAGAGATCTTCGGGCCGGTGGTTTCGGTCACCACCTTCAAGGATGATGATGAGGCGCTGTCGATCGCCAACGACACGCTCTATGGGCTGGGGGCTGGCATCTGGAGCCGTGATGCGAACCGCTGCTACCGCTTCGGCCGCGCCATCGAGGCAGGTCGCGTGTGGACCAACTGCTACCATGCCTATCCGGCGCATGCGGCGTTCGGCGGGTACAAGCAGTCCGGCATCGGCCGCGAGACCCACAAGATGATGCTCGATCACTATCAGCAGACCAAGAACATGCTGGTCAGCTACAGCCCGAAGAAGCTCGGCTTCTTCTGATCGATTCCCACGCTGGAGTGCGTGGCTCTTTCAGACAGATCATGCGCGATCCTTGAAAGGGCGCGGCTGCAATGGCCGCGCCCCGATCATTTCTAGGATGTCAGCACGCTTGACGAAGTTTCGTCGGGGAAGGTCTCTTCGCGATTTTCTCGGCCTTTTGCTCGATTTCGCGACGCTATGGGAGCGTGGCGCGACGCTGCCGGCGTTCGGATACGCCATGGCCAGCCTCATTGGCGCGATCATCGCCTTGTTTCTGGGTCTTTGGCTCGCAACAAGCCTGCCTTAATGCTATTGCCCCGCTAACAGCGCCGCGCATCGCTTAGGACGCGCAAAGGAGGCTGTAGCACTTTGATTTTGCGCATGACCCTTTCCGAGGGCGATTTCGTTTCAGGTCATGCGCTGGAAACGGGTAAAACGAGACAATGGCAGGCGTTGAACAGATCACGGTGGAGGCCGGCGAGGCGGGCATGCGGCTCGACCGCTGGTTCAAGACCCATTTTCCGGGTCTTGGCTTCGGCCATCTGCAGAAGCTGCTGCGCTCCGGCCAGATCCGTGTCGATGGTGGCAGGGCGAAGGCCGATACCCGCGTCGAGCCGGGTCAGATGGTCCGCATTCCGCCGCTCGAAGTGGACAAAAAGGGCGAGAGCCCGCTTACCGGTCACTCGATCCGCAACCAGGGCGACGCCGACGTCCTGGCCAAGATGCTGATTTATGAAGATCCGAAAGTGTTTGTCTTCAACAAGCCGGCCGGCCTTGCCGTCCAGGGTGGCTCGGGTGTCACCCGCAACGTCGACGACATGCTGGAAGCCTGGCGCAGCCAGAAAGGCGAGAAACCGCGGCTGGTGCACCGGCTCGACCGCGACACGTCGGGCGTGTTGGTCGTCGCCCGCACAAGGCTCGCCGCGATGAAGCTTTCCGAAGCATTCCGGGCGCGCGAAACCAAGAAGACCTACTGGGCGCTGGTCAAGGGCGTGCCGCCCAAGCGCGAGGACAAGATCTCGACCTGGCTGATCAAGGAGCCGACGCCCGACGGCGACCGCGTGCGCGTCGCCAAACATGGCGAAAAGGGCGCCGACCACGCGGTGTCCTACTACCGGGTCGTCGAGCAGGCGGCGCAAGCCCTGTCCTGGCTGGAGATGGAGCCCTACACCGGTCGCACCCACCAGCTTCGCGTCCATGCCGCTCACATCGGCTGCCCGATCATCGGCGATCCCAAATATTTCGAGGCCGACACCAATTGGGATTTTCCCGGCGGCATGCAGAACCGCTTGCATTTGCACGCGCGCCGTATCGTCATCCCGCATCCCGACAAGGGTTTTATCGACGTCACCGCGCCGATGCCGCCGCATATGCGCCAGAGCTGGAATCTGCTTGGCTTCGACGAGCAGAGCGCGGAGGACTAAATGGAAAGAGGAGAAAACTATGGATGACCCGTCGCTCGTTCCTCAGTTGGTGGGCTGGTTGCCGTTCATCCTGATCGTCCTTGTCTGGTTTGTTTACATGCGCCGCGTCGCTGCCCGGCAGGGGTCGATGGCCGAAGTCGGCCGTGAGAACACCGAAGCGGTGAGGCAAAATACCGAAGTGCTGAAAGCGCTGCTCGCGAAGCTAGAGAGTCAGGCGAAGTAATGACCACAGCAACTGCAATGGACCACCGCAGTTCCATTGACGCTGCGGCCGCCGCCATCATGGTCGGACTGACCTTTTCCTGGGGGCTGAACTACGTCGCCGCCAAGGTATCCTATGCCGGCTATGACCCTGTTTTCCTGTCGATCGCGCGGTCGGTCATTGGCGGGCTGTGCGTTGTCGTCTGGTGCCGCTGGCGCGGCATTGCGCTGCTCACCCCCGACGGAACGCTTGGCGCCGGCATTCTTGCAGGTGCGCTGTTTGGCTTCGAATTCCTGTTTCTTTATGTCGGGCTCGAGCAGACGACCGTCGCGCGCAACACCTTGCTGGTCAACACCATGCCGTTCTGGGTTCTGGTCGGCGGGCATTTCCTGCTGGGCGAACGCATCACCGCACGCCGGCTCGTCGGCCTTCTGCTCGCTTTCGCCGGACTGGTCGCGGTGTTCTCTGACAAGCTGAGCGCCGACAATGGCGCGACACTGACCGGAGATCTGCTCAGCCTCGGCGCCGGCATTCTCTGGGCCTTGACCTACATCGTCATCAAGCGGACGAAACTGGCGGAAACGAGCGCCGAGAAATTGCTGCTCTACCAACTGGCCGGCGCTGCCGTGGTCGGCGCCTTGGTGCTGCCTTTCGCCGGGCCGCCCGTTCGCAACTTCGCCGCTTTGCCGACCCTGGCTCTGCTTTTCCAGGCTGTCTATATCGTCGCCTTCACCTACGTACTGTGGTTCTGGCTGCTGCGGCGCTATCCGGCATCGGGCCTGTCGAGCTTCACCTTCCTGTCGCCGGTGTTCGGCGTGCTGTGCGGCGCTATGTTCCTGGGCGAGGCGCTGACCATCCGTATTTTCCTGGCACTCGGCCTCATCGCAGCCGGCTTGATCATCGTGAACCGGCCGGCCCGAAAACAGATCCCCGGATGAAAGGCTCCGGCATGCGCGATATCCTCAACGATCTCGAAGCGGGAAAGCAGCTTTCCGATCCGGATCCGGTACGCCGTGCCCAGATCCAGATGAAGACGCACCTGCCGAAACGCTTCTACAAGGCCGTCTCGGTCGCACCCACCGACGATGGTTTTGCCGTTCATCTCGATGGCAAGCCGGTCCGCACGCCGGGTAAGGCGCTGCTGGTCCTGCCGACCGAAAAAGCCGCCGCTCTGGTCGCCGACGAGTTCGCCGCGCAAGGTGAGACCATCGACCCGGTAACGATGCCGGTCATGCGTCTGGTCAACACCGCCATCGACGGTGTCGCCAGCGACCCGCAAGCGGTGCTGGAGGACATCCTGCGTTTCGCCTCGTCCGATCTGCTCTGCTATCGCGCCGACACCCCACAAGGGCTGGTCGACCGGCAGAACGAACATTGGGATCCCATCATCGACTGGGCACGAAGCGAGCTCGGCGCCCGGTTTCATCTCGCCGAAGGGGTGATCCATGTCGAGCAGCCGCGCGAGAGCATCGCGGTGCTCGGCGTTCATCTTGCTCAGCGTGCCGACCCGCTGCGGCTGGCGGCCATTCATGTCATGACGTCGCTGACGGGATCGGCTCTGCTGGCACTAGCCGTCGATTTCGGTGAGCTTGACGGCGACGCAGCCTGGACTGCCGGCCATGTCGACGAGGACTGGCAAGCCGAGCACTGGGGCCATGACGCGGAGGCTGTCGCACGCCGCTCGGCCCGCAAGCGCGACATGATGGCCGCCGTCGGTCTTCTCGAGGCGCTCAAAGCCTGACCGCAATCGCCGCCCTCATTCATTTCTGCATTGCGCATTAGAGCGACGCGCGTCCAGTTGAACTCATAAAGTACGCTTTACTACTTTGAATCCATGCATCGTGCTTTCCGAAGATTGATTCCGATCTTCGGGCCGATGCATTGGACCAAAGTCATAATCCCAAAGGCGGCCTGCCACTGGGCGGCGCTTTCTGTCATTTCTTGCGGCGATAGCTGCCCGAGTTCGTGTCCATAGGGACGACACCGCGCAGCATCTAGGACAGCGAGATATGACGGGAGGACGAATTCATGACAATGGCAATAACCGCAGGCAAAGCAAGCCGCGGCATGACTCGGGAAGAGAAGAAAGTCATCTTCGCTTCCTCACTCGGCACCGTTTTCGAATGGTACGATTTCTACCTCTATGGCTCATTGGCAGCCTTCATCGGCGCCACCTTCTTCAGCCAGTATCCGGAAGCGACGCGCAATATCTTCGCGCTGCTGGCTTTCGCGGCAGGTTTCCTTGTGCGCCCGTTCGGCGCGCTGGTGTTTGGCCGCATCGGCGATCTCGTCGGTCGCAAATACACCTTTCTCGTCACCATCCTGATCATGGGTAGCTCGACATTCCTGGTTGGCCTGCTTCCTGGCTCCGCGAGCTGGGGCCTTGCAGCACCGGTCATCCTGATTGCCTTGCGCATGCTGCAGGGCCTGGCGCTCGGCGGCGAATATGGCGGTGCGGCGACCTACGTCGCTGAACACGCACCCGATGACCGCCGCGGTTTCTACACCTCATGGATTCAGACGACGGCGACGCTCGGTCTGTTCCTGTCGCTGATCATCATCCTTGGCGTCCAGGGAGCGATGAGCAAGGAAACCTTTGCCGCCTGGGGTTGGCGTATTCCGTTCCTCGTCTCGGTCATTTTGCTCGGCGTATCGGTCTGGATTCGCCTGTCGCTGAATGAATCGCCGACCTTCCAGCGCATGAAGGAGGAGGGCAAGGGATCGAAAGCACCGCTTTCGGAAGCTTTCGGACAGTGGAAGAACGCCAAGATCGCCATTCTGGCCCTTCTCGGCCTCACCGCCGGCCAGGCCGTGGTCTGGTATTCGGGCCAGTTCTACGCGCTGTTCTTCCTGCAGAACGTTCTCAAGGTCGACCTGCAGACGGTCAACATCCTGATTGCCATCGCTCTGGCGCTCGGCTCTATCTTCTTCGTCGTGTTCGGCTGGCTGTCCGACAAGATCGGCCGCAAACCGATCATCATGGCGGGACTCGCTCTGGCGATCGTCACCTACTTCCCGCTGTTCAAGGCACTGACCTGGGCCGCCAATCCGACGCTGGCTGCAGCGCAGCAGAACACGCGCGCCACGGTTACCGTGGCGCCCGGCGACTGCAAGTTCCAGTTCAACCCGGTCGGCACGGCGAAGTTCACCACGTCGTGCGACATCGCCACGTCTTTCCTGGCCAAGAGCTCCGTGCCTTATGACATCGTCACAAGCGCGGTGCCCGGGACCCCGGCAACGGTCAAGATCGGCAATGAGACGGTCGAATCCTACGACGCCACCGCTGCCGGCGATCAGGCCAAGGCCAAGGACGCTGCCTTTACCAAGGCGGTCAGCATGGCACTTAAGGATGGCGGCTATCCGCTGAAGCGCGCTGCTTCCAAGGTGGCCGACCAGAAGCTCGACGCTTTCGTCGCGGCCAATCCCGAACTGAAGCTCGACGCTGCGGCTATCCGTGCCGGCGAGAAGACGGCGGTTCCGGTCGACCAGGCGGTCAAGGACAAGGTGCTGACGGCCGACGAAGCCGCCGGCGCCACGGAGGTGACTGTCTACAGCGTTCCGGCATCCGGCCCGTTCTCGATGTTTGCCGACCCGGCTCAGGTGAACTGGACAAAGATCGTCGGCATCCTGTTCATCCTGGTCCTTTATGTGACCATGGTCTACGGGCCGATCGCGGCGATCCTCGTCGAGATGTTCCCGACCCGCATCCGTTATACCGGCATGTCGCTGCCCTACCATATCGGCAATGGCTGGTTCGGCGGCCTGCTCCCAGCGACGGTCTTCGCCTTGAGCGCGGCGAGGGGCGATATCTACTACGGTCTCTGGTACCCGATCGTGATCTCGGCGATGTCGCTGATCATCGGCGTCATCTTCGTCAGGGATACGCTGGGAACGGACTTGCACGCCAAGGATTAGCCTGCAATTGCGCAAACATCAGAAAACCCGGCGCGAGAGATCGCGCCGGGTTTTCATCTTCATTCAACGTTCGCAACGACGTGGCGGGAAGGGAGGGCTCAGCTCTTGCGGGCCTGCTCCGCTTCCTCAATGGCTGCGTCATGATACCAGCCGCTGCCGAAATCCGTGGTGACATTACGCAAGGAGGCAAGTTCTGCCGCGAACTTAGCCTTTCCGCTTAAATTTGAGGCAGAAGCACGCGCTGCCACCGGGAACATCAGGATCTTGGCCGACTGACGGGTGGAAATGATTTCCATTGTCTGTCTCCTTTCGTATGCCGCGCCCTACCGATTCAACTTTTCACCAAGATTAGGTTCTGCAATCCATTTAAGCAACATGCTTACGAAAAGATCAGTACTTGCTCAATGTTTGTGCAATATCTGCTTTTGATTGATCTTGGCGCATTGCTTAGACGGCTTGGCGGGTTTGCCGGGTTGTCGGGTCATTTTTGCCGCACCTCTCAATTCGAGAATGGCACACGATTTGCATTTTAATGAACCGGCAGGTCGGCTGCTGGGTGGTTCGGCGTGCGCCGGCATCATCCAGAAGTTCGGTTTATCAAGCAACGAGAGGTCAGAATGACGAAGTACAAGCTCGAGTATATTTGGCTCGATGGATACACCCCGGTTCCCAACCTTCGGGGCAAGACCCAGATCAAGGAATTCGTCGAGTTCCCGACGCTTGAGCAGCTTCCGCTGTGGGGCTTCGATGGTTCTTCGACGATGCAGGCCGAGGGCCACAGCTCCGACTGCGTCTTGAAGCCGGTCGCCGTCTATCCGGATCCGGCCCGCACCAACGGCGTGCTCGTCATGTGCGAGGTGATGATGCCGGATGGCGTGACGCCGCATGCGTCCAACAAGCGCGCCACCATCCTCGACGATGACGGCGCCTGGTTCGGCTTCGAGCAGGAATATTTCTTCTACAAGGACGGCCGCCCGCTCGGCTTCCCCGAGAGCGGTTACCCTGCGCCGCAAGGTCCGTACTACACCGGCGTCGGCTACTCGAACGTCGGCAGCGTTGCCAGGCAGATCGTCGAGGAGCATCTCGACCAGTGCCTTGCCGCCGGCATCAATCATGAAGGCATCAACGCCGAGGTGGCCAAGGGCCAGTGGGAATTCCAGATTTTCGGCAAGGGCTCGAAGAAGGCCGCCGACCAGATGTGGATGGCTCGCTACCTGATGCAGCGCCTCACTGAGAAATACGGCATCGACATCGAGTATCACTGCAAGCCGCTCGGCGACACCGACTGGAATGGCTCCGGCATGCACGCCAACTTCTCGACCGCCTATATGCGCGAAGTCGGCGGCAAGGACTATTTCGAGGCGCTGATGGCGGCCTTCGACAAAAACCTGATGGACCACATCGCCGTCTACGGCCCGGACAACGACAAGCGTTTGACCGGCAAGCATGAGACCGCGCCATGGAACAGGTTCAGCTATGGCATCGCCGATCGCGGCGCCTCGATCCGCGTGCCGCATTCCTTCATCAACAATGGCTACAAGGGCTATCTCGAGGATCGCCGCCCGAACTCGCAGGGCGACCCCTACCAGATCGCTTCGCAGATCCTGAAGACGATTGCGTCGGTGGAAACGGACGAGAAGCAGGCTGCTGCCTGAGCATTCGTCACGGCGCAGGCGCCAGCGTCTGCGCCGTGGTCTGTCATGTCGGCGGTGCCGATGGCTTGGCCCTTACGACAAATGATATGAAAAAACCCCGGCGTCTCCGCCGGGGTTTTTGTTTGATCCCTTTGGTCAATCAGACCGAATAATACATGTCGTATTCGACTGGATGCGGGGTCATTTCGAAGCGCATCACCTCGGCCATCTTGAGCTCGATGTAGCTGTCGATCTGGTCGTCGTCGAACACCCCGCCGGCCTTCAGGAAGCCACGGTCCTTATCAAGGCTCTGCAAGGCCTCGCGCAGCGAGCCGCAGACGGTCGGGATCTTCTTCAGTTCCTTCGGCGGCAGGTCGTAGAGGTCCTTGTCCATCGGCTGGCCCGGATGGATCTTGTTCTTGATGCCGTCGAGGCCGGCCATCAGCATGGCGGCGAAGGCGAGGTAGGGGTTCGCGCCCGGATCGGGGAAGCGGACCTCGACGCGCTTGGACTTCGGCGACGAGCCGAATGGAATGCGGCAGGAGGCAGAGCGGTTGCGGGCCGAATAGGCGAGCAGAACCGGCGCTTCATAGCCCGGCACCAGACGCTTGTAGGAGTTGGTCAGCGGGTTGGTGAAGGCGTTGATGGCCTTGGCGTGCTTGATGATGCCGCCGATATAGAACAGGCAGCTTTCCGAAAGACCGGCATATTCATTGCCGGCGAAGGTCGGCTTGCCGCCCTTCCAGATCGACTGGTGGACATGCATGCCCGAGCCGTTGTCGCCGAAGACCGGCTTCGGCATGAAGGTGGCCGTCTTGCCATAGGCGTTGGCGACCTGGTGCACGACATACTTGTAGATCAGCATCTTGTCGGCGTTGCGGACCAGCGTGTCGAACTTGATACCGAGTTCGTGCTGGGCAGCAGCCACTTCGTGGTGATGCTTTTCGACACGCACGCCCATTTCGGCGAGCACGGTCAGCATTTCCGAGCGCATATCCTGCGCCGAGTCGATCGGCGGTACCGGGAAATAGCCGCCCTTCGTCCGCGGACGGTGGCCGAGGTTGCCGGTCTCGTAGTCGGTGTCGTCGTTGGACGGCAGTTCGGTGGAGTCGAGCCTGAAGCCGGTGTTGTACGGATCGGCCTTGTACTTGACGTCGTCGAACACGAAGAACTCGGCTTCCGGGCCGACGAAGATCTGATCGCCGATGCCCTCCGCCTTCATGTAGGCTTCGGCCTTCTTGGCGGTGCCGCGCGGGTCGCGGTTGTAGGATTCTCCGGAAATCGGATCGAGAATGTCGCACAGGATGACCATGGTGGACTGTGCGAAGAACGGGTCCATATGCACCGTCTCGGTATCGGGCATCAGCACCATGTCGGACTCGTTGATCGCCTTCCAGCCGGCGATGGAAGATCCGTCGAACATGACGCCGTCAGCAAACATGTCTTCCTCGACCTCGACGACGTCCATCGTCACGTGCTGCAGCTTGCCCTTCGGGTCTGTGAAGCGCAGGTCGACGAATTTCACGTCGTTGTCCTTGATCTGCTTCATGATGTCTTTGGCTGTCGTCATGTCATGTATCCCTGTGTGATGACGTTTCGAGGAGATGATCTGAAATCAGAAACCTCAGACCGCGTCCATCCCTGTTTCGCCGGTGCGGATGCGCACGACTTCCTCGATGTTGGAGACGAAGATCTTGCCGTCGCCGATGCGACCGGTCTGAGCCGCCTTGCGGATGGCTTCGATCGCCCCTTCGACCGCGTCGTCGCCGAGCACGACCTCGATTTTCACCTTGGGCAAAAAATCGACGACATATTCGGCGCCGCGATAGAGTTCGGTATGGCCCTTCTGGCGGCCAAAACCCTTGGCTTCCGTAACGGTGATGCCTTGCAGCCCGGCCTCCTGAAGCGCTTCCTTCACTTCGTCTAGCTTGAACGGCTTGATGATCGCTTCGATCTTTTTCATGTAAAAAGTGGCCTCCACTGCCAAAAAAGACGGGTTGTGAGCCCCGCTTGCGCCTCCTTCAAGCACGAATTGTGCCAATTTGAGGGGGATTCGAAGCGGTATCACGCGATTTCGATGCCATGCCGCGTTGGGACGTAAATTCGCGTCATTCGCTGCGTTGGATGCGTCATGGGCGTTGGGAACCTACACATTGTCAGCCCGTTCGTCCGCACAATAATTAGGCAAACAGCGCACTTCGCAGGCAATTGCGCGTCGGCGATGCCATTGTCCCAACGATGTGCTCGCAGGTTGCGCCATCTCGTCACCGTTTGCTTCGAACCGAAAACTGGACGATGTTTGACCACAAGGGTCAGGCTTGAGCCAATGCGGATCGGCAATCCATGAGCAATGAACTTCTATCTCCGGCCGAAATGGGCGAGGCTGATCGGCTGACAATCGCCACTGGCCCGCTGGCCGGTATAGACCTTATGCGCAATGCCGGTGCGGCGGTCGCGTCGGTGGTGCTCAGCCGTTATCCGGCGGCACCTGTCCACGTGCTTTGTGGTCCCGGCAACAATGGCGGCGACGGCTACGTCGTGGCCAGCTTGCTGCATGACAGCGGCGTCGACGTAACCGTGTGGGCGTCCGGCTCGCCCAGGGCCGGCAGCGATGCGGCGCTCGCTGCTTCGGAGTGCCGGGTCAGGCCTCGGCCGCTGTCGGAGTTTGTTGCCGAGACAGGCGCGATCGTGGTCGACGCGCTTTATGGGGCAGGGCTATCCAAGCCGCTGTCCGGCGATGCCGCCAGGGCGGTCGCTGTTGCTGCTGAACTGAACCTGCCTGTCGTCGCGGTCGATCTGCCCTCAGGCGTGTCGGGCGAGAGCGGCCAGAGCCTCGGCCAGGCATTCCGCGCCCGGATCACGGTGACGTTCGCGCGAAAAAAGCCCGGCCATCTGCTGTTGCCGGGGCGCGCAATGTGCGGCGAACTCTTGCTCGCCGATATCGGCATCGGCGACGGCATCATTGCGCGGCTTGAACCGCGAACCTTCGAGAACACCCCGCCGCTTTGGATAGAAAACTTCCCGGTTCCGGCCGTCGACGCGCATAAATACAGGCGCGGCCATGTCGGCGTCTTTTCCGGCGGGCCATCGGCGACGGGTGCTGCACGGCTGTCGGCGCTTGCCGCGGCCAGAAGCGGGGCAGGGGCGGTGACCGTGCTGTCGCCGGCGAACGGGCTGCAGGTGAATGCCGCGCATCTGACCTCGATCATGCTGCGCAAGGCCGACAGCATGGCGGATGTACAGGAATTCATCGGCGGCCGCCGGCCGTCGTCCTTCGTCCTCGGACCCGGATTTGGCGTCGGTGAAAAAGCCCGCGACTTTGGCCTCGCTGTGCTGGGTGCCGGACGGCAAGGTGCCGCCGGCGGGATCGACGGACTGGTGCTCGATGCCGACGGCATCACATCGTTTCGCGATATGCCGAACGTTTTGTTCGAAGCCGCCCGTCGTCTAAACGCGCCGGCGCTGGTGCTGACGCCGCATGAGGGCGAATTCGCCAGGCTGTTTCCAGACATCGCCGGAGACAAGAACCTGTCCAAGCTGGCCAAGGCGCGCACTGCCGCAAAGCGCGCCAGCGCAACGATCGTCTACAAGGGCGCGGACACGGTGATCGCGGCACCCGATGGCAGGGCGGCGATCAACGGCAATGGCGCGCCATGGCTGGCAACTGCCGGTTCGGGCGACGTGCTGTCGGGCATCGCGGCCGGGCTGCTGGCGCAAGGCATGCCGGCTTTCGAAGCTGCCTGCGCGGCGGTCTGGATCCATGCCGAGGCCGGCAGCCGTTTCGGGCCAGGGCTGATCGCCGAGGACCTGCCGCTGGTGCTGGTGCCGGTGCTGCGCGAGCTTGCCGAGACCCGTAACGGGGCGGCCCCTCGATGAACCGCCGGTTCGCGCTGCTTGCTGCAATCTTCGTCGCCGTTTTCATGGCGCATACCGCGCGCGCCGAAGGTCCGGTGACCATCGTCGACGATCCGGCCGTGCTCGCCGCCCTCGACGCTAAGGGTTTTGGCTTCGCCGGCATTTTCGGCGTCGATGGCAAGGGCGATCTGAAGACGCTCTATGACAAGGCGCCTGCTTATCACCAGATCGTCGAAACGGTTGCCGGCGATGTCGCCGCGCTGCGGGCGGAGATGAAGGCCGGCGGGCGGCCGCTCTACGAGGTCACCGACGGCAATGTCGGCCGCATCATGGACATGCGCTGGCTGAAGACCGACGCCGCGCGCTTCCGGCTGGTCGGTGTCGTCAACCGGCTCGACCGGCGCGATTTCACCGATGCGCGCGGCGACGAGCGCTGCGGCGAGGTACGGTTCATCTATCGCCTTGCCTACAGCTTCAAGAAAAACGGCAAGGTTCTGGCCTCACGCCTGCCGTTCAATTTCAATGCCGTCTACAGCGCCGCGGCGGACGCCGATGGCGGCTGCGTCGGCGTTGCCGGGCGCTGGACGCCGCAGATCGACGAGACCGTCGATACCGGCTGGCTCATCGGCGGGCCGTTGGAAAAGGCTGGGCTGAGCTTCAAGCAGCTCGAGCTCAACGCCCAGGTGGTGCGCTTTCCCTCCGGCCAGGAAACCGAATTCGGCGGGCAGGCTGCCTATCTCATGCGGATTTTCGGTATCGACGGCGCGGCGGTCCGCGAGAAGCCGCTGGAAAACACACCCGACACGGCGCGGCTTGCCGAAGACACCGCGCTGAAAGCGAAACTCGCCGGCTATATCAGCGCCAACCTCGCAGCGGTCGACCTCGGCGTCTATGAAATCCCTGACCAATTCCTGGCGAAGAAGGTCCTTTCTTGGTCGACCTTCGGCAGCGCAAGGCAGGCCAATCACCCGTTCACGCCGCTGTTCCAGCCCGCGGATTTTGCCGGGTTCGACTATTCGGCTTTGAAGCTGGTGCGCACGCCGGAAGCACTGGTCGAGCGGCTGGACAATGGCGCCTGCCAGGGCTGTCATCAGGCAGGTTCGACCGCCGGTTTCCATTTCATCGGCCTCGACGACAAGACGACTTCGCCTTTGAACCGCATCGAGGTCGGCATTTCGCCGCATCTCCATGCCGAGATTCCGCGCCGCCAGGCTTGGCTGCGCGCCACGGCCGAGGGCAAAGAGCCGAACCGCTTCCGCCCGCTCTCCTTCGCGCCGCCGGCAGCCTGGAAGGATGCCGGCGATGTCGACTACGTGCCGGCCGGTATGGCGATGCCGTGCTTGCTGCCGGAGGACGCGGCGCGCTTTGGTTCAACTTGGCACTGCGGGGGCGGCACCGTCTGCACACCACTAGCCGCCGCTTCGGGCGTGCGGACGAAACTGGCGCAATGCCTGCTGCCCAAGGACAGCGCGAAAATCTTCTCCGGCCATCCCTGCCTGACCGGTTCGATCGCCAGCAACCGGGCGCAGCCTTTCAATGACCGCTACAGCATATCAGGCCAGTTCGCAGCCTTCGCGCCAGGCATTTCGCGCACCGACTACACCTGCCGGCCGCCAAAGATCGGCGTGCCGGCCGGCATTGCCTATCGCGGCTGCGACGACAAGGACCGCACCTTTGCCGCCTTCAAGCCGGGCAAGCCGATGCCGAGCGAGATCTGCGGGCTGGTCGGCGGCAAGAAGTTCGACACTTGCGTGGCGACCAATAATTTCGACCAGTGTCTTGGCGTCGCCGTCAACCGCGGCAACCGGCCAACTTGCTCGGCCGATCGTTTCTGCCGCGAGGACTATATGTGCCAGTCGCTGCCATCAGACACGCCGGGCATTGGCAAAGTGAAAGGTATCGGCTTCTGCTCGCCGACCTACTTCATTTTCCAGATGCGCATAGACAACCATGCGACACCCTGGGCGGGCACCGTCCGCGCGACGATGGGGGCGGGGTTCGGGGCGGCGGAAGCGGAGTGAGCTTTTGCAGCGGCCGCTTTCGCGCTGCGCTGTCACAGCGGAATGTTGTCGTGCTTCTTCCAGGGGTTCTGCATATCCTTGTTGCGCAGCATGCGGAGCGCGCGCGCAATTCGCCGACGGGTCGAATGCGGCATGATCACCTCATCGACATAGCCGCGCTCGGCGGCGACAAAGGGCGACAGGAAGCGATCCTCATAAGCCTTTGTATGCGCTGCGATTTTCTCCGCATCACCGATGTCTTTCCGATAGATGATCTCGACCGCGCCCCTGGCGCCCATCACCGCGATCTGCGCCGTCGGCCAGGCATAGTTCATGTCGCCGCGCAGATGCTTTGACGCCATCACGTCATAGGCGCCGCCATAGGCCTTTCGGGTGATGACGGTGATCTTCGGAACGGTCGCCTCGGCATAGGCGAACAAAAGCTTGGCGCCATGCTTGATCAGCCCGCCATATTCCTGCGCGGTGCCGGGCAGGAAGCCCGGAACGTCGACGAAGGTGACGATCGGAATCGAGAAACAGTCGCAGAAGCGCACGAACCGCGCCGCCTTGCGGCTGGCGTCGGAGTCCAGCACGCCGGCCAGCACCATCGGCTGGTTGGCGACGAAGCCGACCGTGCGGCCTTCGACGCGCCCGAAACCGGTGACGATGTTTTTCGCAAAATTCTGCTGGATCTCGAAAAAATCACCCTCGTCGGCAACTTTAAGGATCAACTCCTTGATATCGTAGGGTTTGTTGGCGTTGTCGGGGATCAGCCGGTCGAGCGACAGATCGTGATCGGTGACCGACTGGTAGCATTCGATCTCGGGAATTTCAGCCGTGTTGGAGGCAGGCAGCAGATCGACCAGCCGGCGCATCTGTAAGAGCGCCTCGACGTCATTGTCGTAGGCGCCGTCGGCGATCGAGGACTTCGTCGTGTGGACGGAGGCGCCGCCGAGGCTCTCGGCGGTGACTGTCTCATTGGTGACGGTCTTCACCACGTCAGGCCCGGTGACGAACATGTAGGAGGTGTCGCGCACCATGAAGATGAAGTCGGTCATGGCAGGCGAATAGACGTCGCCGCCGGCGCAGGGGCCCATGATCAGCGAAATCTGCGGGATGACGCCGGAGGCCAGCACATTGCGTTGAAAGATCTCGGCATAGCCGCCGAGCGCTGCCACGCCTTCCTGGATGCGGGCGCCGCCGGCGTCGTAGAGGCCGATGATCGGCGCGCGGTTGCGCAGCGCCATCTCCTGCACCTTGACCACCTTTTCGGCGTGCGCCTCGGACAGCGAGCCGCCGAACACGGTAAAATCCTTGGCGAAGACATAGATCGGGCGACCGTTGACGGTGCCCCAGCCGGTGACGACGCCGTCGCCGGCGATCTTGGTCTTCTCCATGCCGAAATCGGTCGAGCGGTGCTCGACATACATGTCGAACTCCTCGAACGAGCCCTCGTCGAGAAAGACGTCGATGCGTTCGCGCGCGGTCAGCTTGCCCTTCTTGTGTTGAGCGTCGATGCGGGCCTGGCCGCCGCCCATGCGCGCCATGTCGCGGCGGCGCTCGAGTTCCTTCAGCACGTCCTTCATCGGTTGGTCCCCAAAACGGAAAGCTGTATTTGGTGGTAATCATGCCGGCAAGGGAGCGCAAGCGCCGCTTCGCCCCGGCTTTTGCTGCATTGCAACATGGCGCCCCTTGCATTCCGCAGCGAACTGGGCCATATGCGGCGGCATAGGCGCTTGGGCCGGGAGTATCCGGCCTTCTCGATGAATGAGACCGGTTGCGTCTGTTTTCCCTCTTTCCGACATATCGGCGAGGCGGCGAAAAAGCCCCGCGGCATGATGCCTGCGGGCACGACAGCGCAGCCGTGCGGACGACAACGTCCGCCGCCTTGTCGTTTCATGACAGTTTTTTCGACGGCAGGTTGCGCCCTGCCGCGATGATGTTTGCGGCCAGGAGCCGCGTGAAAGAAGAATATTTTGACCAACGAAAACACTTTACTCGATACAGACGCTGGGGAACTCTCCGGTTTCGCAGCACTTGGAATTACGGGCGCGCTGCTCAAGGCCACCAATGCCGCCGGCTTCACCGATCCGAAGCCGATCCAGGCCCAGGCGATCCCGCCGCAGCTCGAAGGCCGTGACATTTTCGGCATCGCCCAGACTGGTTCCGGCAAGACCGCGGCGTTCGCGCTGCCGATCCTGTCGAAGATCATCGGGCTCGGCACCAAGCGCCGGCCAAAGACCGCCCGTGCGCTGATCCTGGCGCCGACGCGCGAACTCGCCGTGCAGATCGAAGAGACGATCAAGCTGCTCGCCAAGGGCGCGCATGTCTCGACAGCACTCGTGCTCGGCGGCGTCTCGCGCTTCAGCCAGGTGAAGAAGATCGCTCCCGGCGTCGACGTCCTTATCGCCACGCCCGGCCGGCTGACCGACCTGGTGCGTGAGGGCGATCTCGTGCTTGCCGACACCAAATGGCTGGTGCTGGACGAAGGCGACCGCATGCTCGACATGGGCTTCATCAACGACGTCAAGCGCATCGCCAGGGCGACCGCGCCGGACCGGCAGACGGTGCTGTTCTCGGCGACCATGCCGGCCGAGATCGCAGAATTGGCCAAGGGCCTGCTGAAGAACCCGATTCGTGTCGAAGTGGCGCCTCACAGCACCGCGGCGGCCGAGATCGTGCAGGGCGTCGTCCTTGCCCGCACCAAGCAGAAGCGGCAGGTGCTATCCAAGATGCTTGCCGATGAGGCGATGAAGTCCGTCATCATCTTTTCGCGCACCAAGCATGGCGCCGACAGGGTGACCAAGGACCTCGATCGCGACGGCTTCAAGGCCGCCGTCATCCACGGCAACAAGTCGCAGAACGCCCGCCAGAAGGCACTGAACGACTTCCGCGATGGCTCGGTGCGCATTCTTGTGGCGACGGATATCGCGGCGCGCGGCATCGACGTGCCGGGCATCAGCCATGTGGTGAATTTCGACCTGCCGGATGAGGCGGAGAGCTATGTCCACCGCATCGGCCGCACTGGCCGCAACGGCATGGACGGCATCGCGATCACGCTTTGCGATCCTTCCGAAAACAGCAAGCTGCGCCAGGTCGAGCGCATCATCCGCACCAAGCTGCCTGTTGTTGCCGACCATCTCGGCAGCCCCGATCCCCAGCGCAATCCGGCCGAAAAGAACGAACGCTTCGAACCAGCTAATGATCGCAACGACCGCAATGGCCGTCGCGACGGCAGGCGGCCCGGCGGCCAGAACAACGGCAAGAAGCGTTTCGGCGACAAGCCGGCCTTTGCCGGCGAGCGCAAGCCGGAAGGCGCAAAGCCCTTCAAGGGCAACAACAAACGACGCTTCGGCGGCAAGCGGCCGGCGGCACGGGCTGCGTAACCACACCATTGTGTCCGGCCGAGCCTGTTGAGCTTGGCCGTGGCTGACATAGGGCAGGGCGATCGAAGCGATGCTTCGGTCGCCCTTTTCCTTTCGTGGCACGCGCCTGCTATTCCGTGAGCGCCTTGATCCACACCACGATCCGCTGCGCGAGGAAAGCTGTGGTCGCCGGCGACAGCGCGTCGCCGGCGATGACGTGGTTGTCCCGATCGCCGGTATCGTCGACCGGCACCAGCTCGTGTGCGGCCCCCCAGCGTCCGGCGATTTCGCGGGTGCGGTCCGGCCGCACGATCTTGTCCGAATCCGAAAAGATGAATAGGGCAGGCATGCTCACCTTTTCCACCGGCGCGCCGTAGGCAAGCTCGGTCAGCGCCACCATCGGAAGCGTCGCCGCGATCGGATAGCGATAGGTCCAGAATTTCTCATGCAGCGCATTGCGCGGCACGAAGCTGCGCTCCTTGCCAGCGACCAACTCCGCGATCTCTCGGCCCCAAGGCATGGTCAGGAGTTCGGCGCCGGAAGCCTTGACGCCGAAATTCGGCGAGATAAACGCGATTGCCGCCACCCCGTTCGACCCGCCCGGTTGCGTCGCCGCCCATGCCGCCAGTGAGCCGCCGGTGGAAGTAGCGATGACGATCACCTTGTCGCCGATCGCCCGGCCGATGGCGAGCGCTTCCTCATAGTCGTTGATCCAGGCATTGACGCTGCCTTGCGCCATCGCGGCACCGTCCTGTCCGTGGCCGGTGAGGCGGGTGTAGAAGAGATTGGCGTCGAGTTGGTCGGCCACCTCGTCGGGCAGCGGACGAACTTCGCCTTTCGACGCCGAGAAGCCGTGGATGTAGACGATCGCGAGCGGCTTCCTGGCATGGACCATCGGATTGGCCCAGATGATTTCCTTCTCCAGCCCGTCGTGGATGCCAGGTACGGCAGCCTCCTTGCGGGCGAGATAGGCTTGCGGGTCATCGCCGATCACGGAAGGATCGAAACGGATCGTGGTGTCGGCCTGGACGCGCGGACCAAGCACGAAGCCCAGGATAAGAATGACGGCGAGACCCAGTACCGCAAGCACGATCCGTCGCCCCATCACAGACTCCACGCAACAATTCTCAACCTATGGCCGCAACGGCAAACAGGCAACGGGCGTCCCTCCGGCGACGAGCTTGCCAACTTTGATGGCCGGCCTATTCGCTCGGCGGTTTGCGATCGAAATTCAGCGGACGTGCCCTCCAGCGGGTCGCGGTGCTGATGACCCATCGGCAGAACGGTCTCGGCAGGATACCGAGCAGCTTCAGGCCCCAGCTCAAGCGGCGCGGGAAAGTGACTTCGAAGCCGCCGGATTTGATGCCGCGCGCCATGCGGCGCGAGGCGCGGCTGGCGGGCATCAGCCCTGGCATCGGCAGCAAATTCTTCTCGGTCAGCGGCGTGTCGACGAAGCCCGGATTCATCACCTGGATGCGGACGTTCATCTTGTCGAAATCGTATTTCAGCGATTCCGCCAATATGTTGATCGCCGCTTTGGTGCCGCCATAGGCTGCCGTGGTCGGCCAGCCGAAATAGGCGGTCACCGAACCGACCAGGACGATATGGCCGCGTCCGCGGATGCGCATGCGCTCGATGACCGGCACCAAGCCGTTGATGATGCCGAAATAATTGACATCGAAGGACTGGCGAAACCCGCGGACGGTAAGGTCTTCGCCGGCGGTCGCAATATAGTTTCCGGCATTGAAGACAGCCAAGACGATCGGGCCGAGATCCTTCTCGATCGCCGCGACCGTCTTTGCCATGCGCTTCTCGTCGGTGACGTCGCAAGGATAGGCCGCGACATGGCCAGGCATCTGCGCCGTCTCGACAATAAGCGTGTCGATCGGATCGTCGTCGAGTGCCGTCACCGCGACGGCATAGCCTTGAGCCGCAAGATCCTTGGCCAGTGAACGGCCGATGCCGCTGCTGCCGCCCGTGATCCAGGCGACGCCGTGCTTCGGGTTGGCCCGATAGAGTGTCATGCTATGCCCTGCCACTTTTTCTTAGCTGTGCTCTAACGATGAAGAAATCGAATGAAAAGAGCACTTTTCAGCGCAAGCATCCCAATGAATGCCGGAACGCAACTCTGTTTCAGGATTGCACCCCAGAAATGCCGCTGGACCAGACAAATTCTTGCCTTGAAACCGAAGCTTCGGGTTTCTAGGGTTTGGCCGCACCGCATAAAGGAATCTCCATGCCCCGTTCTGTGATCGACGTGATCGGCAACACGCCCCTGATCCGCCTCAACAAAGCCTCGGAAGAGACCGGCTGTGAGATTCTGGGCAAGGCCGAATTCATGAATCCGGGCCAGTCGGTCAAGGACCGCGCCGGCCTGTTCATCATCCGCGACGCCGAGCAGCGCGGGCTCCTGAAGCCGGGCGGGGTCATCGTCGAGGGAACGGCCGGCAACACCGGCATCGGATTGACGCTGGTCGCCAAGGCACTTGGCTACCGCACTGTGATCGTCATTCCCGAGACGCAGAGCCAGGAGAAGAAGGACACGATCAAATTGCTCGGCGCAGAGCTGATCGAGGTTCCGGCAGTCCCTTACAAGAACCCCAACAATTATGTGAAACTGTCGGGCCGTCTCGCTGAGCAGATGGCGCGGTCCGAGCCGAACGGCGCGATCTGGGCCAATCAGTTCGACAACGTCGCCAACCGTGACGGCCATATCCGCACCACGGCGGAAGAAATCTGGGCCCAGACTGGCGGCAAGGTCGACGGTTTCGTCTCGGCGGTCGGCTCCGGCGGAACGCTGGCCGGCGTCGCCTTCGGGCTGAAAGCCAGGAGCAGGAACGTCAAGATCGCGCTCGCCGATCCGCTGGGTGCGGCGCTCTACAGTTTCTACACCAGCGGCGAATTGAAATCCGAGGGAAGCTCGATCACCGAAGGCATCGGGCAGGGGCGGATCACCGCCAATCTGGAAGGATTCACGCCGGATTTCTCGTTCCAGATTCCGGACGAGGATGCGCTGCCGATCGTCTTCGACCTGATCCAGGAGGAGGGCCTGTGCGTCGGCGGCTCGACCGGCATCAACATTGCAGGTGCTGTCCGGCTGGCGCGTGAACTTGGTCCCGGCCATACCATCGTGACCGTGCTTTGCGACTACGGCACGCGCTACCAGTCGAAATTGTTCAATCCGGAGTTCCTGCGCGAAAAGAAGCTGCCGGTGCCGGGCTGGATGGAACAACGGAGCACGATTTCGGTGCCGTTCGAAAAGGTCGCGTGATGGCGCACAACACGGAAGCGCTGTTTCGCGACAACGCCTATCTAAGGACGGCTGACGCCATGGTTGTCGCCGTCAACGATCGTGGCGGCATCATTCTGGACCGGACGATCTTCTATGCCACGTCGGGTGGGCAGCCGGGCGATATGGGCACCTTCGAACGCGCCGACGGCAGCCTGATCGCTGTTGCCGCCACCATCACCGGCGAGACCAAGGACGAGATCATCCACGTGCCGCCGCCGGGGCAGCTGGTTCCGGCCGTTGGCGAGCGGGTGAAGCTCGCCGTCGACTGGGAGCGTCGGCATCTGCTGATGCGCATGCATACGGCCTGCCATTTGCTCACCGTCGTCTGCCCGTTCCCAATCACTGGTGCCGCGGTTTCCGAGGACGACAGCCGTATCGATTTCGACATACCGGATGCCGGCTTCACCAAGGAAGACGTAACGGCCAGGCTAATGGAACTGGTGCGGGCCGACCACCCGATCTTCGTCAGGCTGATATCAGATGAGGAACTGGCGGCCAATCCGGGACTGGTGAAGTCAAAGAATGTGCGGCCGCCCGTGGGTACTGGCAAGATCCGCCTGGTCTGCATCGGCGAGAATGCCTCGATCGACAGCCAGCCATGTGGCGGCACCCATGTGAAGAGCTCCGGCGAAGTCGGCGAGATCCATATCGGCAAGATCGAGAAGAAGGGCCGCGAGAACCGGCGCTTCCGTATCCGCTTTGGACCGATGCCGACGACCTGATAGACAGTATGCCGCCAAGGGGCGGGCAGGAGAAGAAGAATGGCCGAAGACAGCCCTTTCACCGTCGCTGCGGACTGGCTGCAGGCGCGCCTTAGCGAGCCGGGCCTGACGATCATCGACGCGTCCTGGTATCTACCGGCGCAAAAACGCGACGCGCGCGCCGAGTATGACGCAGCGCACATTCCGGGTGCGCGGTTCCTCGATCAGGATGCGATCTCGGATCCCGATTCCCCACTGCCGCACACGCTGCCGTCGCCGCAGCATTTCGCCCAGTATGTCGGCGCCATGGGTATCTCGGCAGACGACACCATCGTCGTCTATGATGGCCCGGGCTTCTTCTCGGCGCCGCGCGCGTGGTGGATGTTCCGTGTCATGGGCGTGTTCCAGGTCTATATATTGGATGGCGGCTTCGATCGCTGGAAAGCGGCGGGACGGCCGGTGACGGCGGAGCCGACCAAGATCGCGCCTTGCGTTTTTCATGCCGACTTCGATGCCGCTCGCGTCGCCAGCCTTGCCGACATGCGCCGGATCGTCGGGACGAGGGAAAGCCAGGTCGCCGACGCCCGATCTGCCGGCCGTTTTGCCGGTACCGAGCCGGAACCTCGCGCGGGCATTCGCTCAGGCCATATGCCTGGCGCGCACAATGTGCCGTCATCGGTGCTTGCCGAAAACGGCGAGCTGTTGTCGAAAGACCGCTTGCGCAAAGTGATCGAGGACGCTGGCATCGACCTGTCCAAACCGGTCGTCACCTCGTGCGGTTCAGGCATTACGGCGGCCGCGATCACGCTGGCGCTCGAGACGCTTGGCCATACCGACAACAAGCTCTACGACGGCTCATGGACGGAATGGGGTGGGCTTTCCGATACGCCCGTCGTGACGGGCCCCGACTTGATGGGCCCCGTCTTGATGGGCAAGGACTGACGGCGATGGAGAACGGAGCGCTGGAAGACATCGAGGTCACGGTGACGTTTCTCGAAATGCACGCGCCGCCGGCCTATTCGCCGCCGGTGCCCTACAACCGTCAGATTGCGCTGCTGAAGACCAAGGACATTCCGCTGCATTTCTACCGCTACCTGATGGATCGGGTGGGCCGCAAATGGCACTGGGTCAACGTGCTGAGGCTCAGCGACGAGGAGCTTTCCGCGGGCGTCCACCGCGAGGACCGCGACATCAGGGTGCTGTATCTCGATGGAGCGCCCGCCGGATTCTTCGACCTCAAGCCGCATCTGCCGGAGGAAGTGGAGCTCGCCTATTTCGGCATGATGGAGCACGCGACCGGGCAAGGCATCGGTCGCTGGTTCCTGGGTTCGGCGATCGCCGCCGCCTGGTCGCACGGCCCAAGGCGGGTGACGGTGCAGACCTGCACGCTCGATCATCCAGCGGCATTGCCGCTCTACCAGAAACTCGGCTTTGAGCCGGTGGCGCAAAAGAAGGAGATCGTGCATCCAATGGCTTTCGCCGAGCGCGCGGCCAGCGTCATGCGACCGTGATTTTCCCGAAAGCCGAACCTTTCGTTCATCAAAGTTTCAGCTTGTCTTTGCCATCTTGCCGGCACCATCAACGGGCCGAGGCCGGCCCCGAAGGAGAGAAGACATGCTGACCCGACGCACATTTGCCGTCGCACTGATTGCGGCACTTGCCGTGCCGACCCTTGCCGCAGCCCAGGCGACTACACCTTCGGCCGCGACGATCGAGCGTCAGCTCGAGGCGGCGCCCCGGGTAAAGCTGCGCCCCAATCAGCGCGTCACCATACGCGAATTCAAGAGGCGGCCGGACCTGCGGCGCATGGCCCGCTCGATCGATATCCAGTCGATCAATTTCGCCTTCGGCTCGGCGGCTATCTCCGAATCGCAATATGGAAAAATCGAGAATATCGCCGACGCGCTTCAGCGAATCCTGCGGCGCGACCCCGGTGCCCGTGTTTTGATCGAAGGCCATACCGATGCGGTCGGCTCCTTCCGGTCGAACCAGATATTGTCCGAACAGCGCGCCGCCTCCCTGAAGCGCACCCTGGTGCGCGAATTCGGCGTGCCGGGTTATGCGCTGGAAACCGTCGGCTACGGCGAGGAATTCCTGCTGGTGCAGACGCAGAACGAGAATTGGCGCAATCGCCGGGTGACGCTGCGCCGCTTCGACGACTTCATCCGGTAAGACTGTTCAAAATTCTGGTGATCTGACCCGTCTGTGCGGCGGTCTGGATCAACTCTCCAGACGGAGCCCGGCTTGAATGAGCCGGGCTCTTTCCCTATCGCTGGTCGCTCAAGACCTACCACGTCGGCCCGCACGATGCATAGCGTCAAATTCCAAGAGCGTCCCTCGTGCGTCCAAACGGATGTATGGTGCTCTAATGGCGATGGAGGAATCGAACGATGGCAATACGGGTGGTGATGGCCGGTGCGACCGGCTGGGTCGGCAAAGCGCTGGTTCCGGCGATCGGGGCGCAAGGCGACATGGCGCTGGCAGGCGCCGTGTCACGCAGCGGTGCGGGGCAGGATTCCGGCCTTCTGGTTGGCATGCCGGCCAATGGCGTCACCGTTTCCGCCTCGCTGGCCGAGGCGCTGGAGGTGCCGTCCGACGTGCTGGTCGACTACACCAAGCCGCATGTGGTGAAGGACCATGCGCTGCTGGCCATCGAAACGGGACGGCACGTTGTGATAGGCACGTCGGGGCTGGCTGCTACCGACTTTGCCGAGATCGACGCCGCAGCGCGCGCCAATCGCGTCGGCGTCATTGCAGCCGGCAATTTTTCGATCACTGCCACGCTGATGAAGCGGTTTGCCCTGATGGCGGCGAAATACGTGCCGGATGTCGAGGTCATCGACTATGCCAGCGCCAAGAAGCCCGACGCGCCGTCCGGCACCGCGCGCGAGCTCGCGGAGGCGCTGGCGGATGTCCGCAAGGCTTCGACCGCGCGGCCCGTCTCGGAGGTCTCGGGTGTGCCGGGAACCCGCGGCGCGGCGGTCGGTACGGGTGAGGGGGTGCAGGTGCATGCGCTTCGCCTGCCCTCCTACATCCTGTCCTGCGAGGCGCTGTTCGGCCTGCCCGACGAGCGGCTGACCATTCGCCATGACGCCGGCTCGTCCGCTGCTCCTTACGTGGCGGGTACGCTGCTCGCCATCCGGCGGGTGCAGGAGATCACCGGGCTGGTGCGAGGCCTCGACGCCTTGATGGGCTGACAGGTTCGGCAGGAATCGGGTGGGAAGCGCTGGCGCAGCGGCGTAATTTCCGGTCGACGACACCGGAGATTTCACTATGACCGTAAAGTTCAAAGCCTTGCCCACGGAAGATGTCAGAGCCCTGCAGCGCGGCGGGCCGGACGCCTATGGTCTGATACCAGAGCGGAGAATATCCGACGGCGACGGCGTGCCTTGCCGCCACTGCCTGAAGAACGTGGCCGCCGGACAGGCCTATCTCATCCTGGCATACCGGCCGTTCCCCGAGTTGCAGCCTTATGCTGAGACCGGGCCGATCTTCTTGCATGCTGAGGAATGCGAGCGCGCCGCCGAAGCCGAGGTGCTTCCCGAGGTGCTCGAAAGCACCGACTATATCGTGCGCGGCTACGGCAAGGACGACCGCATCGTCTATGGCAGCGGCGGCGTCATCCCGACGGGCGCCATCGCGGCGCGGGCCGAGACCTTGTTCCAGCGCGAGGACATCGCCTATGTGCATGTCCGCTCGGCGCGCAACAATTGCTACCAGTGCCGGATCGAGCGCGCCTGACGGTCCGGGCGGCATTCATCGACCGCGACTGTCGTACGCCTGTCGCAATGTCGCGTTATGGAGTGATTGTCGATCGATTTGCCGACCGCGGATGAACCGGCGGGAAGTCTCGATATCAGAGGAAGCGGGGCTTTGGCTCCGCTTTTTTTTGCCTGCAGTGTCCCGCCCTGTATTTCTTCCGCCCAAAGAAAAAGCCCGCCGGAATGACCGACGGGCTTTGACTGTTGTCTGGACGGCTCTAGTTGAACTTGTACTTCGCACCGATACGAACGGTGTGGAACGAAGGGGTGGAGGTGAGGGTGTCGTCCGGCAGCGCGATTTCCGACGAAAAATCCTTCTCGGAGAACTGCGAATAGCGGTACTCGATGCCGACGGTCACGTTGCTGGACATGGCCGTTTCAAGACCACCACCAACCGAGAAGCCGCTGGAGTCCCAATCGAGGATATCGCCGATGGGCGAAGACGCATTCAGATCGAAGTGCTGCCAGCTGTAGCCGCCGAGCACGTAGGCGAGGGTTGATTCGTTTACTTTCATACCGACACGGCCAAGCACATCGAAACCGTAATCAGTATCCAGGTTGATGGATCCGCCCGGAACTTTCAGCTCCGAAGTCATGCCGGAGTAGCGAGCGTCAACCATGACACCTGCCACCCAGCTGCCGAAATCATGGTCGTAGCCGACGTTCAATTCACCGAACACGCCTTCGCCACCGAGCCCGTTGAATTCAAGGCCAAGCGGCGGAACGTCGATCTGATGCACCGATGCACCCGCACCGGCGGCACCGCCGACGTAGAAGCCGGTCCAGTTGTAGGCAGGGGCTTCAAAAGCGGCGACACCGCCATTCTGGGCGCCAAAGCGATAGTTGGCCGCAACTTGGAACGTATGCCGCGACGTGTCGAGATTGAGGGTGCCGTCCGGTGCGCCGAGATCGGCAAGAAGATCGTCGTTAGTGCCGAAGCGGGTATAACGATATTCGGTTTTGATGGTCCAGTTGCTGTTGACGGCCGTTTCAACGCCGGCGCCAACGAAGTAGCCGCTCTGGTCCCAATCGAAATCAAAGCCTGCGTTCGTGTCGAGCTTGTATTTCTGCCAGGAATAGCCGCCGAGCACATAGCCCAAAGTGTTGGGCGTGAAGAGGTAACCAGCCCGCAAACCAGCGTCGAAGCCATAGGTCTCCTGAACCGAAGCATTGAATCCAGCAACGTCGAGCGTGGTTTCAATATTGCCGACATGGGCGTCCAAAAGTCCGCCGATCAGGAAGCGCGGCGACACCATATAGTCGTACCCAACGGTCAGTTCACCGTACACGCCTTCACCGCCAATGCCGTTCAACGAGAAGCCAGGAAGGAGATCGCCGCTGAGCTCGTGGACATTGGCACCGGCGCCAACGCCGAAGCCGACATAGATGCCGCTCCAGTTGAAGCCCGACGTCTCGACGACCGGCACAACCGCGTCGGCGGCATGGGAAGCCGATCCGAGCGCTAGAATGGACGCCGCGCCAAGAAGCAAAAACTTTGTGGATTTTAAGCTGATCATTACTACCCCCTAGAAGAACCCGATGTCCTCCTAGCATCGGCCTATGGCGGCGGCTGTAACAAAAAAGCCACAGAAAAGGCATATTGCACGCAAAACGCGCAAAGCCGTTCAGTCGACGGCAAGCGATGAAATCTGCTTGTGCAAAATAATGAGCCGCCGAGGGTGTCAGCGGCTCTGTTGGGAACGAATCAGCGGCGGGTTCAGGCGGCGAGGACGGCCTTCGGCTCGACCAGTTCATAGCCGAGTGCTTCGGCCACCGCGCGGTTGGTGATCTTGCTCTTGTGGACATTGAGGCCGTTGCGCAAATGATGATCGTCGACCAGCGCCTTCAGGCCCTTGTCGGCGAGTTGCAGGCCGTAATGCAGCGTCGCATTGTTGAGCGCGTGGGCCGAAGTGACCGGCACCGCGCCCGGCATGTTGGCGACGCAATAGTGGATGACGCCGTCGACCTCATAGGTCGGCTCGGCATGAGTTGTGGCGTGCGAGGTCTCGAAGCAGCCGCCCTGGTCGATGGCGACGTCGACCAGCACGGCGCCTTTCTTCATGCCCGACAGCATTTCGCGTGTAACGAGCTTCGGCGCGGCGGCACCCGGGATCAGCACGGCGCCGACGACGATGTCGGCTGAAAAACATTCCTCTTCCAGTGCCTCGACGGTCGAGTAGCGGGTGTGGACGCGGCCGCCGAAGATATCGTCGAGCTGGCGCAGGCGCGGGATCGAGCGGTCGATGATGGTGACGTCGGCGCCAAGGCCGGCCGCCATCCGGGCGGCATGCAAGCCGACGACGCCGCCGCCGAGCACCGCAACCTTGCCGGGCAGCACGCCGGGCACGCCGCCGAGCAGCACGCCGCGGCCGCCATTGGCCTTCTGCAACGCGGTGGCGCCGGCCTGGATCGACAGGCGGCCGGCGACTTCCGACATCGGCGCCAGCAGCGGCAGGCCGCCGCGGTCGTCGGTGACCGTCTCGTAGGCGATGGCCGTCACGCCGGAGGCCAGCAAGCCCTTGGTCTGCTCCGGATCCGGAGCGAGATGGAGATAGGTGTAGAGGATCTGGCCGTCGCGGAGCTGGACCCATTCCTCAGGCTGCGGCTCCTTGACCTTGACGATCATGTCGGACTTGGCGAACACATCGGCGGCCGTCTTGGCGATGGTGGCGCCGGCGGCGCGATAGGCGTTGTCGTCGGCGCCGATGCCGGCGCCGGCACCGGTCTCGACCAGCACTTCGTGGCCATGCGCGACATATTCGCGGACCGAGCCCGGCGTCAGGCCGACGCGGTACTCATGATTCTTGATTTCCCGGGGGCAGCCGACGCGCATTTTCTTCTCCTGATCCGGCCCTTCTGGGCACGTTCCCTGTTTAGAGGTAGTGAACCACGAATCGTTCCGTAAGTGTTTGCGAATACGCTTGCGCAAGAGCATGCGGCTCGATAATCGTTGCGCAAAACAGCCAGATTGTCGCAGGAATCCCGAAAAATGCCGCTCGACAGGATCGATATCGCTATTCTCGAAACATTGCAGAAGGATGGGCGCATACCCAATGCGGCGCTTGCCGAGAAGGTCGGCCTGTCGCAGTCGGCCTGCTCGCGGCGGCTGGACAATCTGGAGAAATCCGGAACCATCCGCGGCTACCATGCCCGGCTTTCCAACGCGGCCCTTGGCCACCAGATGACGGCGATCGTGCATATATCGCTATCGGGGCAATTCGAAAAGACGCTGTCGGATTTCGAGGCAGCGATAAAGCGCTGTCCGAATGTCCTGTCCTGCCATCTGATGTCGGGCGAATACGACTACATCCTGCGCATCGCCGCTAAGGACCTCGTCGACTACGAGCGCATCCACAAGGAGTGGCTGTCGGCAATGCCGCATGTGACGAAGATCAATTCGTCCTTCGCCTTGCGCGAGATCGTCGACAGGACGGCCGTGGGGATGAAGCCGGAACTTGCCTAGGACTTGAAAGCCTCCGTCACCACCCGGTCCATCGGGATGTCATGCGGCTGCGGGTAGATGGTGGCGATGCGCTGCAATTCGTAGCCGACACCGATGACCAGCGGCTTGAACGGCATCGCCGCCAGCGTGCGGTCGAAGAAGCCGCCGCCATAACCCAGGCGAAATTGTCCCGGATCGATGCCGACGATCGGCGAAATGACGATGTCGGGCAGCACCGGATTGCCTTCAGCCGGGATCGGAATATTCCAGACGCCCTTCTCCAGCCGGTCGCCCGGTGCATAGGCGCGGAAGATTAGCGGCCGGCCTTTCTCGACGACAACAGGCAGTGCGGTGCGGCCGCCGCGTGCGTTGATGGACGCCATCCAGGGGCGCAAATCCGGCTCGCCGCGGAACGGCCAGTAGAGGCTGACCATGCGCCCAGCAATGTCGCCGATCACCGCGTCGAGGCTTTCGGCGATGCGCTGCGACATTGCCGTTCGCCCGTCGGCCGGGACAGCGAGGCGGGCTGCAATCAGCCGCTCGCGCTCGGCCTTGCGACAGCGCCTTACGTCCGTCCAGTCGGATAAGGGCGCCCGGAATGTCGGGTCGAGTTCATGCATGAAGCAAGGCGGAGAGGCGTATTGCGCCGGACCTTCATCGTCTCGATCATTGGCCATGTTTCACCTCGGCGTGCTGTTTAGATGAGGCTACATCAGGCGCGCGAACTGCGACATGCGCATTGACGACATCAAGCGGCGAGTCCGGGCATACGTCCATGGTCTGGCGTTGTTGCGCTACACAAAAATGCCTATATCAGCCAGGGTGAATTGCTCGCCATGGTGAATGGGATGAACCGGGCCAACCATCATATCGTCGTTGTCGGCGCGGGTTTCGGGGGCCTCGAATTCACCCGCGCGCTTGACGGCGCGCCGGTGCGCATCACCATGATCGACAAACGCAACCACCATCTCTTCCAGCCGCTGCTCTACCAGGTGGCGACCACGGCGCTGGCCACCTCGGAAGTCGCCTGGCCGATCCGCCATCTCCTGCGCAAGCGCAAGGACGTGACGACGCTGCTCGCCACCGTCAGCGGCATCGACCGCGCCGGCAAACGCGTGCTGCTCGAGGATGGCGGCGCGGTCGCCTATGACACGCTGCTGCTGGCCACCGGCGCCCGCCATGCCTATTTCGGCCATGACGAATGGGAGCCTTTCGCACCGGGGCTGAAGACGCTGGAGGACGCCACCACCATTCGACGGCGCATTCTGCTAGCCTTCGAGCAGGCCGAGCGGGAGACTGATCCCGCCAAACGCCAGGCGCTGCTGACGCTGGCGATCGTCGGCGGCGGACCGACCGGCGTGGAACTGGCCGGCACCATTGTTGAACTGGCGCACGACACGCTGCGCGGCGAGTTCCGCAACATCGATACGCGGCAGACGCGCGTGGTGCTGATCGAGGCCGGCGACCGCATCCTTCCCAATTTCGCGCCTGAACTTTCCGACTACGCCAGGAAGGCGTTGGAGCGGCTCGGCGTGACCGTCGAACTCGGCCGGCCCGTCACACGCTGCGATGCCGAGGGCGTCGTCTTCGGTGAAACGCACCTGCCGGCCAAGACAATCCTGTGGGCGGCCGGCGTCGCCGCTTCGCCGGCCGCCGAGTGGCTGGGCGCGGCGGCGGACCGCGCGGGCAGGGTGCTGGTCGAGCCCGACCTGACCGTGCCGGGGAGCCCGGAGATTTTCGTCATCGGCGACGCTGCACACGCCCTGCGGCCCGATGGCCGCATGGTGCCCGGTGTAGCACCCGCCGCCAAACAGCAGGGTTGGCATGTCGCAGAGACGATCAAGGCCCGGCTTGCCGGCGACGCAACCCCGCGGCCTTTCAGCTACGAGCATGACGGCGATCTGGCGACGATCGGCAAGCGCGCCGCCGCGATCGATTTCAGCTGGATCAAGCTCACCGGCTGGCCCGCCTGGTGGCTATGGGGCCTGGCGCACATCTACTTCCTGATCGGCTTTCGTAACCGGCTAGCGGTTTCGCTGAGCTGGCTATGGATATATTTCACTGGTCAGCGCAGCGCCCGCCTGATCACCCAGGGCGACGACGACAAGGGGTGATTTCCTCGGCAACCTGTTGCGTCGACACGACGCGGTATGACGTGGCTGAAGCGTTAGGTGCGAATGCGACGAAGAAGAGTTTCGACGATCACGTTAAACTGCTTCGGATCATCAAACGCCCGGGCGGCAAGCATGGCTCCGTATACGGCCGCCATGAAAGCTCGTGCCTCGACGGCAGGGGATGCATCGAGATGCACCGACCCCTGCTGTACCCCGAGTTCCAACAGCCGCTCCAGCCAGTTGCCGAGGTCGGCGAAATGACCGCGAACGGAAACCGCGACCTCTTCGGGTAGACTGGGCAATTCGGCCGCCAGCACTGCGGCCAGGCAAAAGGGAGCGGACTGATCCTTGATGCAGCGTTCCCAATACCCAGTATAAAACCGCAGCTGATCTATTGCGAGCGGCGAGCCCTCCTCCAGCGCCGCGATCTGGGCTTGGATACCGGCACGCGCCTGTTCGACAACTGTTACGACCAAGTCGACTTTCGAAGGAAAGTGATGGTGGATGCTTGCCTTACGGATGCCAAAGCGCTCTGAAAGGTCAGCATAGCTGAAGCCGTTATAGCCAACACGCATGATGAGCTGGGCAGCTCCGCCAACCAACTTACCCGCGGTGTCACCAAGTGCGGTGTTCATTGTCTACCTTCTAATAGGTTGATTTACGGATTTTGCCGATTTTTTAGGTTTGTCCCAGTTGGTAGTCCAAGATTCCGGCCAAACTGCCAATCTATTTCGAAAAAAGAAATGCGCTGTCCCAGGAGGACAGCGCACCATTCACCAGCAGGAGAGAGAGTCAGGATCTCGGACGGTTCTTTCAAGGCGCACCTAGTCGGCGATCTGGGGCGACTTTCGAAGGATGTCGCTGACCACCAGCCACACCGCCGACACCAGGAAGTAGAAAGCGCCAAACGCAGCGTATGGCGCGACATTTGTGATGCCGATAGCTTCCACGCCCCCAGCCATCCTTACAAAGAAGACTCCGGCCAGCGCCGATTGAGCGCCGCTCAAGATCATCGCCCACTGGGCACCATTGATCTTCCAGCGCCGCGCGGCGGTAATCAGTTGAAACAGGCCAGATAGAACAGCCCAGACACCGTAAACCGCCAGTACCGCGTTGTTGCTGTTGGTTAGCGCGATTGCTACCGCCAATGCGGTGAGCAGGCTGATGACAAAGTTCAGCAGTTGCGACTTATTGCGGCTCAGCCCGCCAGTGCGTTGAGCATCGACCAAGTTCGCCAGGGCATCCCACGCAGGATACGCGACCAACATGATCGCGGCCAGTGGCGGCATTGTCTTGGCGACAGTGAAAGCTAGGGCGACCCACACCGCAGAAACGGCGAACCGTACAAAGTAGTAGCTTTTAAGCCACCTGTTTGAAACTCGGGCCAGGTTGTGGTCACTGTTCTGAGCAAGCATATCTGTGTTTCCGAAAATGATTGATAAGAGGGTGGCGCGCCTCTACCTACTAGCAGGTAGGTAAGATGCCGTCAACAACCTTCGCCGTTCCACCAGGGTAATGGCGACTGGGTGCCAACGGCTGCGGATATCGGCTGGCATCTTCAACAGGATCGAGCCAGCCTACAATTTCGACGTCATCGATGGCGTCACCTGACGGACCCGCCCCAAACGCGGGTTTGTCGCTTCACGCCGGCGGCGCGAAACGCCGCTTGACGAGAGGCATGACCAGGTCCAACGCGTCGGTGGAAATGCCGCCGGAATAGCCGTCCGGCAACTGGTCGATCAGTCCCGGATCGTCGAGGCCTTGCGAAAAGCCGCCGCCGGCATAAGGGCCGAGCAGGTAGATGCGGGTGTCGACGCTATCCATGCGGTCCAGGAAACGGTTGGGCCAGCCCCATAGCCACTGCGCGACGTTGATCGGGATGAGCAGCGTTCCCTGCCGGCACGCCTCTGGAACGTAGCCGCTCCAGCCGAACACTGCATAGCGCAGGATGCATCGGGTCAGCGATGCGCGGCTCAGCGTATGCATGTCCGGCAGCGCCGCCCTGACCGCCGCGATCGGCTTGTCGCCGCCATAGACCGTCAGGCGGGCACGCTCGGCTGGCGCCAGCGTGGCGAGCCAGGCGGCCAACGCTTCGCCTTCCCCCGGGTCGTTGCTCTTGATGTTGATGTTGAAACGGCGGTTCGGGAAGTGCTGCAGGACCTCGTCCAGTGACGGCATCATGCCGATCCCCTTGCCGCGAAAGGGAAAGGTCTTGCCGCCATCCGCCGTGTAGCCATAGCCTACGTCGAGCGTCCTCAACTCGGACATGGCGTGGGCGCGCGTTTGTCCTTTGCCCTCGGTGCGGCAGTCCAGCGTCCAGTCGTGGAAGACCGCGAACTTGCCGTCCGTGGTCGGGTGGACGTCGAGTTCGAGCGCGTCCGCGCCAAGCGCGAAGGCGGCTTCCATAGAGGGAATCGTGTTTTCAAGGAAAGGATGGCGGGGCGGCAGCATGCGTTCGGCGGTGCAGGTGTCGGAGCCGAGATCCTTGCGGTCGAAATCCTGCGCCAAGCCGCGATGCGCAAGCACGGCCGGGGTGCCGGCCGGACGGCTCGACAGCAGCGGGCTGTTGTTGAGCCAGATGCCGCCCACAGCGACAACAATGGCAATGAGGAGGATTGTCCGTTTGCGCAAGACGTGATTCCGATTCTTGCGCCGCATCTTGCGTCGGGATCGGACTTTTTCACGGCAATCGCCCAATGATGCGATGGCCCAAATCAGGGCGATGACGTCGCCGGCCTAGGCCCTGTAAACCACCTGGCGGACATCGATGTAACTGGCGCGGAAGCCGGCTTCGCAATAATGCAGGTAAAACTCCCAGAGCTTCTTGAAACGGTCGTCGAAACCGAGCGGGACGATTTTTTCCCATGACGCCCAGAAGCGCTCGCGCCATTCGGCGAGCGTACGGGCATAGTCGTCCGGGAAAATGCGCTCGCGCAGATGAGCAAGGCCATGATCTTTGCCGAGCGACTTCAGGATCGACGGCGTCGGCAGCATGCCGCCCGGGAAGACGTAGCGCTGGATGAAATCGGGCCGGGCGCGATAGGTGTCGTAGGCTTTCTCGTTGATGGTGATGATCTGCAGGCCTGCAGTGCCGCCAGGCCTCAGGCAGTCCTTCATCTTGCCGAAAAACACCGGCCAGTATTTTTCGCCGACCGCCTCGAACATCTCGATCGAGGCGATGCGGTCGTAGGATCCGGTTTCGTCGCGGTAGTCTTGCAGCTTGATGTCGACCTTGTCGGCAAGACCGGCTTTCTGCACGCGCGCTCTGGCGAAGTCATGCTGCTCGCGGCTGATGGTCAATCCGGTGACGCGGCAGCCGATCTCGCGCGCGGCGAACTCGGCAAAGCCGCCCCAGCCGCAACCGATTTCCAGCACGTGGTCTTTCGCGCCGATGCCCGTGTCCTTGGCCAGCGCGCGATACTTGGCGGCTTGCGCGCTTTCCAGATCGTTGGCGCCAGTCGTATAGAGCGCCGACGAATAGGTCATGCTCGGATCCAGCCATTCCCTGTAAAAGGCGTTGCCGAGATCGTAATGCGCCGAAATGTTGCGCTTCGAACCGGTGCGGGTGTTCTGGTTGAACCAGTGGCGGACACGCTGGACGGTGTTGATCAGCCAGCTGGCGCCGCCGGCGAGGCGCTCTCCGATTTCCGAATTGACCACGAACAGTTCTAGGAAACTGGTCACATCGGGACTGTCCCAATCGCCGTCCATGTAGGATTCAGCGATGCCGATGGTGCCGCCTGCGAAGGCGCGGCCGGGCAAGCGCCAGTTCTTGAGCACCAGTTCGGCGTCCGGACCCGGCGCCTTGCCGCCGACGAGGACGGCGCGGCCGTCCGGCATCCTCACCTTGAGCGAGCCACGCGGCAGGTTCATCGCCGCCGACAAAACCATGCGCGCCTTGGCCGGCAGGCCTTTGACGGTTTCGGTGAAATTGAATTCGTCCAGCCTGACCGCGTCCCCCGACGCAATGTCGGCATGTTCCTTGTAACCCATGGCACGCCCCCAGACTCTGCGAAGCCGGCGCGAAAAATGGCCAGTTTCCGCACTCTCGCGCAGTTCATTCGCCGGGTTCGCGCTCTCTGGTCCGGATAGCTCACCGGTCGGTACGGCAAGCCCGAACGAAAGTGCACCTTTGACCAGAGCTTCGGCACTTCCCGGTGAACCCCGCCGCCAATCTTCCACGTCATCGATGCGAACTTCAAGAGGCAAGGCGGGAACTGGCTGGGCCAAGTGTCGGCCTGCGGCCTTCGACCACTTCACGACGGCAGGCAAGCAGAATTGGCGGAAAGATTTCGGGGGAGGGCGCTGGTCAACGCGGAATCACTATGGTTGCAGCCGCTCCCATGCGATAGTTTTAGTCATGCGTTACGTTATCGTCATCTGCGCCGTCACGTTCTTCCTGATCTGGGACGGACTCTACAATCAAGGCAGCTATCTCGACACCACCGTCAGGGAGATAACGCGCATCGTGCGCTACATCACCAGCCTGGTGTAGCTTTCTTTTCCCGCAGGTTGTCGGCGCGACATCGTGCCGGTTGACGCGACCGTTTTACCCACACAAAACACGCTTGCATATCGATCGAGGAGGCTGGGTTGATCCGGCATATCGTTTTCTTCAGCGCGCGCCACAAAGAGGATGTCGAGGCCGTACGCACGGGCTTGCTGGCGCTGGGCGACATTCCCCATTCCCGTCTTTTCGAGGTGACGCTCAACACCAAGGTCGACCCGCTGTCGGACGAGATCGACGTGGTCGTTTATGCCGAGTTCGAGGATGATTTCGCGCTGGCCGCCTACAAGGCGCACCCGCTCTATGCCGAGACGACCAATCAGGTCAAACCGCTGCGCGAACTGCGATATTCGGCTGACGTTGTGGCGGCGACCTGAAGAGAAATCGGTCGAAGCGGGAGCAGCGTGCTTCCCTTACTCCGTCTGAGCGGCGGTCGGTTCGCTCAGATCGGCGCCTGGCCGCTTGGGCGCGTTCCAGACCAGCATGGCAAGAACAGCTATCGCGACGACCGCAGCCGCTATGAACAGGTTATTTCTCATTTGGATGACGTAGGTTGGTTTCCTGCAGCGGCAAGTATTCCGGAGCCCCACGTAGCGGGCCTCGCGATCGGCCGCATTGATCCTTGCGGCGTCGGGCGAGGCTCTTGAACCAACGTCCGGAATGATGCACACCGCGCCGGCATGACCGAGACGATGCCAGCAGGACCACATTCGCCAGGCGCTTATCCGCCAGGCGCTTATCCGCTTGACCATCTTGTGCTGCCGACCGCGAGCCTCGACGTGGCGCGGGCGCGGCTCAATTCGCTCGGCTTTATCGTGGCTCCGACCGGCATCCATCCCTTCGGGACGGAAAACTGCTGCGTCTTCCTTGAAGACGGCACCTATCTCGAGCCGCTGGCGGTGTGCAACGCGCAAGCGGCGGCGAAAGCAATCGCGGACGGCAACGTCTTCGTCGCGCGTGATCGTGCCTATCGCGACAAACGCGGCAATGAAGGATTTTCCGCCCTTGTCCTGGGCACCGAAAATGCGGATGCCGATCATACGCGTTATGTCGAAGCCGGCCTGGCGGCCGGAGACATGCTGAGCTTTTCGCGTGCCTTCACCGACGCGGCGGGAAAGAGCGACACGGCATCGTTCAAGCTGGCCTTTGCCTCCGGCACCGGGGCGACGGACGCATTTCTGTTCGCCTGCGAGCGGATCAATGCGCCAAAAGTGGACCGCACCGCGTTGCAAATCCACGCCAATGGCGCGACCGGCATCATCGAAGTCGTGGCGGTCAGCGACGAGCCATCCGGACAGCGCCGACTGATTTCGATCGCGGCGCGCAGTCCCGTGGCCGGGCAGGGGAGCAGCGCCACGTTTGGCTTGCCGAATGCGACCTTGACCCTCCTTGACCCTGTCGCTTTCGAAACGCGCTTCGGCATATCTGCCGGCGCGCCATCAGAACTCCGCTTCGCGGGGGTAGTCTTTTCGGTTCGCCGCGCAGACACAGTCGCAAAGCTGCTTGCAGCCAGTTCCGTCGAACACGACATACGCGGCAATGATATTATTGTGCGGCCGGCAACCGGGCAGGGTGCGGCCTTCATCTTCCGGGAGATCGCATGAGCAAGCCCAATTCGTCCGTGACCGTCGGCAAGGTCGTCTTCGGCAACATCGCGCCGCTGTCGCTGATTGCCGGCCCGTGTCAGCTTGAATCGCGCCAGCACGCCTTCGACATGGCTGGCGCGCTGAAGGAACTGACTGAGAAGCTGGGGCTGGGTCTGGTCTACAAGACGAGCTACGACAAGGCCAACCGCACCTCGCTTGGCGGCACGCGGGGCGCCGGGCTCGATGCAGCGCTGCCGGTGTTCGACGATCTGCGCAAGGCGTTTTCGCTGCCGATCCTGACCGATGTCCACACTGAGGAACAGTGCGCGGTCGTGGCGCCGCATGTCGATATCCTGCAGATTCCGGCTTTCCTCAGCCGCCAGACCGATCTGCTGATCGCGGCGGCACGAACCGGCAAGGTCGTCAATGTGAAGAAGGGCCAGTTCCTCGCGCCGTGGGACATGAAGAACGTCGTCGCCAAGATCACCGGTTCCGGCAACGCCAATGTGCTGGTCACCGAGCGCGGCGCGTCCTTCGGCTATAACACGCTGGTCTCCGACATGCGCGCTCTGCCGATCATGGCCGAAATCGGCGCGCCGGTGATTTTCGACGCCACGCATTCGGTGCAGCAGCCGGGCGGGCAGGGCGGCTCCACGGGTGGCGACCGGCGCTTTGTCGGGACGCTGGCGCGCGCGGCGGTGGCGGTCGGTGTCGCCGGCGTCTTCATCGAGACGCATCAGGATCCCGACAATGCGCCCTCCGACGGCCCCAACATGGTGCCGCTGAAGGATCTTCCGACGCTGTTGGAAAGACTGATGGCGTTCGATCGCGTCGCCAAGGGCTGAACATGGCCCAGGCCCGGACCGGGGTCGGGGCCCTAAGCTTGTGGTCAACAGGTGCCGGTTGTACGCTGCCCAGGCAACTGAGTGCCTTGGCAGGGAGGAAGCCATGTCCGTCGCACGGGTCACCGAAATCACGTCATCGTCGAAGAAGAGCTTTCAGGACGCCATCGAACTGGGAATTGCGCGCGCCGCAAAGACCTTGAAGAACGTCGAGGGCGCCTGGATCCAAGATCAGAAGGTCGTCGTCGAGAACGGCAAGATCTCTGACTACCGCGTCAACATGAAGGTCACTTTCATCCTCGCGGAGTGATCGGTTAGCGTCGAAAAGTCTGGAACCTTCATCCGCGCCTCTCATTGTCAATGCATGGCGTCAACGACAAGGGAGAAACACACCATGACGACCCAGACAGGACACACTGAAGCCATCGCTGCTTCGCGGGTCATCGGTACATCCGTCTACAACACCGAAGGCACGCACATCGGCGACATCGAGGATGTCATGCTCGACAAGACGTCGAACGGTATAATGTTTGCCGTGATCGGCTTTGGCGGATTTCTCGGCATCGGCGAGAGATATCACGCCGTACCGTGGGCGAGCCTGGACTATGACGAGAACATGGGCGGCTACGTCGTGCCGTTCACGAAGGAGCAACTGAAGGCTGCTCCCGCCTATTCGATCAACGAATTGACGGGCGCCGACGGCGAGGCCGCGCGTGATGCTTCATACAGCTACTATAAGGTCGAGCCTTATTGGCATTGATCTTCATTCGCTGGAATCAAAAAGCCCCCGCCTGAGGCGGGGGCTTTTTGCAGGATATCTACTCCGCCGCGTGAAGGGTCGACAACTCTACCGCACCTTGTTGAGGCTGCTGAGTGTCACACGACGTCAGGAACGCCGCCGCGATCAGGAACAAACTCACAATACCGCTCAACTGAGACATGGCGAAACTCCTCCAGTTTCGCCCCGCGCAGATGCCAGCATAAACCAGAAAGCCGCATGCCGCCATGACTTATGATGACAGAAATTTGTGCTTCGTGAATCGGCAGGGAGGAAGTGGCGGCAATATTTGCGGACGCCCCGATTGCGTTTTGCGGCACTTTGGCTAAGACGTGCGCGACGCTTCGTCAGATCAATCGGGGACATTGCAATGACCGCCATCATCGACATTGTCGGGCGTGAAATCCTGGACAGCCGCGGAAACCCGACCGTCGAGGTCGACGTCGTGCTCGAAGACGGCTCGATGGGCCGCGCTGCGGTGCCCTCCGGCGCCTCGACCGGTGCCCATGAGGCGGTCGAACTGCGCGACGGCGGCGCCCGCTATCTCGGCAAGGGCGTCCTGCGGGCGGTGGAGGCCGTCAATGGCGAGCTGTTCGAGGCGATCGGCGGCATGGAAGCCGAGAACCAGATCCACATCGACCAGACCATGATCGAGCTCGACGGCACGCCCAACAAGAGCCGGCTCGGCGCCAACGCCATCCTCGGCGTGTCGCTGGCTGTTGCCAAGGCCGCGGCGGAAGCGGCTGGCCTGCCGCTCTACCGCTATGTCGGCGGCACCAAGGCGCATGTGCTTCCGGTGCCGATGATGAACATCATCAACGGTGGCGCCCATGCAGACAACCCGATCGACTTCCAGGAATTCATGATCCTGCCGATCGGTGCGCCGACGCTGCGCGACGGCGTGCGCTGGGGCTCGGAAATCTTCCACACGCTGAGGAAGAAGCTGAAGGATGCCGGCCACAATACCAATGTCGGCGACGAGGGCGGCTTCGCTCCTAACCTGAAGAGCGCGCCCGCCGCGCTCGATTTCATCATGGAATCGATCGAGCAGGCCGGCTTCAAGCCGGGCGAAGAGGTTGCACTCGGCCTCGATTGCGCCGCGACCGAATTCTTCAAGGACGACAACTACGTCTATGAAGGCGAGAAGAAGACTCGCGATCCGAAGGCCCAGGCCAAATATCTGGCCAAGCTCGCCGCCGACTATCCGATCATCACCATCGAGGATGGGCTGGCCGAAGACGATTGGGACGGCTGGAAAACGCTGACCGACCTCATCGGCAAGAAGACCCAGCTGGTCGGCGATGATTTGTTCGTCACCAATACGGGGCGGCTGCGCGACGGCATCCGCATGGGCGTCGCCAATTCGATCCTGGTCAAGGTCAACCAGATCGGCTCACTGACCGAAACGCTCGACGCCGTCGAGACCGCGCACAAGGCCGGCTACACCGCTGTGATGTCGCATCGCTCGGGCGAAACTGAAGATTCGACCATCGCCGATCTCGCCGTTGCCACCAATTGCGGGCAGATCAAGACAGGTTCGCTGTCGCGCTCGGATCGCATGGCCAAGTACAACCAACTCATCCGCATCGAGGAAGAACTCGGCAAGCAGGCGCTCTACGCCGGCAAGTCGATCGTGAAAAGCTGAGCTCACCGACATCCGGAACAAAAAGGGCGGGGCATCCCCGCCCTTTTTGTTTCAACATCGCCAAATCCGGTCGCGCGTAACCGTCCATTAAGCACAATCGGGCGAGAAAGGGGACCAGATTGCAAAGTGTTAGAGCGTCCTTTGCACGTCCAAGAGGACGCGCGGCGCTCTAGGGATTTGGATCATGTGGACACGTCAGCACAAGCAGAGAAACACCGGTCGGCTGATCATTCCTTCGCTCTGCGCGGCGTTCCTGGCCTATTTCGGCTTTCACGCCTATCATGGCGAATTCGGCATCTATTCCAAATATCGGTTGGAAGCCGAAACCGTCGATCTGCAAAGTAAGCTCGATGCCGTAAAGGCGCGCCGGATCGACCTGGAACGGCGCGTTCAGCTCCTGCATCAGGGCACGCTGGAGAAGGACATGCTCGACGAGCAGGCACGCAAGGCGCTCAATGTGTCCCATGCCGACGAAATCACCATCATGTTACCGGCTGCTGCAAGATAACCAATTTTCAGTTAATCGCGAATATTTTCAATGATTTTAATCGCTTAGATGCATGTCAGCCATGCATTTTTCAGCATGGCGAAACGCTTTCCCGCGTGTTAGCCTTCCCCAAATCGGTGGGGAGAGCTGATCTCCCACAGTGTCCGCAAGAGACGCCAACAGGGAGTGATGCATGGCCACCGCCGCCAGAAAAGCGCCTGCCAAATCCAAATCCAGATCCGACGGCAAATCGGCGGGGCTTTCGGCTCCCAAGCCTGTCGACTTCACCAAGGACGAGGAGCTTGACGCCTACCGGCGCATGCTGCTTATCCGCCGCTTCGAGGAAAAGGCCGGCCAGCTCTACGGCATGGGCTTCATCGGCGGCTTCTGCCATCTCTATATCGGCCAGGAAGCCGTTGTCACCGGCATGAAGATGGCGCTGGTCGATGGCGACCAGATGATCACCGCCTACCGCGACCATGGCCACATGCTGGCGATGGAACTGTCGCCACGCGGCGTCATGGCCGAGTTGACCGGGCGCCGCGGCGGCCTGTCGAGGGGCAAGGGCGGCTCCATGCACATGTTCTCGAAGGGGAAGCATTTCTACGGCGGCCACGGCATTGTCGGCGCGCAGGTTTCGCTCGGCACCGGCCTCGCCTTCGCCAACCGCTACCGTGACAACAACAATGTGACGCTGACCTATTTCGGCGACGGCGCCGCCAATCAGGGCCAGGTCTATGAAAGCTTCAACATGGCCTCGCTATGGAAGTTGCCGGTGATCTACATCATCGAGAACAACCGCTATGCCATGGGCACCTCGGTTTCACGGTCGTCGGCCGAGACGGATTTTTCGCACCGCGGCGCCTCCTTCAAGATTCCCGGCATCCAGGTCGACGGCATGGATGTTCGCGCGGTCAAGGCAGCCGGCGATCTCGCAACCGAATGGTGCCGCGCCGGCAAGGGGCCGCTGATCCTCGAAATGCAGACCTACCGCTATCGCGGGCACTCGATGTCCGATCCGGCAAAGTACCGCTCCAAGGAGGAAGTGCAGAAGATGCGCTCCGAGCGAGACCCGATCGAGCAGGTCAAGGCGCGGCTGCTCGAGAAGAAGTGGGCGGATGAGGACGAGCTCAAGACCATCGACAAGGAGGTTCGCGACATCGTCGCAGACGCCGCCGAATTTGCCCAGAACGACGCGGAGCCGGATCCGTCCGAGCTCTGGACCGACATCGTACTGTAACGAGAGGGCAAGGACATGCCGATCGAAATTCTCATGCCCGCTCTCTCGCCGACGATGGAAGAGGGCAATGTTTCCAAATGGTTGAAAAACGAGGGTGACAAGGTCGCCGCCGGTGACGTCATCGCCGAGATCGAAACCGACAAGGCGACGATGGAAGTCGAAGCCGTCGACGAAGGCACGCTTGCCAAGATCGTGGTTCCTGCCGGCACCGAAGGTGTCAAGGTCAACGCAGTGATCGCCGTGCTCGCGGTTGATGGCGAGGACATCGACAAGGCAGGCGAAGGCATCGGCGAAGCACCTGCCAAGGCTGAAACGGCAACCACAGAGCCTGCCAAGGCTGAAACTGCAGAGCCAGCGGCTGCGCCGGCCAAGAGCGAGGCCGCAACGCCCGTCGCCGCAGCGCCCAAGCTGGAAATCGCCGCCGATCCGGACATTCCGGCCGGCACGGAAATGGTCTCGACCACGGTGCGCGAAGCGCTGCGCGACGCGATGGCCGAGGAAATGCGCCGCGATGGCGACGTCTTCGTCATGGGCGAGGAGGTCGCCGAATACCAGGGCGCCTACAAGATCACGCAAGGGCTGCTGCAGGAATTCGGGCCGCGGCGCGTCGTCGACACGCCGATCACCGAACACGGTTTTGCCGGCGTCGGCGTCGGGGCGGCGATGGCTGGCCTGAAGCCGATCGTCGAGTTCATGACCTTCAACTTCGCCATGCAGGCGATCGACCAGATCATCAACTCCGCCGCCAAGACGCTCTACATGTCCGGCGGGCAGATGGGCGCGCCGATCGTCTTTCGCGGGCCGAACGGCGCGGCCGCCCGCGTCGCCGCCCAGCATTCGCAATGCTATGCCGCCTGGTACAGCCACATTCCCGGCCTGAAAGTGGTGATGCCCTACACCGCTGCCGACGCCAAGGGACTGCTGAAGGCCGCGATCCGCGACCCGAACCCGGTCATCTTCCTCGAGAACGAAATCCTCTACGGCCAGTCCTTCGACGTGCCGAAGATGGACGATTTCGTGCTGCCGATCGGCAAGGCGCGTATCCACAAGTCAGGCAAGGATGTGACGATCGTCTCCTTCGGTATCGGCATGACCTATGCGGTGAAGGCCGAGGCCGAATTGCGCGGCATGGGCATCGATGCCGAGATCATCGACCTCAGAACCGTCCGTCCGCTCGATTTCGACACCATCATTGCCTCGGTCAGGAAGACCAATCGGCTGGTGGTGGTCGAGGAAGGCTTTCCGCAGAGCTCGGTCGGCGACCATATCGCCAGCCAGGTGTCGCAGCGCGCTTTCGATTTCCTCGACGCGCCGGTCATCACCATTGCCGGCAAGGACGTGCCGATGCCCTATGCGGCGAACCTCGAAAAGCTGGCATTGCCCAATGTCGGCGAGGTCGTCGAGGCGGTCAAAGCCGTCACATATCGCTGAGCAAGGCGGGAGGACAAAATGCCGATCAACATCACCATGCCGGCTCTGTCGCCCACGATGGAAGAGGGCAATCTTTCCAAATGGCTCGTCAAGGAAGGCGACAAGGTTTCGCCGGGCGACGTGATCGCCGAGATCGAGACCGACAAGGCGACGATGGAAGTCGAGGCCGTCGATGAGGGCACGGTCGCGAAGCTGGTCGTTCCTGCCGGCACCGAAGGGGTCAAGGTCAACGCGCTGATCGCCGTGCTCGCGGCCGAAGGCGAGGATGCGGCGGCTGCCGCGAAAAGCGGCGACGGCGCTGCCGTCCCGGCAAAAGCCGAGGCTCCGAAAGCGGAGGCGCCCAAGGCCGATGCACCGAAGGTTGAGACACTGAAGGCTGAACCTGCCGCAGCCGCGCCCAAGGCGGAGATGGCTCCGGTTGCCAACGGTCATGCGGGTGGCGAGCGCACTTTCGCCTCGCCGCTGGCCCGGCGCATCGCCAAGGAAGCCGGCGTCGATGTATCTGCCGTGACCGGCACCGGCCCGCATGGCAGAGTGGTGAAGGCCGATGTCGACGCGGCGATTGCTGGTGGCGGCGCCAAGGCAGCGCCTGCCGCGAAGGCAGCGCCCGCCGGGGCTCCGGCTGCTGCCCCTGCAGTGAAGCCGATGTCGGACGATCAGGTGCTGAAGCTGTTCGAGGAAGGCTCCTACGAGCTCGTCCCGCACGACAACATGCGCAAGACCATCGCGCGCCGGCTGGTCGAGGCCACGACCATCCCGCATTTCTACCTGACGCTCGACTGCGAGCTCGACGCGCTTTTGGCGCTGCGCGCGCAGATCAATGCGGCCGCACCCATGAAGAAGACCGAAAAGGGCGAGGCGCCGGCCTACAAGCTGTCGGTCAACGACATGGTGATCAAAGCGATGGCGATGGCGCTGATGGCGGTGCCGGACGCCAATGCGTCGTGGACCGAGAGCGCCATGGTCAAGCACAAGCATGCCGATGTCGGCGTCGCGGTATCGATCCCCGGCGGGCTGATCACGCCGATCATCCGGCGTGCCGACGAAAAGACGCTGTCGGTCATTTCCAACGAGATGAAGGACCTCGCCAGCCGCGCCCGCAGCCGCAAGCTGAAGCCGGAAGAGTATCAGGGCGGCACCACGGCGGTGTCCAATCTCGGCATGTTCGGCATCAAGGACTTCGCCGCCGTCATCAACCCGCCGCATGCGACCATCCTGGCGGTCGGCGCCGGCGAGGAGCGTGCGGTGGTCAAGAACGGCGAGATCAAAACAGCCACCATCATGTCGGTGACGCTGTCGACCGATCACCGCGCCGTCGACGGTGCACTCGGCGCCGAACTGCTCGTCGCCTTCAAGCGCATGATCGAAAACCCGATGGGCATGCTGGTCTAGAAAGGAAGAAGGCGGTGCGGAAATTCTTCACCAGCCTTTTTGCCTTCATCCTTCCCGGCATCGTGGCGATCGTCATTCGATGGCTGTTCGTGCGCTGGCAGGTAAGGCGTTCGCAGACAGGCTTTGGCGGGAGCGGGATAAGCAGATGAAAACAGTTCTTTGCTACGGCGATTCGCTGACCTGGGGCTATGATGCGGCAAGCCTGGATCGCCACCCGCCTAGGGATCGCTGGCCGAGCGTGCTGCAGGCTACGCTAGGAGGCGGTGTCGAGGTCATCGCCGAAGGCTTGAACGGCCGTACAACGGCTTTCGACGACCATCTGGCCGGCGCCGACCGCAACGGCGCCAGAGTGCTGCCGACGGTCCTGATGACGCATGCGCCGATCGACCTGATCGTCATCATGCTCGGCGCCAACGACATGAAGCCGTGGATCCACGGCAATCCGGTCGCCGCCAAGCAAGGCATCCAGCGCCTGATCGATATCGTGCGTGGTCACGACTACCCGTTCAATTGGCCGGCGCCGCAGATCCTGATCGTCGCGCCGCCCGCGGTCAGCCGTACGGAAAACGCGGAATTCAAGGAAATGTTCGCCGGCGGCGATGAAGCGTCGAAGCGGCTGGCGCCGCAATATTCCGCTCTTGCCGACGAAGCCGGCTGCGGCTTCTTCGATGCGGGCACGGTGGCCGAAACCACGCCGCTCGACGGCGTCCATCTCGACGCGGAGAACACGCGAAACATCGGCAAGGCGCTGGCACCGCTGGTGCGCGTGATGTTAGCGACATGATAATAAATGCATTTCTGATCATTGGCATTTGGTTGGCTGTGCATTGGCAGGGTCACCGAAGTCGGCTTCTTGCAGGCTACGCACTTCTTGGGCTCTGGTTTTCCGACGCCCTTTCGATACTGATGCATGAGCCAGCTTTCGCGCCTCCAATATTGAGGTACGAGCCAATTTCGATACCGAAGCCTTCTTTCGGTAAAGCCTCGCTTCAATAAGGACCACAAAATGGCTGAATCCTACGACGTGATCATCATTGGCTCCGGCCCAGGCGGCTACGTCACGGCGGTGCGTTCGGCCCAGCTCGGCTTCAAGACGGCGATCGTCGAGCGCGAGCATCTCGGCGGCATCTGCCTCAACTGGGGCTGCATCCCGACCAAGGCGCTGCTGCGTTCGGCAGAGATCATGCACTATTCGGATCATCTGAAGGACTACGGCTTGAAGATCGACGGCAAGGTCAGCGTCGACACCGCTGCCGTGGTCGACCGCTCGCGAAAAGTCTCGCTGCGGCTCAACAGCGGCGTTGCCTTCCTGATGAAGAAGAACAAGGTCGATGTGATCTGGGGCGAAGCCAAGCTGTCCAAGCCCGGTGAAGTTGTTGTTTCGAAAACCTCCAAGAAGCCGATGGAGCCGCAGCCGCCGGCGCCCAAGGGCGTCAAGGGCGAGGGCACCTACACCGCAAAGCACATCATCCTGGCGACCGGCGCCAGGCCGCGTGCGCTGCCCGGCATCGAGCCCGACGGCAAGCTGATCTGGACCTATTTCGAGGCGATGGTGCCGAAAGAGATGCCGAAATCGCTGCTGGTGATGGGCTCGGGCGCAATCGGCATCGAATTCGCTTCATTCTACCGCACCATGGGCGCGGAGGTGACGGTGGTCGAGCTGCTGCCGGCGGTCATGCCGGTCGAGGACGCAGAGGTCTCGAAATTCGCGCAAAAACAGTTCGAGAAGCAAGGCATGAAGATCGTCCTCGAGGCCAAGGTGACCAAGGTCGAGAAATCAGCCAACTCGGTTACCGCGCATGTCGAGATGAAGGACGGCAAGGTCGAGAAGATCACCGCCGACCGGATGATCTCGGCCGTCGGCGTGCAGGGCAACATCGAGGGCCTCGGCCTCGAAGCGCTCGGCGTGAAGACCGAGCGCGGCTGCGTCGTCGTCGACGGCTACGGCAAGACCAATGTACCCGGCATCTATGCAATCGGCGATGTCGCCGGACCGCCCATGCTTGCCCACAAGGCCGAGCATGAGGGCGTGGTGTGCGTGGAAAAGATCGCCAACTTCCCCGGCGTGCACGCCACCGACAAGCTGAAGATTCCGGGCTGCACCTATTGCAACCCGCAGGTTGCGTCCGTCGGACTGACCGAAGCGAAAGCAAAAGCCGAGGGCAAGGACATCCGCGTCGGCCGCTTCCAGTTCGCCGCCAACGGCAAGGCCATCGCGCTCGGCGAGGACCAGGGCTTCGTCAAGACCATCTTCGACAAGAAGACCGGCCAGTTGCTCGGCGCGCATATGGTCGGCGCCGAGGTGACCGAACTGATCCAGGGCTTTGTCGTGGCGATGAACCTGGAGACCACCGAGGAAGAGCTGATGCACACGATCTTCCCGCATCCGACGCTGTCGGAGATGATGAAGGAAAGCGTGCTCGACGCCTATGGCCGTGCGCTGAACGCATGATAGGCTTTTCGCGCGAGACCCGCACGCAAGACCTTGGGGAACTCAACGGCAAGGTAACTCGTTTCCGGATGCATTCATCATACGAGGAGAGGGCAAATGGACGTGAACGGCGTGGGCTGGATAGCAGCCATCATCATCGGCGGTCTGGCGGGATGGCTCGCCGAGATGGTCATGAAGAGCAACACCGGCATCTTGATGAATATCATCCTTGGCATCGTCGGCGCCATCGTGCTGAATGCCATCCTGCAGGCGCTCAACATCGGCGCCTTCGGCGCCGGCTGGGTCGCCTATCTGATCCGGTTTCATTGGCGCCTGCCTGCTGATCTGGGTAGGACGCATGGTGCGCCGTTAACCCCTGTCGATATCTGCTATGCGAAAAAGCCTATGGCGGCATGCGCCGCCGCGGCCTTTTTCTTTGCGCCGAAAAGTCCTAGATGACTTGTGAAAGCGAACGCCGGATCGGCGATCGCGAATGAACCGGGTTTCAGATGGTCACCGTTCTCGACACGATCGCCAATGCGCCGCGCCTGCGGCATCCCGAAAAGGCGCACAAGCCTGACCAGGACGTGCTGCGCAAGCCAGACTGGATACGCGTCAAGGCGCCGATGTCGAAGGGCTATGCCGAGACGCGCGAGATCGTCAAATCGCACAAGCTGGTGACGGTGTGCGAAGAAGCCGGTTGCCCCAACATCGGCGAGTGCTGGGATAAGAAGCACGCGACCTTCATGATCATGGGCGAGATCTGCACGCGCGCCTGCGCCTTCTGCAACGTGGCTACCGGTATACCGACCGCGCTCGATCCCGATGAGCCGGCCCGCATCGCCCATGCCGTCAAGCAGATGGGCCTGACCCATGTCGTCATCACCTCCGTCGACCGTGACGATCTTGCTGATGGCGGTGCGCAACATTTCGCTGAGGTCATCCGTGCAATTAGGGCGGCGACGCCTTCGACGACGATCGAAATCCTGACGCCCGACTTCCTGCGCAAGGAAGGCGCGCTGGAGATCGTGGTGGCGGCCAAGCCCGACGTTTTCAATCACAATCTCGAAACCGTGCCGTCGAACTATCTGACGGTCCGGCCGGGCGCCCGCTATTTCCATTCGATCAGGCTCCTGCAGCGGGTCAAGGAACTCGATCCGTCGATCTTCACCAAATCCGGCATCATGGTCGGCCTGGGCGAGGAGCGGAACGAAATCCTGCAGTTGATGGACGATTTGCGTTCAGCCAATGTCGACTTCATGACCATCGGCCAGTATCTGCAACCGTCGAAAAAGCACCATCCGGTGATCCGCTTCGTCACGCCGGAGGAGTTCAAGTCCTTCGAGACGATCGGCAAGACCAAGGGCTTCCTGCTGGTGGCATCGAGCCCGCTGACGCGTTCGTCGCACCACGCAGGCGACGATTTCGCCAGGCTGCGAGCGGCGCGTGAAGCGTTTCTCAGAAAGTCCGCCTAACACACTGGTTTCATGCCACAATTCGAAGCCCATCGCCGCGTCGCGCATACGCCGGAACAGATGTTCGCTCTGGTCGCCGATGTCGAATCCTATCCGCAATTCCTTCCGCTTTGCGAGGCGCTGACGATCCGCTCGCGCAAGGAACGCGACGGACGCACCCTGCTCGTCGCCGACATGAGCATTGGCTACAAGGCGATCCGCGAAACTTTCACCACGCAGGTGCTTTTGAAGCCTGACGAGAACGCCATCGACGTCAAATACATCGACGGGCCGTTCAAATATCTGAGCAATGTCTGGCGCTTCGAGCCGGATGACGGCGGCTGCAACGTCTGCTTCTTCATCGACTACGAATTCAAGAGCCGCATTCTGGGCGCGGTGATGGGAACGATGTTCGATCGCGCCTTTCGCATGTTTTCCGAGGCGTTCGAGAAGCGCGCCGACGCCATCTACGGGGCAGCGCCGGCGGCCTGATCCGCGGCGAGTGCGCGCAGGCCCAGTTCGAGCGCATGCCTGACCGTCTCCCGGCGGATGAAATCGCGGCCCTTGTCGGCGAACAACTGGCATTCGCTGACGACCGGCCGGCCGGTCAAGGCGACACCAAACCAGACCAGGCCGACGGGTTTTTCCGTCGAGCCGCCGCCTGGACCGGCAATGCCGGTGACGGCAAGGGCAAGCCCGGCGCGCGAACGATCCAGGGCGCCCTGCGCCATCTCGATCGCCGTTTCCCGCGAGACCGCGCCGTGCGCCTCAAGCGTTGCGGCGAAAACACCGAGCATCTCCGTCTTTGCCCCATTGGAATAGGTGATGAAACCACGGTCAACCACGGCCGAGGAGCCAGCGATGTCGGTCAGGGCGGCGATGATCATGCCGCCGGTGCAACTCTCGGCCGTCGCCAGCATGATGCCGCGCTGCCGGCAGGCTTGAAGCAGGGCATCTGCGAGATCGCCGGCGCTCATTCGGGGACGTCCCCTGGAAACACGACGCTGGCGGTCGCGATGGCCGCTATGCCTTCCTCTCGGCCGACAAAGCCGAGCTTTTCGTTGGTTGTCGCCTTGATCGAGACACGGTCCCGGGAAATTCCCAGCACCGCCGAAAGGGTCTTAGTCATCGCCTCGCGATGCGGGCCGACGCGTGGCGCCTCGCAGATCAGCGTGATGTCGGCATTGGCGATGCGCCCGCCGCGCGCGCGCACCAGCTTGGCCGCATGCTCGACGAAGATCCGCGAGGCCACGCCTTTCCACTGCGGATCCGACGGCGGGAAATGCGTGCCGATGTCGCCGGCGCCGCAGGTGGCGAGCAATGCGTCGGTCAGGGCGTGCAGGCCGACATCGGCGTCCGAATGGCCGGACAGTCTCTTGTCATGCGGGATGGAGACGCCGCACAAGGTCACGTGATCGCCGGGCTCGAAGGCATGGACGTCATAGCCGTTGCCGGTGCGGACGTCTGGAAAACGCGGCCGCTCGCCGGAAAGCCGCTGATCCGCCATCGAAATATCCCTTGCCCAGGTCAGCTTGACATTGTCCGGCGAGCCCGGAACGATTTTCACCGGAATATGTGCCCATTCGGCAATCGCGGCGTCATCGGTGAAGTCCGCCTTGCCCAGGTGATGGGCCTTTTCATGGGCGGCCAGAATCGGCCAAAACGGAAAGCCTTGCGGCGTCTGCGCGGCATGAAGCCCGTTTCTGGAAACCGTCTCGCCGATTATGCCGGCGGCCGACTCGCGTTTCAGTGTGTCGGCGACGGGGAGGGCAGGCAACGCCCCCTGCCGCTCGCCGATGGCGGCGATCGTACGGTCTATCAATTCCGCGTCGACGAACGGACGAACGGCATCATGGATCAGAACCTGGCCCGGCGCATGGCTTCTCAGCGCAAGCAGCCCGAGCCGAACGGAGTCCTGCCTGGACGCGCCACCGGTGATCGCAACAACCCGATCGGCGTTGCCTCCGGCGGCGCTGCGAAAAAGCGCGCTGTCGTCGGCGTGGATGGCGACGACGACAGGCCCGATTCTCGGATGCGCCAAAAACATGTCCAGTGTGCGCGCGATGACCGCACGGCCGCCGATCCTTTGGTATTGCTTCGGCCCGTCGGCCTGCCCGGCGCGCGCGCCGCGGCCGGCGGCGACGATAACCACGGCAACTTTGTCGTCTACAGCCGAAGGTTTTTTGCTTGCATCTGTCATGCCGAGACGCTTAGTCGCGGCGCAGGGTCAACGCCAGCATTTTTCCCAAATGCGCCTTAATGTGACGTCATTGCGCGTTGCACATTGCCGCCATTCTGGCTAGAGAATGTGCAGCAATTGAAGATGCTTGGTTTTTGTGCATGCGCGACGTGACTAAATTGGCTTCGCCGTTGGACGTGGGTGGCGTGAGAATCCGCAATCGCGCCTTTCTCGCGCCCATGTCGGGTATATCAGATGAACCGTTTCGGCAGCGTGCCTATGCGCATGGCGCCGGATTGGTCGTCTCGGAGATGGTGGCGAGCGGCGAACTTGCCAGGGGCAGAGCCGGTTCCGGCCTGCGCATCCGTCACTCCGGGCTGCCTGTTCACATGGTCCAGCTTGCCGGCCGCGAGGCGGCGCATATGGCCGAGGGCGCCCGAATCGCCGCGGGCGAGGGCGCCGACATCGTCGACATCAATATGGGCTGCCCGGCCAAGAAGGTGACGGGCGGTTATGCCGGTTCGGCGCTGATGCGCGATCTCGATCACGCTCTGTCGCTGATTGAGGCGGTGGTCGGCGCCGTCGAGGTGCCGGTTACGGTCAAGATGCGGCTCGGCTGGGACGAAACCGCGCTCACCGCGCCGATGCTGGCGCGCCGCGCCGAGCAGGCGGGCGTCAAGATGGTGACGGTGCACGGCCGCACGCGTTGCCAGTTCTACCAGGGCAAGGCCGACTGGCGCGCCATCGCACGCATAAAGCAGGCTGTGTCGATCCCGGTTGTCGCCAATGGCGATGTCGGCTCGCCGGCGGAGGCAGCAATGATCCTCGACCAGTCGGGCGCCGACGCGGTGATGATCGGCCGCGCGCATTATGGCGCGCCGTGGACGGCGGGCAGCATCGCGGCAGCCGCGGCAAGAGAGACAACGCCCGACGTGCCCGAAAGCCCGCAAGCTCTGGCCGACTACGTGGTCGCCCACTACGAGGACATGCTGACGCTCTACGGCATCGAAAGCGGCGTGCGCCAGGCGCGCAAGCATCTTGGCTGGTATCTCGACCGCCACGCCGCTGGCGTCGTCGGTGAGCAGCGAAAGGCCATCCTCACCTCCTTCGAGCCCGTCCGCGTCATTGCCGCGTTGCGCGAGGTGTTTTCAAGCGCTCCCGAGGCGATGAACCTGCGGAGCGCAGCATGAATGCCACCGTTGCACAGAGCATGGACATGGCGGACGCCGCTCACATCGTACTCAACACGATCCGTCGCCCGGTAATCATGGTCGATGCGGAAGGGTTCATCACCTTCGCCAATGCCGATGCCGAGGACTTCTTCCGCTCGAGCGCGACCATGCTCGCCCGTAACACATTACCCAAGCTCATTCCCTTCGGCAGCCCGCTGCTGACGCTTGTCGACCAGGTGCGCGAGCGCCGGGCGCCCGTCAACGAATACCGGGTCGATGTGTCGTCGCCACGCCTTGGCATCGAGAAAGTCGTCGATCTCTACGTCGCGCCGGTGCCGGAATTCCCGGGCGCCGTGGTGGTGATGTTTCAGGAACGATCGATGGCCGACAAGATCGATCGGCAGATGACGCATCGCGGTGCGGCGCGTTCGGTGACCGGCCTAGCCGCGATGCTTGCCCACGAGATCAAGAACCCGCTGTCCGGCATCCGGGGCGCTGCCCAACTGCTTGAACTGTCGGCTTCCGACGAGGATCGCGCGCTGACCCGGCTGATCACCGATGAGACCGACCGTATTGTCTCGCTGGTCGATCGCATGGAGGTGTTTTCCGACGAGCGGCCCATCGACCGCTATCCGGTCAACATCCATGTCGTACTGGACCATGTGAAGGCGATTGCAAAGAACGGTTTTGCAAAGAAAATCAAGATATTGGAGGATTATGATCCATCACTGCCTCCGGTCTTCGCCAACCGCGACCAGCTCATCCAGGTGTTCCTCAACCTGGTCAAGAATGCGGCCGAGGCCATCGGCGGCGATCCGCAAGGCGAGATCAGTCTGACGACCGCGTTCCGTCCGGGCATCCGTGTCTCCGTTCCGGGAACGCAGGGCCGCGTGTCGTTGCCGCTGGAATTCTGCGTCCGCGACAACGGCTCCGGCGTTTCCGAAGATATCCTGCCGATCCTGTTCGACCCCTTCATCACCACCAAGCCGAACGGGTCGGGGCTTGGTCTGGCGCTGGTCGCGAAAATCGTCGGCGAGCATGGCGGCATCATCGAATGCGATTCGACGCCGCGCGGAACCACCTTCCGCATCCTGATGCCAGCCTGGAAAGAAACGCCGTTTGGCACAGACGATGATGGCGAAGGAGACCGCAAATGACTGTTCGCGGCAATATTCTCGTCGCCGACGACGATGCGGCCATCCGCACGGTCCTCAATCAGGCGCTTTCGCGCGTCGGCCATGAGGTGCGCGTGACGTCCAACGCCTCGACGCTGTGGCGCTGGGTGGCGGCGGGCGAGGGCGATCTCGTCATCACCGACGTGGTCATGCCGGACGAGAATGCCTTCGACATGCTGCCGCGCATCAAGAAGGCGCGGCCGGAACTGCCCGTCATCGTCATGAGCGCCCAGAACACGTTCATGACCGCGATTCGGGCTTCCGAAACCGGCGCCTACGAATACCTGCCAAAACCGTTCGACCTGACCGAGCTTCTCAACATCGTCAACCGGGCGCTTTCCGAGCCGCGACGGCCGAAGATCGATGCGCGGGCGGACGAGCCGCCGGAAACGATGCCGCTGGTCGGCCGCTCGGCCGCCATGCAGGATATCTACCGCATGCTGGCACGCATGATGCAGACCGATCTGACGGTGATGATCTCAGGCGAATCGGGCACCGGCAAGGAACTGGTTGCACGTGCGCTGCACGAATATGGCCGTCGTCGCGGCGGCCCTTTCGTCGCGATCAACATGGCGGCGATTCCGCGCGATCTGATCGAATCGGAACTGTTCGGGCACGAGAAGGGCGCCTTCACTGGCGCGCAGAACCGTTCCACCGGCCGTTTCGAGCAGGCCGAAGGCGGCACGCTCTTCCTCGACGAGATCGGCGACATGCCGATGGAGGCGCAGACGCGCCTGCTGCGTGTCCTGCAGCAGGGCGAATACACCACTGTCGGCGGCCGCACGCCGATCAAAACCGACGTGCGCATCGTCGCCGCCACCAACAAGGATCTGCGCACGCTGATCAATCAGGGGCTTTTCCGCGAGGATCTGTTCTATCGCCTGAATGTCGTGCCGCTCAGGCTGCCGGCGCTGCGCGAGCGGTCCGAGGACGTTCCGGATCTCGTCCGGCACTTCTTCAAGCTCGGCGCCAGTGAAGGCCTGCAGACCAAGCGGATTTCCACCGGCGGCATCGAGCTGATGAAGCGCTACCCGTGGCCTGGCAATGTGCGCGAGCTCGAAAATCTTGTCCGTAGGCTGGCCGCGCTCTATTCGCAGGATGAGATTTCCGCCGAGATCATCGAGGCGGAACTGAAGACCGGCGACAGGCCGGTCGTTCCCGGCGGCGGCAACCTTATTCCCGACGATTTGTCCATCGGCCAGGCGGTGGAACATTTCCTGCAGCGCTATTTTGCGTCGTTCGCCGGTGAATTGCCGCCGGCCGGGCTCTATCAGCGCATTCTCTCCGAGGTCGAATATCCGCTGGTCCTTGCCTCGATGACGGCAACCCGCGGCAACCAGATCAAGGCCGCGGAACTCCTGGGGCTCAACCGCAACACGCTGCGCAAGAAGATCCGCGAGCTTGGCGTCAACGTCTACAAATCGTCCAGGCAAGCGTAGAGCGACGTGCGTCCTTCGGGCGTGCAAAGTACGCGCTGGCACTTTGAGTTATCGCATTGGCCCGAAAACCGATTCCGATTTCGGGCCAAAGCGATAGGGCCGCACCTTTTCCGGGGATCGATCGCCGAAACATTTCCGTCCAGGTCACACTTGTTGCATAATCGCCACAATGCGTTGCATAGATCCGACGCAATCACTGGCTCTAGACGGCGACATGGCTTCACGGGCACCGAGACTGAGCGACCCGCTTTTCAGCGAGCCCGGAACAAGAGACGGGCGTCGGCTGCTTGCGCTGCCCGGCGTCGTGGCGGTTGTCGGTGCGCTGGTTACGGCGGCGATATCCTTCGCCATTCTCGTCGGCGCCACGCCGATCACGCCGGACGAAAGGACGACGCTGGCGCTTATCGCCCTCAATGCGGCGTTCATCCTGTTCCTGATCGCGCTGGTCGGCCGCGAAGTGCATCGTATCGCGATGGCGCGCCGGCGTGGCAAGGCGGCGTCGCGACTGCATGTGCGGATCGTCGCGATGTTCGCGCTGGTCGCCGCGATTCCGGCCATCATGGTGGCGATCATCGCCTCGATCACGCTCGACATTGGCCTCGATCGCTGGTTCGAGATCCGCACCAAGACGATCGTCAATTCGTCGCTGTCGATTGCCGATGCCTATGTGCAGGAGAACGCGCGCAATCTCCAGGGAACGACCCTGTCGATGGCCTACGATCTCGACGCCTCCCGCACGCTTTACGGCCTCGATAGAACCGGCTTCCTCGATCTGATGAACAAGGAAGCGGTGGGGCGCTCGCTGGCCCACGCCGCACTGGTCAAGCCTGACGGTTCGTTCGTCATGAGCGCCAAGACCGACGCCGATTTTGCCATGCCGGAACCGCCGGAAGGCGCCATGAGCAGTGCTGCCGACGGCAGGCCGGTGCTGATCGAGCCGAAGACGCGCAACATCATGGGCGCCATCGTCAAGCTGCGCGAGATCGAAGGGCTCTATCTCTACACCATCCGCCTCGTCGATCCCGAGGTGATCAAGGCGCGGCAGATTGTCAGAGCCAACACCGACGAGTATCGCGGCCTGGAAAGCAATCGCCGCACCTCGCAGGTGGCCTTCGCGCTTCCCTATCTGTCGCTGACGCTGATCATCATTCTGTCCGCCATCTGGACCGGCATTGCCGTCGCCGACCGCCTGGTGCGGCCCATCCGTCAGCTGATCGGCGCGGCCGACGAGGTCGCGACCGGCAATCTCGACGTTGCCGTGCCCGTTCGGCCTTCCGACGGCGACGTCGCCTCGCTCGGCAACACCTTCAACAAGATGCTGCTGGAACTGAAGTCGCAGCGTAACGAGATCCTGTCCGCCAAGGATTTGATCGACGAACGGCGCCGCTTTTCTGAAGCCGTGCTTGCCGGCGTCACCGCCGGCGTCATTGGCGTCGATCCGTATGGTATCGTCACCATCGTCAACCGGTCGGCCGAAACGATGCTGGCGATATCGGCCACCGCCGCACTCGGGCAGAATCTCTCCGCCCTGCTGCCGCATGTCGGTCGCGTCTTCGAGATCGGTCGAAAGTCGGGCAAGCCTGTCTATCGCGAGCAGGTGACCTTTTATCGCGCCGGCACGGAGCGGACCTTTAACGTGCAGATCACGGTCGAGGCCGGCGACGACGGTTCGGAGGAGAAATCCTATGTGGTGACGGTCGACGACATCACCGATCTGGTCCAGGCGCAGCGCTCCTCGGCCTGGGCGGATGTGGCGCGGCGTATCGCCCACGAGATCAAGAACCCGCTGACGCCGATCCAGCTTTCCGCCGAGCGCATCAAGCGCCGCTACGGCAAGGTTATCACCGAAGACCGCGAGGTTTTCGATCAGTGCACCGACACGATCATCAGGCAAGTGGAGGATATCGGCCGCATGGTCGACGAGTTCTCCGCTTTCGCACGCATGCCCAAGCCCGAGATGAAGGCCCTCGATTTGCGCGAATCGTTGCGCGAAGCCTCGTTCCTCGTCGAAGTGAGTCGCGCCGATATCACCTTCGAGCGCGTGTTCGGCAACGAGCCGCTCAAAGGCACTTTCGACAGCCGCCTGATGGCGCAGGCTTTCGGCAACGTTATCAAGAACGCAGCCGAGGCGATCGACGGACTTGATCAAAAGGATCGCTCGCACGGCATAATCCGGATTCAAGCCGGACGGCAGAATGGCGCGATTCGCATCGACGTCATCGACAATGGCAAGGGTTTGCCGCGCGAGAATCGTCAGCGACTGCTCGAGCCTTATATGACGACACGCGAGAAGGGCACGGGGCTCGGCCTCGCTATCGTCAAGAAGATAGTGGAGGACCATGGCGGCCAGCTCGAACTGCATGACGCGCCGGCTGATTTCCACGGCGGGCGAGGCGCGATGATCAGCATCATCCTGCCGCTTGCCACCACTGTGCCGTTGCGCGGCGAAGACAGGACGGAACACGAAAGAGAAACTGAAAAGGTCGGTAATGGCGTCTGATATTCTCATCGTCGATGACGAGGAAGACATCCGCGAACTAGTCGCCGGTATTCTGAGCGACGAAGGTCACGAAACCCGCACGGCATTCGATGCCGACAGCGCCCTGGCGGCGATCGCCGACCGGGCGCCGAGGCTGATTTTCCTCGATATCTGGCTGCAAGGCTCGCGTCTGGACGGATTGGCGCTGCTGGACGAGATCAAGACGATGCACCCGAACCTGCCCGTGGTGATGATCTCGGGGCACGGCAACATCGAAACGGCGGTCTCGGCCATCCGCCGCGGTGCCTATGACTTCATCGAGAAGCCGTTCAAGGCCGACAGGCTGATCCTCATCGCCGAGCGCGCGATTGAAACCTCGAAACTGAAACGCGAGGTTTCGGACCTCAAGCTGCGCAGTGGCGAAACCTTCGACCTGATCGGCATGTCGTCGGCGATGAGCCAGTTGCGCCAGACCATCGAGCGTGTCGCGCCGACTAACAGCCGCGTCATGATCATCGGCCCGTCCGGGTCAGGCAAGGAACTCGCGGCACGCGCCATCCACACGCTGTCGGCGCGCAAGAGCGCGCCGTTCGTCACGCTGAGCGCTGCCAACATCACGCCCGAACGCATGGAGGTCGAGCTGTTCGGCACCGAATCAAACGGTGTCGAACGCAAGGTCGGTGCGCTTGAAGAAGCCCACCGCGGCATTCTCTACATCGACGAAGTGGCCGACATGCCGCGCGAAACGCAAAACAAGATCCTGCGCGTGCTGGTCGAACAGCAGTTCGAGCGGGTAGGGGGCACCAAGCGGGTCAAGGTCGATGTCCGAATCATATCGTCGACCTCGCAGAACCTGGAAGCGATGATCGCCGACGGCCGATTCCGCGAGGATCTCTATCACCGCCTGGCGGTGGTTCCGGTCATGGTGCCGGGACTGGCCGAGCGGCGGGAGGATATTCCCTATCTGGTCGACAATTTTATGAAGCAGATCTCCCGGCAGGCCGGCATCCGGCCGCGGCGCATCGGCGACGACGCGCTGGCGGTGCTGCAGGCGCACAACTGGCCGGGCAACGTCCGCCAGTTGCGCAACAATGTCGAGCGATTGATGATCCTGGCGCGCGGCGACGATGCCGATGCGCCGATCACCGCCGACCTCTTGCCTGCCGAGATCGGCGATGTCATGCCGCGCACGCCAAACCAATCCGATCAGCACATCATGGCGCTGCCGCTGCGTGAAGCGCGCGAACAGTTCGAGAAGGACTATCTGATCGCCCAGATCAACCGTTTTGGCGGCAATATCTCGAAGACAGCCGAGTTCATTGGCATGGAGCGCTCGGCGCTTCACCGCAAGCTGAAGTCGCTGGGCGTCTGACAGCCGAACCAATCGTGGCCTACGCAATTTTCGGTTACGGCGGCGGCGGAATCGCTTAAGAAAAGCCGGGACTTCTCCGGGGGTGATCCATGCCGCGCATTGCCTATGTGAACGGGCGCTATGTCGCTCACGCCGACGCTGTCGTGCACATCGAGGACCGCGGCTATCAGTTCGCCGATGGCGTCTACGAGGTCTGCGAGGTGGCGCGCTGCTTCATCGTCGATATGCCTCGCCACCTCGCCCGGCTGGACCGTTCGTTGCGTGAGCTGTCGATCGGATGGCCGGTCACCCCAGGCGTGCTGCCGATTATCCTGCGCGAGGTGGTCCGCCGCAACCATGTCACCGATGGCCTGGTCTACCTTCAGGTGACGCGCGGCGTCGCCAGCCGTGACTTTGTTTTCCCGGCGGGCACGAAACCGTCACTGGTGGTGACCGCCAGGAAAGCCGACCCCGCTGCTGCCGCGAAGAGGGCCGAAAGCGGGATCAAGGTTCTCACCGTGCCGGAGAATCGTTGGGACCGGGTCGATATCAAGTCCGTCGGGCTGTTGCCGAATGTCCTCGCCAAACAGAAGGCCAAGGAAGCCGGCGCCCAGGAAGCCTGGTTCGTCGATGCCGACGGCACCGTCAAGGAAGGTGGATCGTCGAACGCCTGGATCATCACCAGGGATGGCGTGCTGGTGACGCGGCCGGCCGAGCACGGCATCCTGCGCGGCATCACCCGCACCACGCTGTTCGACGTGGCCGCCAAGCTCGGCCTGAAGATCGAGGAGCGAGGCTTTTCGGTCGCCGAGGCCAAGGCCGCGCGCGAGGTTTTCATCAGCTCCGCGACCACGATCGCCATGCCGGTGGTGGCCATCGACGGTGCTCCCGTCGCCAACGGGCATCCGGGCTCGATAACACTTTCCTTGCGGCAAGCCTTTTTTGACATTGCGGAAAAAAGTCCAGCCTGATAACCGCACAGGTGGAATGAACATCAATATATCTCGTTCTGCTTGTCGTTATTGACGGCAAGATGGTGTTTGCGCGCTTGACATGTGCCGGGTAATTTGGCGCATTGGCCTGCAAACCGAAGGGGATCGGCGAAAGACAAGAACAATGGCGGAACGATCGCAGAATCTTCAGGACCTGTTCCTGAATTCAGTTCGCAAAAGCAAAAACCCACTCACCATCTTTCTCATCAACGGCGTGAAGCTGACCGGTGTGGTCACTTCGTTCGACAATTTCTGTGTTCTGCTGCGTCGCGACGGCCATTCCCAACTCGTCTACAAGCACGCCATTTCCACGATCATGCCGAGCCAGCCGGTTCAGATGTTCGATGGCGAGGAAAGCCAGGGCGCCTGATTGGCACGCAAGAAAGACGCGGACCGTAGCGTTCGCGAAAAAACAGCATATCAGCTGGGGGCGGAAGCCGAAGGCTCGACCCGGGCCGTGGTCATCGTACCCGTGCTCACCCGCCAGCCGCGCGGCGACGAAGATACGAATCGTCCGCGCCTGATGCGTTCCGCCGAGGCCCGCCACGACGAGGCGGTTGGTCTGGCCCGCGCCATTGACCTCGACCCGATCCATACCGCGGTGGTGACGGTCAATGATCCGCGGCCTGCGACCTTGCTCGGCAGCGGCAAGGTTGCGGAGTTCGCCGAGATCGTCAAAGAGGGCCATGCTGAACTGGTTATTGTCGATCATCCGCTGACGCCGGTGCAGCAACGCAATCTCGAGAAGGAATTGAACGCCAAGGTGCTGGATCGCACCGGGCTGATCCTCGAGATCTTCGGCGAGCGCGCACGCACCAAGGAAGGCACGCTGCAAGTCGATCTTGCGCACCTCAACTATCAGAAGGGCCGGCTCGTGCGAAGCTGGACCCACCTCGAGCGCCAGCGCGGCGGCGCCGGATTCCTCGGCGGCCCCGGCGAAACGCAGATCGAGTCGGACCGCCGTGTCCTGCAGGACAAGATCAACAAGCTGAAGCACGAGCTGGAAACCGTGCGGCGCACCCGTGACCTGCACCGCGCCAAGCGCAAGAAGGTGCCTTTCCCGGTGGTGGCGATCGTCGGCTATACCAACGCCGGCAAGTCGACGCTGTTCAACAGGCTGACCGGAGCAGGGGTGCTGGCCGAGGACATGCTGTTTGCCACGCTCGATCCGACACTGCGTCGGGGGCGACTGCCGCACGGCACGCCGGTCATCCTTTCGGACACCGTCGGTTTCATTTCAGACCTGCCGACGCATCTGATCGCGGCGTTCCGGGCCACGCTGGAAGAAGTGGTCGAGGCCGATCTCGTCATCCATCTGCGTGATATTTCGGATCCCGACACGGCAGCCCAGGCCGAGGATGTCGAGCGCATCCTCGCCGATCTCGGCGTCGATGCCGGCGACACCAAGCGCGTCATCGAAGTGTGGAACAAGATCGACCGGCTCGATGAAGGCAACCGGGCGCGGTTGCTCGCCGACGGCATCGACGGGAAGAAGGCACCACCGATTGCCATATCGGCCGCCACCGGCGAAGGCATCGATGTGCTGAAGGCGATCATCGAGGCAAGAGTTTCAGGCGACCTGGAGACGCTGACCGTCACGCTCAAGCCTGACCAGCTTGGACTCGTCGACTGGCTCTACCGCAATGGCGACATCGTCTCGCGCGCCGACAATGAGGATGGCAGCTTGACCATCTCGCTTAAGGCCACGCAAAGCGCGCGCGAAGAGGTCGAAAGCCGATTGAACCGTAAAAACAACGGGTAATCGCTGTTACTTCGCGCTCTTGGCTTGCTGCCAAAGCACCTCCATCTCGTCCAGAGTCGCCTTTTCCAGCGTGTTTCCGGACGCTTCCAGCGCTTGCTCGACATGGTGGAACCGCGACCGGAATTTCTCGTTGGTGCCGCTGAGCGCCGCTTCGGAATCGACCTTGAGATGACGTCCGAGATTGACGACGGCAAACAGCATGTCGCCGAACTCGTCCTTGATCGAAGCCGTATCGCCCTTGGAAAGAGCCTCGCGCAACTCGCCGATCTCTTCCTCGATCTTGTCTAGGATCGGCGTGGCCTCGCTCCAGTCGAAGCCGACGCGAGCCGCTTTTTCCTGCAGCTTGAGCGCCCGGGTCAAAGCGGGCAGGGCGACCGGAATGCCGTCCAGAAAACCCTTGCCGTGATCCTCCGGATCGTGCCCGCGGGCGAGGCGAGCGTTTCGCTTTTCCGCCTTTTCCTCGGCCTTGATCTTCTCCCACATGCCCTTGGCCATGCCGGCGCTGCGCGCCTTCTCGTCGCCGAAGACATGCGGATGGCGGCGGATCATCTTTGTGGTGATGGCCTGGACCACGTCGCCGAAGGCGAATTCACCGGCTTCCTCGGCCATCTGTGCATGGTAGACGACCTGCAGCAGAAGGTCGCCGAGCTCGTCGCGCAGATCGTCCAGGTCGCCGCGCGCGATGGCGTCCGCCACCTCGTAGGCTTCCTCGATCGTGTAGGGCGCAATCGTCGAAAAATCCTGCTCGATGTCCCACGGACAGCCGGTTTCCGGCGCCCGCAGCGCCGCCATGATTTCGATCAGCCGGGAAATGTCTTTCGAGGGTTTCATCTGCCGAATGTTATCGTGCGCCCGGCCGCCCGGCCAACGCCGTCGGACGGCGAGGGGCGATTGTCCACAGCGTTGCGCAGCCCCTCAATCGAGTACGGAGACGATCGCCTTGGCGAGCGCGTCCATCCCGTCTTCCGGCAGGCCGGCGACGTTGATGCGGCTGTCGCCGACCATATAGACGCCGTGCTCGGCGCGCAGCCGTTCGACCTGTGCTTCGGACAGGCCAAGCCGGGAAAACATGCCGCGATGACTGGCGACGAAATCGAAGCGGTCGGAATTGGACTGCCGCCGCAGCGCTTCGGCGAACTGCACCCGAAGCCGCAGCATGCGCAGGCGCATCTCCTCGAGCTCCGCTTCCCAGTCGGTGCGTAGCGTGGCGTCTTCAAGCACGATGCGCACCGCGGCCGCGCCGTGGTCCGGCGGCATCGAATACATGGCGCGCGCAGCCGACAGCATCTGGCTCATTGCCACATCCGCCTGCGCGCTGTCTTTTGCCAGGATCATCGCCGCGCCGACGCGGTCACGATAGACGGCAAAGTTTTTCGAGCAGCTCGAGGCGACGACCATTTCCGGAACTTTCGCTGCCAGCAGGCGCAAGCCGGCGGCATCGGCGTCCAGGCCTTCGCCAAAGCCCTGATAGGCAATGTCGACAAAAGGCAGGAGGCGGCGATCGACGACGAGGTCGGCTATTTCAGCCCACTGCGCGGCGTCCAGATTGGCGCCTGTCGGATTGTGGCAGCAGCCATGCAGCAGCACCACGTCGCCGCTCTTGGCGGTCGCCAGCGCGCTCATCATGTCCGCGAAGCGAACAGCACCTGAGGCAGCGTCGAAATAGGGGTATTCGCGTATCTGCAGGCCGGCGGCGCGCATCACCGGCATGTGGTTCGGCCATGTTGGGCCCGACAGCCAGATCGTCGCGTCGGATCGCGTCCTCTTGAGCAACTCGGCCACCAGCCGCAGCGCGCCGGAGCCGCCGGGCGCCTGCGCCGCGCGGATGCGCGTCATGTCGGCGGCCGGACCGAAGGTGAGCCTCGCCATCGCAGCATTGAAACCGGTATCACCGGCGAGGCCGAGATAGGTCTTGGTATCCTGGTTCTGCAGCAATCGCTTTTCGGCCTCGCGCACGGCGCGCATCACCGGCGTCTTGCCGTCGCGATCCTTGTAGACGCCGACCCCGAGGTCGACCTTGTCGGGGCGGGGATCGGCGCGATAGAGGCCGATCAAGGCAAGGATCTTGTCGGCTGGGGCAGGCTGGAGGTCTTCGAACATCGGCGCGGTTCCGTTTGCGGCGGAGTGATACGCAAATCGGTCGTGCTGCGCTAGCGGTTTCATTTGCGCCAGGCTGAAAAGCGCCAGACCGAGCAAATGCGGGTTTCCGCATGTCAACTGGTCGACGCCGTTCTATGGCGCCGGCGTTAGGGCAGCAGACGGCAAGGCGGCGACAGGTTGCAGCTTCTTGCCGCCCCACCCGATCCGCGGCAACCATTCGAGGTAATAAGCGAAGCCGAACTGCAGCGCGATGCCTGTCGAGATCAGGATCGCGTCATAAAGAAGCCCGCCTGGGCTGACGACCTTCATGACCTGCGCGATCATGGCGAGGATCGTTCCGGCGACGAAAACCGGTAGCGAATGCTTACCGAGAACCGCGAGCGGGTGGCTGGGACCCGTCTTCGCCAGGTTGGAGAGCGCCGGGATCGACACGATCAGATAGGTGATCGCCAGAATGTGCATAAGCCGCGACAGCGACAGGAATGTCTTGTCGAAGCCGGTCAGCACGGTAGGCAGGCCGGAGGCCGTCTCGACGCCCCACAGTGGCAGCCGCACCCAAATCAACGCGCCGACCAAATACCCGACGGCCGCGCTCGCCATCATCCAGTTGAAGCGGATTTCGCCGCCGCGCTTGACGTGCAGCATGCCGGCGATCCCGATGACGAACAGAAACTGCCAGGAGAGCGGATTCAGGAACCAGAAGCCGTCGTCGCCGGGATAATTCGAAGGCGCGATCTGGAAAATGCCGGCGATGAGCCAGAGGAGAGCGGAAGCGGCAAGCATCAGGCGCAGGCTGAAAGTGCCGATCCACAGGAAAAGCGGCATCATCAGAAGTACGACGGCATACATGGAAAGAATGTTGTTATAGCCGATCTGATGGCCGAGCGTGGCGATGCCGAGCAGCGCTTCCGGCGTGTCCTCGATGATCATCTGGATGTTGATCAGCTTCAAAAGATCGGGCCGCGAGAAATGCAATGCAGCCGCCGAGAAGATCGCCAGCGTCGCCATCGTGGTCATGATGTGGGTGACATAGAGAACGCCGGCACGCCGCCAGGCCTTCAGGGTGATGAGCAACCGGTTCCCCGGCTGGAACTTCAGTCCGTAGGCGAGCCCAACGGCAATCCCTGAAATCAGCACGAAGGCTTCGGCCGAATCTGAAAAGCCGAAATTCTTGTGCGTGAAATACTCGAAGATCGTCCCCGGCACATGGTTGACGAAAATCGTCAGCAGCGCCAGCGCGCGGAAGACATCAATGCGGGTATCCCGCTGGGCTGGCGTATTGTTTGTCATGTTGGGTCTGTAACTGGTTGAACGAGGCGGGCTCAAAAAGAACCGTCGGCGAAGCAACGTCGGCGGTGAATGTTTCCAGCCTATAACGCGCAAGTGCCCCGAAAATGATGACATCTTCACAGTTTTCCGCGTCACAAATTAATTCAGGTGTAAACATCGAATCCTGGTCGATCTCTCCGCCCGGACATTGTGAACTACGCCGTCAACCCGGCAGCTGGCTGGCGCGACGCGATGGTGACCGCCGTCCAGATGAGGGATATCTTTGGGGTCGGCCCAAGCGATGATGGGGAGGGTTGCACGGGGATGGGAGCCTGAGCCCACCATACGGGACCCAGGCCTCCTGCACGGGGTAATGTTGAACTTCCCGATCGCAAAAAAACTTAAGGAGCGGGATTAAAACCTGCCATGCTCCGTAAACAGGACATGAGAGGGTCGATGCCACGCTTCGATATCATAGGACAGCTTGGTTCCCTGCGGCGCTACGCGCGCTCGCTGACGCGCGACAGCGTCGAAGCGGAGGATCTGGTGCATGACGCGCTGGTGCGTGCCTACGAGCGGCGCGGCACCTTCCGATCCGGCGGGAACCTGCGCGCATGGCTGCTGTCGATCGTCCACAACGCGTTCATCGACGGCTTACGGTCCCGCAAGGCTGAAGCGGCGCGTATCAAGCAGGCCGAATATCTTGCCGACGCCAGTATGCAGGCCCCTCAGGAGCATTCCGTCCGCCTGGCACAGGTGCGCGAAGCCTTTTTCAAATTGCCGCAAGAGCAGCGCTCGGCGCTGCATCTCGTCGTCATCGAGGGACTTAGCTATAGCCAGGCGGCCGAGGCCAGCGGCGTGCCGCTGGGAACGCTGATGTCGCGCATCGGCCGGGCGCGCGCGGCGCTCCGCGAGATGGAGGACACGTTGCCGGCGGGAGCGAAAAGCCACCTCAGGATCGTGGGAGGCCCGTGATGTCCGTGATGAACGAACTGCGCGACCCGGTGACCGATGCCGACCTCGACGCCTATGTCGACGACCAGTTGGACGTTGCCCGCCGCATCGAGGTCGAGGCGTTTCTTTCCGCCCGTCCGGAGGTGGCCGCGCGCGTGATGTCCGACCTCAGGACGCGCGACGAACTGCGCTTGGCGCTTGCCGGATCCAAGGGCATGGCGCGGCCGGCAACGGCCGATGCGGCACGGCGGCTGGAACGGGGGCTGGCCCGGGGCCGCGTTTTAGGCACGTTGCAGCGGGCAGCGACGGTCGCAGTCCTGGTGGCCGCGGGCTGGTTGGCGAACGGGATCGTCGGGCCGATATCGGTGACGAAAGTCGTCGCCTCGACCCAGCCGCCTGTCTATCTGGAAGAGGCGATCCGGGCACACAGGACGACGATCATGCGCGAGGCCATGTCATCGCAGCTCGAAACGCCGAACTACAATGCGAACGAAATCCGCGCTGCCACGGCGATCGTCATGCCATCGCTGCCGAAGGACTGGAAGGTCCGTGACGTGCAGATCTATCCGTCGCAGTTCGGCCCAAGCGTCGAGATGGCTGTCGAAACAAGGGACCTGGGGCTGATCTCGCTCTTCGCGATCAGGCCCGGAACGTTCGACGTGGTCCAGCCGACCATCGTTCCCTCGGATGAAATTTCCTCAGCTTACTTCCAGGTCGGGGAGGTCGCCTACGCGGTCGTCGCTCGAAGCGATGTCCGCGACCTCGATCGCGCCGCAGAAACGCTCGCCAAAACGCTTTACTGACCCTCACCAAGGAGAATCCGCATGAACACCCCCAACCTAGGATACCGCTCGGGCGTCGGAGCCCAAGCCGGAGCCGTCTACGACGAAGGCCTGCGCCAGCATATGCTGCGCGTCTATAACTACATGGGCATTGGCCTCGTCGTTACGGGCGTGATCGCCTTCGTGGTGGCTTCCACGCCAGCCCTCTACGTGCCGATCTTTTCCAGCCCGTTGAAGTGGGTGGTGATGCTGGCACCGCTCGCCTTCGTGCTCTTGTTCTCGTTCCGGATACAGACGATGTCCGCGGCCGGCGCTCAGGCGATGTTCTGGGCGTTCTGTGCGGTCATGGGCCTGTCGCTGGCCTCAGTGTTTCTAGTCTTCACCGGCACCAGCATCGCGCGCACCTTCTTCATCGCCGCCACCATGTTCGGCGCGACCAGCCTTTACGGCTACACGACCAAGCGTGATCTGACCCAGTTCTCGTCCTTCCTGATCATGGGCCTGATCGGCGTGGTGATTGCCAGCCTCGTCAACATCTTCCTCGGCTCGACCGCGCTCCAGTTCGCCATTTCGGTGATCGGCATCGCCGTCTTCATCGGGCTCACTGCCTGGGACACGCAGACGATCAAGGAGCAGTATGCGGAAAATTTCGGCGCGGAATCGCAACAGAAGCTCGCCGTCTTCGGTGCATTCTCGCTCTATCTGAACTTCGTCAACATCTTCCAGCTGCTGCTGAACTTCACCGGCGAGCGCGAATAGCCGCGTCAGAGGTTTTGGAGCAGCGACATGCAACGAAACAGACTTGAAGCGCGTCGCGGAAATCGCCGGCACCACGGGCGGAGGAGGGGGGCTCCGACGGGGCCGACGATTCCGGTTTCAACGATGGCGGTGATTTCGGCGATGTCTGACAGTGCGCGGTGCGGGTGGGGCCGGTCTTGGACCTCCGCCACCCGACTGCTTCGTTTGGAACGGCGACTGTCCGCCCGCCTGCGCGAAGAGCAGGAAGCCGGGTTTCAAACCTGCCGGACGATGGTGCCGATTACATTGACGAGAAGGCGCGCGGCGGTCAGGGCCGACAGGCCGTCGATGTCGGAGGGAGGATAGAGCTCGACAAGATCGAATCCTGCGATCCTGGCCCGCCTGCCGACGCCCGCGATCAGGTCGATCACCTGCGTATAGGTGAGGCCTCCGGCCGTACGTGCCGCCACGCCCGGCATGATGCCGGGATCTAGGCCGTCGCAGTCGAGGGTGACGACGACCCGCACTCCTTCCGGAATATGCCGGAGAGCGGCTTCGACGCCCTGAGCGTGAACTTCGCGGGCGGTTACGAAGCGGCTGCCATAGCGCCGCGCCGCTTCAATCTCGGCGAGGCGTGCGCTGCCGACGCTACGGAGGCCGACCTGCACCATGCCGGCGACATGCGGCATCTCGCTTGCCCGGCGCATCGGGCTTGAATAGCCGTGGTGTTCGCCATGCACCTCGTCGCGCCAGTCGATATGGGCGTCGATCTGCAGGATCCAGACCGGCCCGTGATCCGCAAAGCCGGCAAGAAAAGGTATGACCACGGAATCGTCGCCGCCGAGCAGGATCGGTACGGCCGGCAATGCCAGCGCCTCGCACGTCTTTGCCTCGATCCGGGCCCGGTTGCCGACATTGTCATGCATGGTGGTCGGGATGTCGCCGGCATCGATGCAGCAGGCCGGCTTGCCGTCGAACAGCGGACCGCCGAGATCGAAATCCCAGTGCTCGACGAGCGCGGCATCGTCCTGGCTCGCAGCGCGGATGGCGTCGGCGGCCAAGGCATAGCCGCTGCTGTCCTTGCCGGGATAAGTGCTGCCATGACCGGCTCCGAAGATCACCGCACGGGGCATGCGGCCATCGGCGAGGCGATCGGGAAAGCCGAGAAAGGAAGGTGAGGCGGTCATTTCTTGATGGTCTTGATGAAACTACAGTGTTGAACGTGCAGGATAGGGGTCATTTGCGGAAGGGCGGCAAAATCCTAAAGCGCGTCGCGTTTGAACGGATTCATGCGACGCGCTTTAAGTTCTTGTTTTTATGCATGTCGTTATCGCATAACCGCTGCACACTTTTGCGCGACATGCATTAGCCTGCAAGGTCGCAAGATTAATACAAAGTGCGCCAATCGACGTAAAAATCAGAGAGTCTTTCATCCGTTGCAGATCGCGCTCGCTCATCTTGGAGCGAGGCCATCAAGTAGGAAGGCGAGGCCTTTCCGGAAGGCGCCATCCCAATCGTTATCCAACAGCAGACGAGAGCGTTCGATTGTCGGGCAGCGTTCGCTGAGGCGTGTAAGGCGCTGCTGCGCGGCGGCCCTGTCATCGTCCGAGACGTCGAAGCTCGCCCGGGTGATGGTGGCGCCCATCACATAGTTCCAGAGCGACCATATCGCGACGTTCAGATCTGCGTCCGCTACGCCGGCTCTGGACAAGGTCATGCTCAGCAGTTCTAGGCGACCGAGGATGTTCGGGCCGAGCGCCCGGCGCGGCAGCAGCGATGCCGACCAAGGATGGCGCAGCATGCTGGCGCGCCAGTCTTCGAGCATATGAACGACTTCCTCGCGCCAGTCTTGAGACTCAACTATTTGGGGCGGTCCGCGATATTCGAGCACCGAGTCGAGCGCCAGATCAAAGACATCCTCTTTGTTGTCGACGTGCCAATATAAGCTCATCACGCCCGAGCCGAGGCGATCGGCCAGCCCACGCATCGTCAATCCGTCGACCCCTTGAGCGTCCAGCAGTTCTACCGCGGTCGCCACGATACGCTCCCGAGAGAGGGGCGGTTCACTGCGCGGCTCCTGCACGGGCTGGAGCCATTCACTTGTCTGTTGAGACCGTTTGCTCCGGGCGCCGCTACGTTTGGCTGCCATCCGTCTTCCTCACTGTTCAGAACGTCGATATTGACCGGCAACGTGACGAATGTCGATCTTGAACGCTTGACTCGTACATCGTACCATACGATGTATCGTACGTCGCACGAGTCATCGTATGGGTTAAAGTTCAGTCATGCCGGCCGCGGGGGTACGTTGTTCGCAGTCCGCAGAGCCAAGAGAAAATCATGTCACGCGCAATCAAACATCTGCTTATCGGAGGGCTAATCATCATGACCATGGGAGTTCCCACTGCGACCACAGCGAATGAGAATGATCTCAAGCTGACCATCGTCAATCCGCAAGGCCTCTACGATCCCGCCCCGAACGGCTACAGCCACGCCGTGATCGCTTCCGGCGGAGGTCGGATCGCCTACATCGCTGGCCAAGGCGGAGAAGACAGCACCGGCTCGCTGTCGCCCGATTTCGCGGTCCAGGTGGGACAGGCATATGCGAACCTGCGCACGGCGCTTGAGGGGATCGGCGCGAAACCGAATCAGGTCATCAAGCTCACGGTCTTCGTGGTCGATCATGACCAATCCAAGCTCGGGGTGCTGACCAGGCACGTCAAGGAAACGTTCGGCGAGACGCTGCCGGCGCAGACATTGGTGCCGGTACCGAGACTGGCGCTCGGCGGCATGCTGTTCGAGGTGGAGGCCGTGGCCGTGCTTGATTAGCGGGGGCAGTGCGTCGGAACAATCGGCATCGCCTTGCTCGGCCTGGTGCCTAGCTTTGTGCTCTTGCGCTTCTGGAAAACCGTGTGCTTGTCGGAATAGAACGAGTAGGGCGAACATTCCTGCTTTGCAGAATCACTCAGTCGCATAAGATAGATTATGGAACTGGCGTGTTCTTTGATGACGCTGTTTTTCAGCCCAACCGCAGTTCCTTGTTCTCAGCGGAAACTGCGGTTGGTAGCGTGGCGCCTCCTGGGACGCATACAGGTCTACGCTGCTTGCGGCACGCAGGCCTCGCAGATCGCCGCGATGTGCCGATGGTCGGTGCCGCAGCAGCCGCCCAAAATGCGCATGGTCGGAAATGAGTTTCTCAGCCTGCTGTAGCGTCGCCCGAGATCGTCCGGGTCGCCAGCGTCGAGTGTCCCAGATTCGTCCAGCTCGGCATGGCTTTTGGCCGAAGCGTTCGCCTTCACGCCATAGACTCGGTCGAGCCAACGCTCGCCCTTTTTCAGCGCCTGCATGAAATGCGTCGGATGTGCGCAGTTGATCATGTAATAGGCCGGCGCACCGTCCGTCGCGTCATCGACCCTGTCGATCGCCTCCCCGAGCGCCATGCCGGTCACCAGCTTCCCGTCCGTCTCCACGGTGAACGAGATCATGCAAGGCATGGCATGCGCCTTGGCCGCCCGCGCCACTCCGATTGCCTCGTTGAAATTGGTGAGCGTATAGGCCGCCACCATGTCGGCCTCGGTCCATGCGAAACTTTCGATTTGCGCCGAGTGGTAGGCTTCCGCCTCGCTGGCGTCCATCTTGCCCGCTTTGTAGCCGTCGCCGCGCGGTCCAATCGCGCCGCTGATGACGCACGGCGTTTCGGCGGTTTCGAACTCCTTGCGTAGATCGAGAAGAAGCTCGATCGAAGTCTCGTTGACGGCTCGGAGCGCTTCCGGTCCGTAACCGAGCAACGCTCCCCAATCGGGATTGGCACGCCACGTCGGCGTGTCGAGGATGAAGCCAGTCGCGCTTCTGCGCGCGATGGTCAGATAGCGGACGTAATATTCCTTGAGCCTCTGCCGGCCTTCAGGCGTTGCCATCAGCGTGAATGAAGCAAAATGCGGAAGGTCGAGACCTTCGTGAAAGATGAAGGTCGTTTCCATGCCGCCGTCGCTCAGGAATGTTCTGTTGGCGAGTTGCGGTAGATTTTGGCGGTACTTGGCCATGCTTGTCTCCAGTGCTAAGATAACACCGTGCCGCTTGGGTCGCGACCGGTTCGGAATGACCGGTTTTAGCAGCACGTGCCGCTGGTGCAGTAGAAGGCTTGTGGTCCGGTCGTCTACCGAAGCGGGAACCGCAGCAATTACAGTCGGATAGCCGTGCTTGGGCGGTCGTACTGCTATCGATGCTGATGTTTGCGGATGGGAAAACCATACCGCCGGTACAGTAAATTGGAGGGGATTCGGACATGCGCAAGGGTGCGGAAACGCGCGAACGCATTCTGGAGATTGCCGAGGCATCGGTGCTCGCCAAGGGGTTTGGCGCGACCTCCATCGAGGAGGTGATCGCCGAGGCCGGCATCACCAAGAGCGGCTTCTTTTATCATTTCAAGGACAAGAACGAACTCGCCCGCGCTTTGATGCTGCGCTACGTCGAGGAGAACGACCGCATCTTCGACGATGTGTTTCGACGCGGTCGGCAATTGTCCGATGATCCGTTGCAGTCTTTCCTGATCACCCTCAAGCTGCTAGCCGAGCTGATGGGTGACTTGCCGAACGGCCACCCCGGTTGCCTGATCGCGACGTTCACCTATCAGGAGCGCCTGTTCGATCGCAATGTTCGCGACATCGCCTCCGACGCCGTACGCTCCTGGAACGGACGGTTTCGAGATGCGCTGAACGAGATCGCGAGCGTTTATCCCGCGCGCGAAGGAGTGGACCTCGACGATGTGGCCAAGATGTTCTCCTGTGTGATCGACGGCGGCATCATCATGTCGCGGGGGCTCGGCGATCCCTGCGTGCTGGAGCGCCAGATCCTCGCCTTCCGCGCTTTCGTAAAGATGCTCTTCGCGCCGGCTGCGCCCAACGTCATGCTGCCGCCCGCGCCCACCGCCGTCGCCGCCGAATAGGCGTGCGTCGGTCGCGCGCTCTGCCGCCGAGCGTCGGGAAGCGGCATCAGGCGCGTTCGACGTCAGGCTGCCAGATTCACCACGACAGCGCGCGCCGCCCTGACCATGGCGCGTGGCTCGGCGGCGAACACCGCGTCATGCGCGCCGGCCGCTGCCCAGACGCGGTCGAAGCCGAGCAGTGCTTCGTCGGCGAACGCCGGGATCGCGACCAGATGGCCGATCGGGGCTACGCCGCCGATGGCAAAGCCTGTCTCGTCGCGGATCTGCCGCGGGTCGGCGCGCTTCAGCGGCTCGCCGGTCATCGCTGCGGCCTTGGCGAGATCGAGTTGGTTGGAGCCGGAAACCAGGAAGAGAAAAAGTCTGCCGCTGGTTTCTCCCTGGAAAATCAAAGATTTGACGATCTGTGCAACCGTGCAGCCGCATTGCGCGGCGGCTTCCGCGGCGGTGCGTGTCGAGGCGCCCATGCGCTTGATCTCGATATCGAGGCCTGCGTCGGCCGCTGCCTTGGTCACACGGTCAATGCTTCCAACCATGAAAAAACAGACCTATCATTCTGATTTATAATGGATTTCGATCGTCATGCCGTCATAGGCCGGCTCAACGTTGGCCGGTGTCTCGGCTATCATAGCGGCGTAATCGAGCGGCACATGCATATGCGTCAGCACGGCCTTTGCCGGCGCCAGTTTTTCGATCCAGCCGAGTGCCTGACCGAGCGACAGATGGCTCGGATGCGTCCTGTATTGCAGCGCGTCGATGACGAGCACGTCAAGCCCACGCAACCGTTCGGCCGTGGCGTCGGGGAAATCACTGACATCGGGGCAATAGGCGAGCCCGCCGATGCGAAAGCCAAGCGATATGATGTCGCCATGGATCTGCGGCAGCGGCTCGAGGGTGAGAGTACCCCCTCGCCTTCGATCACCACCGGCCGGGCGTGGTCGATGATATGAGCATCGACGATGGGTGGATAAGAACTGCCCTGCGGCGTTTCAAAACAATAGCCGAAAGCCTGCCGCAACCGCAGCATAGTAGGCTGATCGGCGTGGATATCGATCAGATGACGCTGCTCGAGCACGAAGCCGCGCAAATCGTCGATACCGTGGATATGGTCGGCATGCGGATGCGTATAGACGACCGCATCGATGCGCCTGACCGATGCCAGCAGCATCTGCTCGCGGAAATCCGGTCCGGTATCGATGACGACGGTGGTCCTGCCGCCGTTTGCCGCAATCCGCTCGACGAGCGCAGCGGTGCGCATGCGTCGGTTCCTCGGATTGGCCGGATCGCAATTGCCCCAGTCGCCGGTGATGCGCGGCGTGCCCGGCGATGAACCGCAGCCGAGAATGGTGAGGCGCAGCCGGTCGCCCATGCGTCAGGCGCTCAGTACGCTTGGGCGCGGCATCTTCCTGAACAGCCGGAAGAAATTGTCGGTGGTGATATCAGCGATTTCGGCCTCGCTGACGCCGACCGTTTCGGCCAGCACCTTAGCTGTATGCGCGACATAGGCAGGCTCGTTTCGCTTGCCGCGAAACGGTATCGGTGCGAGATATGGCGCGTCGGTTTCGACCAGCAGGCGGTCGTGTGGCACATCGGCGGCGATGGCGCGCAGTTCGGCCGAATTCTTGAAGGTCAGGATGCCCGAAAAGGAAACATAGCCGCCAAGCGCCACGCCGACTTCGGCTAGCCTGCGCCCGGATGAAAAACAGTGCAGGATGAAGGGGAAGGCGCCCTTCCCTGTTTCGTCCTCGAGGATGTCGGCCATGTCGCTGTCGGCGTCGCGCGCATGGATGACCAGCGGCAGGCCCGTCTCGCGCGCGGCGGCAATATGGGTGCGAAAACCCTGCGCCTGCGCATCGCGCGGCGCATGGTCGTAGAAGTAATCGAGCCCGGCCTCGCCGATCGCCACCACTTTCGGATGGGCGGACAGCCGGACAAGCTCCTCGACAGTCACATCCAGCTCTTCGGCGGCGTTGTGCGGGTGGGTGCCGACAGAGCAATAGACCTGGTCGAAAGATTCAGTGATCTCAAGTACTTGTTGGAATCTTTTCACACGCGTCGAGATCGTCACCATGCGACCGATTCCAGCGGCTAAAGCGCGGGCGACGATGGCCGCCCGCTCCTCTGCGAAATCCGGAAAATCGAGATGGCAGTGACTGTCGACCAACATCAGGCGCTTGCATCCGTTTGCTCGACATAACGTGGAAACACCGGTTCCGGCGCAGGCAGGGCCGTGCCTGAAACCAGCGCGTGAGCTTCGGCGACGTGCGCGAAGTCGCGGCTGTCCGCCGGCGCCGCCAGCAGGTCGAGCAGCTTTGCCGCAGAGGTCGGGACGACGGGCTGGCAGAGGATCGCGATACGCCGGATCACCTCGGCCGTCGTCCACAGCACCGTTTCCATGCGGGCCGGATCGGTCTTCTTCAGCGCCCACGGCTCCTGCCCCGCGAAATAGCGGTTCGCTTCGGCCACCACGCCGAAGATCGCCGCCAGCGCCAAATGGATGCCCTGGTCGGCCATCGTCTTACGTGCTGTGACAAGGGCGGCACTTGCCTGATCGAGGATCGCCTTGTCGGCATCGCTCAGTTCGCCGCGCTTCGGCACCACGCCGCCGCAGTTCTTGGCGATCATCGACAGCGAGCGCTGCGCCAGATTGCCGAGATCGTTGGCGAGGTCGGCATTGGTGCGGTTGACGATGGCGTCGTGGCTGTAGCTGCCGTCCTGGCCGAACGGCACTTCGCGCATGAAGAAATAACGCACCTGATCGAGGCCGTAATGCTCGATCATCGCGAACGGATCGACGACATTGCCGACCGACTTCGACATTTTCTCGCCCCGGTTGAACAGAAAACCATGCGCGAACACGCGCTTCGGCAGTTCGATCCCTGCCGACAGCAGGAAGGCCGGCCAGTAGACGGCGTGGAAGCGGACGATGTCCTTGCCGATGACGTGGACGTTCGCCGGCCAGAAGCGCCAATTGTCAGCCTGTTCATCGGGGTAGCCGGCAGCGGTGATGTAGTTGGTCAAAGCGTCGATCCAGACATACATCACATGCTTGTCGTCGCCCGGCACCGGCACGCCCCAATCGAACGTGGTGCGCGAGATCGACAGATCCTTCAGCCCGGATTTGACGAAGCTGACGACTTCGTTGCGCCGCTCCACTGGGCCGACGAATTCGGGATTGCTTTCATAGAGCGCGAGCAGTTTGTCCTGATAGGCGGAAAGGCGGAAGAAATAGCTCTCTTCCTCGGTCCACTCGACGGGCGAGCCGAGCGGCTCGCGGCGCACGCCGTCGTCGCCGACCTTGGTTTCGGCCTCGTCGAAATAGGCTTCCTGCCGCACCGAATACCAGCCGCTGTAGCGGTCGAGGTAGATGTCGCCATTCTCCGCCATGCGCTTCCAGATCGCCTGGCAGGCCTTGTAGTGGCGCTCCTCGGTGGTGCGGATGAAAACGTCGTTCGAACAACCGATCGCTTCATACATCGAGCGGAAGATCGCCGAGTTGCGATCGGCAAGCGCTTTCGGCGTCAGGCCTTCGGCGTCCGCCGTCTGCTGCATCTTCAAGCCGTGTTCGTCGGTTCCCGAGACGAAGAAGACGTCCTTGCCGTCGAGCCGGTGGAAGCGGGCCAGCGTGTCGCTGGCGATGACAGTGTAGGCATGACCGATATGTGGCTTGCCGTTCGGATAGAAAATCGGCGTGGTCAGGTAGTATTTTTCGCGTGCCATGGATGAGCCGTCATGAATGTCTGAATGAAAGATGTCGCGGTGAGATATCGCATCGAAACGGCGATTGCCATCCCGATGGGCCGTCACATTCGCATTGCAGAATTCAGGCGGTCGATCATGGTCAAGGCGTGCTGCTTCTTGTCGAGATTGTAGGTGTCGGTTTCAGATATAGCGTTCAAAGCCTCGTGCCAAGTATCCGAGAGCGTTTTCGCCCGCGCCAGATCGCCCGCCAGCGCGGCCTCGCTTGCGCCGGTCGAGAGCAGGTCGAGCGCGCGGCGATTGAAGATATCGAACTGGATCGCCTGGTCGCGACCAGCGACCGCCTCCGCGAGGCGGTAGGCGCCGGCGACATCGCTCTTTCTTGCTGTCGCCAGGGCGTCAAGCGTTTCGGCGATCTCCAGCCCGCCATACTGCGTCAACAGGATTGCGGCGCGCGCGCTGCCCCCTGCCCGCTCTGCCAGTGCTGCGCGCGCTGCGGGATCGTCCGGCGGTGGCGGCTCAACGCTATCCAGAACCGTCATCAGGCTCTCGGCATCGAGCGGCGCCAGCCGCACCATCTGGCAGCGCGAGCGGATCGTCGGCAGCAGGCTGCCCGGCGCATGGACGATGAGAATGAACAAGGTTCGTGCAGGTGGTTCTTCAAGATTCTTCAACAAGGCATTGGCCGCATTGGCATTCATGTCGTCGGCCGGATCGACGATCACCACGCGATAGCTGCCGTCATGCGAGGTCAGCGACAGGAAGCGGCTGACCTTGCGGATCTCATCGACGGTGACGACCGTCTTGAAACTCTTGGTCTTGTCGTTTGGCGGGCGGGTCAGATGCAGCACCGAAGGATGTGCGCTGGTGGCGATCTGGCGAAACAGCGATGACGCCGGATCAGGGACGGCAAGTACGTCCGGCGCCTGCTCGAACGCCGGATGTTTCAACAGATGATGCGCCAGGTGGAAGGCGAGCGTCGCCTTGCCGATGCCGACCGGACCGACAAAAATCAGCGCATGCGGCAGCTTCCCGGAGCGGTAGGCGGTGGCCAGCATGTTCGCCGCCTGGCCATGTCCGACCAGACGCGGGGTCTCGGATGGCTCAGGGACGCCGTCCAGCGTGTCGTGCTGTTCCGGTGCGATCCGTTCGAAAATCATCCCGGCGCCGCCTGCTTCCTGCGCGCCGGCGCCATTGTCTCCAGGGCCGCGAACACGGCGGCGGTAACGACATTCTCCACCATGTCGGGGTCGGCGGACGCGTCGACGACGATGCAGCGCTCGGGTTCCGCCGCGGCGATCGCCAGAAAGGCTTCGCGGCGGCGCTGATGGATATCCAGCGTCTCCTTTTCGAAGCGGTCGGCGCCGGCATCGTTACCCCGCCGTGCCGTGGCGCGCCGCAGTCCCTCAGTCGGATCGATATCGAAGATCAGCGTCATATCGGGCACCATGCCGTTGATGGCGACCTTTTCGAGCGCACCCATGAACGCCGGGTCGAGGCCGCCGGTGACGCCCTGGTAGACGCGCGAGGAATCGATGAAGCGATCGCAAAGCACGATCGAGCCGCGTTCGACCGCCGGCCGGATGACCTGCTCAACATGGTCGGAACGCGCGGCGGCGAAAAGCAGCGCCTCCATCCTGGGGCCGAATGGTTCGGCAGCGCCGGAAAGCAGGACATGCCTGACCGCCTCGGCGCCCGGAGAGCCGCCCGGCTCACGCGTGACAAGGACATCGTATTTCTTGGCGCGCATCTTGCTGGCCAGCCGCTCGATCTGCGTCGACTTGCCTGCTCCTTCGCCGCCCTCGAAGGTGATGAAAAATCCCTGCACCAAAGCCTTTGTCCATACTGCGGGACCGTAATAGTCCCGACTTGAGAAAAGGTCCACGCCGTGATGCTAACGCAACCAGCCGACGGCCAGTTCCTTGACGGCATCGAGAGCGCGCTGCGGCAGCGAGCCCGGGCCAACCGACTCGGCCGCGAAAAGCGGCGTCTCCTGGCTCAGCGTATCGCCGATCCAGACCCGCAGTGCGCCCACCGCTTGCCCCTCCTCCACGGGTGCTGCAACCGGTCCGTCATAAACGATCCTGGCGGTCAGCTTGTCGCGGTTTGCGATGGGCAGGAAGATATCCACCGGCCCTTTTGCCTTCAGTGCTACGCCGGATTTCGCACCGCCGAAAACCTGCGCTTCGCCGACCACTTCATCCCTGGCGAAAATCTCGGTCTTCTGGAAGGCGCGAATGCCCCAGTCGAGCAGCTTTCGCGCTTCCTCGGCGCGCTCGCGGTCGCTTGCCAGTCCGCTCATCGCCGCGATGAGGCGTGTGCCATTGTGGTTGACCGAGCCAACAATGCCGAAGCCGGACGCCTCGCTCATGCCGACCGCCAGGCCGTCCGCTCCGATACCCATCGCCAGCAGCGGATTGCGGTTTCTCTGGGTGATCTTGTTCCAGGTGAAATCCGTCTGGCCATAGTAGCGATAGAGATCCGGGTAATGCCGCCAGATATGCAAGGCCAGAAGCGCAAGCTCCCGAACGGTCGTCTGCTGACCGTCGGCCGGCAGACCGGTCGAATTGACGAATGTCGATTTCTCCAGGCCGATCTGCCGTGCGCGCTCGGTCATCTGCGCCGCGAAGTTCGCCTCGGATCCGGCGAAACCTTCGGCGATGATGATACAGCCGTCATTGGCTGCCTGGACCGTCACGCCCTGGATCAGGTCTTCGAGCCGAATCGTCGATTTAAGCTTGGCAAACATGGTCGACGTTCTGGACGGCGCGCCGCCGGTGCGCCATGCGTTCTCACTCACCACGAACGTATCGTCGAGCGTCATGCGCCGCGATTTGATGGCGTTGAAAGCCACCTCCATCGTCATCAGCTTGGCCAGCGAGGCCGGCGGTATCGGCCTGTCCGCGTCCTTGGAAAACAGCACCGTTCCGGTTTCGGCATCGATCATGAAGGCTTGCCCGGCCTTGGTCTCGAAAAGCTGCGCCGCGGCCGGAACCAGCGAAAGCAGCAGGAGGCCAAAACCCAGGAGCCCGGCGAAGTGAAATTTCATGAAAGGTTAGACCTGTCGGCCGGCATTTCTGAGCAAGCTCTACAAGCTATCAGGCTTTGTCCCGGACAAGCAATCCAGCTTTGTCCCGGACAAGCAATCGGCTTTGTCCCGACGGATCAACCGCGCCCATGGATAACTAGCAAAACTTCAGGTTTTGCCGGTCAGTTCCGAACCACGAGCGCGTCGGGCGCACCGTGCGACCACGCTGCCTGCAGCATTTCGTCCAAGCTGCCATGGCCGTCCGGATAGAGATTGACTGAATACCAGTCCTTGCCATCAAGCTCGGAGCGCTGGATTTCGGCCTTGCCGAAGCCGGAAAGCTGGCCCGCCACACGCTGCGCCTCGGCGGCATCCTCGAACGAGCCCGCAGCGACATAGTCCGTGGGCGAACCGGCCGAAGGCGCTTGCCGCTTCCACGATTGAAGGATTTCGGCGGGCGACATGCCAGCGCCATTCAGCGCGGCAAAGGCATTGGCGGCGCCCTGGACGCGTTCGTCCGCATAAGACAGCGACGCCACGGTGAATGGCGATTGCGCCGGCAGATTGATCTCCGGGCGTTCTGGCGCGATCGGCCCGAAATCGGGCAGCGTCACACTGCCGGCGGCTGATATGACAGGCTGTGCCGACGCGGAATTCGTCAACTGACCGGGAAATGGGACGGCGACAGCGCCCGACGCCGAGCTCGGCGATGGACCATTCATAGCGATCATGACACCGGTCGGCAGGCCGTCCGACGGATCCGGCGCCCTATTGCCTGGATTGTAGGAGGCCATCAGGTACTGATCGTCGTTACCGTCAAGCGGCGCCCGGCCGACATATTCGACCTTCACCTTGGCCGTGCCGATATTGGCATAATCGAGCATCTCGGCGGCACGCTTCGACACATCGATGATGCGCCCGTCATGATAAGGGCCGCGATCGTTGACGCGCACGATGACCGAGCTGCCGGTCTTCAGATTGGTGACGCGCGCATAGCTCGGCAGCGGCATGGTCGGATGCGCACCGGTCAGATGTGTCATGTCGTAGATTTCGCCGTTGGCGGTCAGCCTGCCGTGGAAGGCCTCGCCATACCAGGATGCTGATCCGACCTTGGCGTAGCGCTTGTCTTCCTTCGGATAATACCACTTGCCGCGCACCTGATAGGGCTTGCCGAGCTGATCGCGTCCGCCGCCACGCTGCAAGCCTGACATCTTGAAGGTGACGCGCGGGCTGGCCTTCACGCCGTATTCGGATTCGGAAAAATATTCCTTGGAGCGGGGCTTCTTGTTGACCATCGCCTTCGGTTGCGGCGCGGCGCAAGCCGCCAGCAAGGCAGCCGACAGGGCACACAACATGAAAGCGGAAGCGCGACGTAGGTGCGGGCGCGCCATGCTCTGCATTTTTCGACTGTCCCCTCTCAGCAAAGGCACCGCAACTTGACCGTCAGCGGGGCCACGGCACCCACCCGACAAATGCCAGCGCCACTTGATTCGCAATCCCTTGTGCGCAGGAATTGTTTATCACCGTATTAATCGATTATGGTCGGAACCGGGCGAGATTGTGGCACGAACCCTCCTGGCGATCGCAGCGAAAGATCGCGGCTTTTCGGCCTTCGGCGCCGCGCTGTTCGTCTTGCCGCAGCCCCGCCGTCAGGCGCCCCCCAAAAGCCCGCATGTCTGCCCGGCTGCCCGGGATGCTGAAAACGTCCATTGGCGATCAATCCCATGCTTTGCCGTTGGCAGGAAGCGTCGCGGCCGGTTGACAGGGCTTTGCCGGGCGCACTAGAGCAATGAAGCGCCGACGATCTCCAGGCGGGCAGCGCCAATAGACACGAGTTGAGATCAGGACGAGCATCCGAGTGGTTGAAAAATCACGATGGAGGGATGGCCGAGCGGTTTAAGGCACCGGTCTTGAAAACCGGCGTGGGTGCAAGCCCACCGTGGGTTCGAATCCCACTCCCTCCGCCACATTGGCCAGGTCCGTTCCGGAGACATGGGTAACAGTTTGTACCTAAGACATGGGTGACAACCTCGTGCCGAACGAGTTGTCGCCGAACACCGCCTTTTTCCCACGGCAGTTCGCCGTTTCATGTTCGAGAGCAGTCGCCATGGGAAAACACAGTGGGGGTGGCAGGCGATCGCCACAATGGCGAGACGATGAAGCAGATGGCGCTTGCCGGTGCCGGCATCGCGCGGTTGGGGTTGTTTCACGTCGGGGCCGATATTGCCGCCGGAGCGCTTGTGCCTCTACTGGAAGACTGCAATCCGCCATCCATGTCGGCGGCGGGCCGCTGCCACCTCGGGTTCGCGCCTTCATCGAACACATGGTCGAAACTTTGGCTGGATCGCCGCTCCTGAACGCAGCCTCTTAACAAGAGGAGGCTCGTAGCCAGGCCTCCTCGCGCCTGACGATGGTTGCTGGGCATCCGTCACCTTGAGCTCCGCGCTAAGAAACGCGATGCGTCCTTCGACATATTCCGGGACATCATCTGGCCCATCGGGCCGACCATTGGCTGGCCCCCACCGCGTGACACTGCGCATCCCGACAGCCAACCATCCCTATTCGATCATCGACCGGAAGGCGAAGCCGGGCGACAAGATCGACCTCGATGGCGAGGTCGTTCACGTCGATGAGGAGTTGGGCAGAGTCACAGTGCAAGTGCTCGGCCGCGTCACCGTCGATGCGGACACAGTCAAGCTGGTGAGGAAGTACCGCTGGCCGAAGGGCACGACGCTGGTGTTCGATGAGCCGACCTGAAATCTTTCAGCCTGAAGGGAACCCAAATGGCCGTGGCAAGTTGATTACACGGTACAAACGGTAAGCACGCACCGTTTCAGGCCACATAAACCCGCTCCGGCTGCCCCTCAGCCGGGCGGGTTTTCTCTAGTGCGGCAACTTATAATGGCGAATCGCAGCTGAAGTTGAGGGTTTGTGGAAGAGGGAACGATCCGGTCCGCCCTGAGTTAGTAATCATGACGAACACCATGGAACCCCACGAAAGCGCGATGGCCAAGGCCAGGGAACGCATCAACCGGACCGAGCTCGCGCTTGAACGCTCAGAAGAAATGCTGGCCGAGAACATCGCGCTGTGCAGCAGGATCAGCGCGCAACGGCGTCTGGTCGAGGCCGCACACCGCTTACTGACGATCGATCCGCCCAGCACCGACGGTGGGCTGAAGGCCTAGCAGCGGGGGCTATCACTCCTCATTCCTCCCGGAATTCGCAGGTGCTTTTCACACGGCCGGCCTGCTCCACGAGATGGCCCGCCCCTGGTCACGCCGCGTTCCCCTTTTGCCGCAGCGTGGGTCGGACATTGGAACGAAAGGCGTATTCGCGAATTCTTCCGCTGGATAATTGGAATCGTCGCCCATGAGGCTCGCGACTCTCCACCTTGAAACTGCAATGTATGGCGACGTATATCGCGCCGCAAGGCTCGCGCTGTTAAGGCAGCAAATCGTGAGGCACATCAAGCGCACGGACCGCTCGGCGCAGAAAGTCGAGCAAGCGCTGGCCAGGTTGGTTGAAGCCAACGCGCCCGTAGAGCTGCTCGCGCGGCATCAGTAGGGCGGCGCTCACGGCAGAGCTCCGGCGACGATCGCGCCTGTGAGACAGCCGGTAGTGATCTCATCTCAGTTGCTCTTCTCGGGCAGGCCCATCGTGTCGCCGGTCGCCTTTTCCACCTGCGGGTCGGCAGGGGTCGCTACGGCAATGGCGGTGGACTTTCTCTCAAGATTGGTTCTCATGTCTTTTCTCCCTGGTCTGCTCAGGCGTCGTACTGGACGACGGTCATCATGCCGGTCGCCATGTGATAGAGATGGTGGCAGTGGAAGGCCCATGTGCCGGGGTTCGAGGCGTCGAACGCGACGGTGACCTCGCGCTGCGGCGGCACCCACACGGTGTCGCGGACCGCTCCCGAAAAACGGTGTCCGTCGATCCCGACTACCTGGAAATGGTGGCCATGCAGGTGCATCGGATGGCCCATCATGCTGTCGTTGCGGATGGCCAACTCGACGCGGTCGCCCTTGCTGACCGCGATCGGCTTGTGGCTGCCGAAGGTTTGGCTGTTGATGGTCCAGACGTACTTTGCCATGTCGCCGCCGAGCACGACGGGTTCGCGTTTGTTCGCCACCTGCTCGGCGAGCGGTTTCGCGGCACGGAAGCCCAACTCCAGCGAAAGGTCGAGCGGCACTTCAGCCTTGTCTCCCTTCGAGGGAACGCGTTTCACAGCGCCGCCCCTTTTCGCCAGGATGAAGCCGGCCCGCTCGACGCCGCCTTCGCGCAAAGCGAGCACCGGCCATGCCCCCTCCTCGCGCGGGAGACGGATGCGGATATCGAGGCGCTGCCCCATACCGAGCGGGAAGCGGCGGCCGCGGACGGGGACGATCCGGTTGCCGTCGACCGCGATCGCCTCGCCTTCGAGCGATCCGGTGTCGATCCAGAAGGCCGTGGCGGTCGCCCCGTTGATGAGTCGCAGCCTGACCGTTCCGTTCCTTTCGACAGGAAACACCTGCGGATCGTCGAGTGCCCGATCGTTCGCGAGATAGGCGTCGTAGTCGATGTCGTTGATGTCCATGGCGGAGCCACCGTGGGTGACAGCGCCTTGCTCCATGCCGCTCATGTTGTGGCTCATGCCGCTCATCGAGTGGCCCGACATCGCCCCTGTCAGTCCGGCAAGCAGTTCCTCGGGGGCCTTGAAGCTGAAATCGTGGAAGAGCACCACGACGGTCTGCTCGTCGAGGCCGGCCTCAGCCGGGTCGTTGACGATCAGCGGCGCCGCCAGAAGCTGCTGCTCCTGCAATGTGTGGGCATGCATCCAGTGAGTGCCGGGGGTTTCAAGCGGGAAGCGATACTCATAGGATTGGCCGGGCTGCAACAGCGACTGCGGCAGGTCCGGCACCCCGTCCTGTCCGAAAGGCGGTGTCAAACCGTGCCAGTGGATGAGCGTCGTCGCGTCGAGCACGTTTTCCAGACGGACATTGAAGTCCTCGCCGGCCTGGGCGAATAGTCCGTGCGTACCGTCCTTCTGGAGGAGACCGAAGACGGTGGCGGCCTGCCCCGCGACCTCGATGACGCGGGTTTCGGCGCGAAGAAGTGTTGGGACGGCGGCTCGTGCAATGCCGGCAAAGCCGGTCAGTGACGAGACCGTGCTGGCGACGCTGGCAGCCGCCGTGGATGCCAGAAACTGGCGGCGGGAAATCTGTTGCATATCAAAGCTCTCATGTTCGTGAACTCGAAAGGCCGGATCGGCCGATAACGGAGCGCACGAACCGCGAGGCCGCGTGCGCTCAGACGGTTACGATGAGCTTAGGAGGACGCAATTCCATTGACGTCTCGCCCGGCAGCAAGGTGACGGATGGGGCGAGCGCGAAAGGTTCCCGTTGCTTGAGGCCTACGAGGATTTGCGCGGGCATGGGCACGCAGAAAAAGCAGCTTGTAAACGAGACGCAGCAATCCCCGTTGTCTTGCGCCTCGTCCCCGCCGTTGCACGGCGCTTCATCTGCATACGCCGTCATGGCATCGGCAGCGTGATGGTATTCAACCGCAATGCGGGCTTCATACTTCATCGATGCATGAACGTGGCGGCCGCCATAGAGAATTGGGGAAACCGCGATCAGGACGGCAATGAGTAGCGCAAGCCATCGGGGCGCGTCGATTACCGACACCCCTCTCCACAAGCGAACGAGTTGCGACTGGACGGCCTTCCGATACAAAAATCAGTTCCTTCGCCCAATATGCCAAGGTCAACATCTGCAAAGATGCAGATACTTTGCGTCAATAAAATACTCGAGGTTCTCGCGATCGGAATTGCGTCAGATCAAATAAGCCGGATCAACGTACGTGAACAAATTGTTCCTCTGCGTCTGACGGAGGCGGGATCCCAGATCTCACAGGGGCCAGAGGGCGACCACGCGACCACAGCAAGTCGGACCTGGTCCTCAGGGCAGCAAACCAGGGATTGGAGGTGGCGCTCGCACGAGACAAGCTGGCAACCGGCGGCATTGCAAATGGCGTCACGCGGCGGTCAGCAGCGCGGCGATGCCGATGAGAACGAGCTCCATGCCTTGTCGTCTTTTTGTAATCGATTTTCGCTATCGTAAGCCGATAGTATGAACCGGTCGCACGGCATATCAAGAAGGCAGGTGGCATGACAGAGGGTCAGCCAGAGATGGCGGCGGCTGAGAAAAGGCGTCCGCGGGCGATGGAGCATCACGACCTGCTCTCCGGTCTCGTGCGCCTGCATGTGCTCCATCATGCGGCCGAGCACGAGATTTACGGCCAGTGGATGATCGACGAGCTGGCGAGCCACGGCTACCGCCTGTCTGCCGGCACGCTCTATCCATTGCTCCACAAGATGACGCGTGACAGCTACCTCAACTCGCGCGAGGAGCGCGACGGACGCACGATGCGCAAGCTCTATTCCATTACCGACAAAGGACGCGAGGGCCTTGCTGTGGCCAAGGAGCGTATCCGCGAGTTTACCGGAGAGGCAGTGAAGCGATGATGGGCACGACAACGAGCCACGATGAAAACCAAGCGACAAGAGGCTCGCCTGGGGAGGTCTTTGCGGCCTTCCTCAAGCTCGGCTTGACCTCCTTTGGCGGACCGATCGCGCATCTGGGCTATTTCCGCGATGAACTGGTGCAACGACGCAAATGGATCGACGAAGCCAGCTATGCCGATCTCGTTGCGCTCAGCCAGTTCCTGCCCGGTCCGGCGTCCAGCCAGGTCGGCTTTGCGTTGGGACTGCTGCGTGGCGGGCCGCTCGGTGCGCTTGCCGCCTGGGCGGCCTTTACCTTGCCGTCGGCTCTCCTGCTCGTCCTCTTCGCCTACGGGGCGACGGCGTTCGGTGGACCGGTCGGCAGCGGCATCATCACCGGCCTCAAGATCGTCGCCGTCGCCATCGTGGCGCAGGCGGTCTGGGGCATGGCAAGGAACCTGTGTCCGGATCGCGAGCGGGCCACGATCGCCCTCGGCGCGGTGCTGGTCATCATTCTCTTCGCTGGTCCGCTCGGGCAGGTGGCGGCGATCGCCGCCGGGGCGACGGCGGGGCTGCTGTTCTGCCGCAATCATCACGAGGCGATCACGAGACACATCGACTTTCCCGTCTCGCGCACGCTCGGGGTAATTTCACTCGTCGTGTTCTTTGCTCTTCTGTTCGGGCTGCCCATCGTCACCACCGCCATGTCTTCGCAAGGGCTGGCCGTCTTCGACTCCTTTTATCGCGCGGGCTCGCTGGTCTTCGGCGGCGGACACGTCGTGCTGCCGCTTCTCGAAACGGAGGTGGTCCGAAGCGGTTGGGTCAACCACGACCAGTTTCTCGCCGGCTACGGCGCGGCGCAGGCCGTGCCCGGTCCGCTCTTCACCTTCGCGGCCTATCTGGGAACCGTGCTGGAGCCGGCCCCCAACGGCCTCGTTGGAGCAGGCATTGCGCTGATCGCCGTCTTCCTGCCAGGATTCCTGATCCTGCTCGGCGCCATTCCGTTCTGGGACAGCTTCCGCAAACGCGAAAGCGCGCAAGCGCTGATGCGCGGCGCCAATGCAGCGGTTGTCGGCATCCTCGGCGCGGCGCTCTACGATCCCGTGTTCACCAGTGCCATCGTCGGCCCGCGCCAGTTCGCCTTGGCGCTTACCTGCTTCGTGCTGCTGATGGCGTGGAAAGCTGCGCCCTGGATCGTCGTGCTCGTGGCCGCAGCGGGCGGCGTGCTGATCGGCGCGGCCTGACTCCGTTCGCCGCAGGAAGCCACCCGCCAGCCCTGCCGGACAGGCCGAATTTCCCCAGGCAAATCGAGCAGGTGGCCCTGCTAAACCTTTACCGAGACGTCGGCCACTGTTTCTGATGACACTGTGTTGGCTGTCATTGGCTCAGCGATGATTCACCAGGCTCCGTCTGTCGCGCCGCATGGAATCACTGCGAAGTCGCTGGCGACAGTCGTAATATCCGTCCCGCTGGCTCGTCGGTCAGCGCCATGACCGCGCCGTCGGGAGCCTGCACCACGTCTCGGATACGCCTGCCGAGAGCGAGGACTTCCTCGCCCGCGACCTGCTCGCCGTCAATCCTGACACGAACGATGCCTTCCGCCGACAATCCGCCAATCAGGAGGTCGCCTCGCCAGTCGGCAAACATGTCGCCGGTGTAGAAGGTCATGCCGGAAGGCGAGATGACGGGCGTCCAGCTATGGATGGAGCCGGCAAAGTCCGGCCGAGTCGACGGATCGGGAATGCGTTCGCCCGAATAGTGCCGCCCCCAGCTGACCACGGGCCAGCCGTGATTCCGGCCTGCTTGCGGAATGTTCAGCTCGTCGCCGCCGCGCGGTCCCATTTCCGCCGTCCAGAGCACGCCGGTTTCGGGATGGATCGCTGCGCTTTGCACATTGCGATGGCCGTAGGACCATATCTCGTCGGCGCCGTCCTTGCCGACGAAGGGATTGTCGTCAGGCACTGAACCGTCGGGATTGATGCGGACGATCGTCCCAAGATGATTGTTGACGTCCTGCGCCTGTCGCATCTTGAAGCGCTCGCCGAGCGTGACGAAGAGCTTGCCGTCCGGCGCGAATACCAGGCGGGAACCGTAGTGGTTCCGTCCGGAGACCGCCGGTTGCTGCCGGAAGATCACTTCGAAGTTCGAAAGCGCGCTCCCGTCATCGTCCAGGCGTCCACGACCGACGGATGTGGCCGCGCCGCCGGGGCGTTCCTCCGAGTAGGAGAGATAGACGGTCCGGTTGTTGGCAAAGTCCGGATCGAGCGCCACATCCAGCAGGCCGCCTTGTCCGCCGGCGACGACGTCCGGCACACCGCCGATCGGATCGGAGACGGCCCCGTCGGTCGAGACGAGCCGCAGGCGCCCCGGACGCTCGGTGACCAGCAGCACGCCGTCTGGCAGGTAGGTCGCGCCCCAGGGGTGTTCGAGCCCTTCGGCAAAGGTCTCGACGGCAATGCGGCCCGTTTCGCTCTCTATGCTCCTGGCAGGGGCCTGTGCGAGCGAGGGCGCACTGAAAGCAAGAAGAAAAGACGAAGCAATGAGTACCCGCAGCATGATTTCTCCATCCGAACAGGGTGTGGCGGAGGAGCCGACGGCTCCTCGATATCTAATGACCGACTGCCGATGCGGTTCCCAAGGCGCCAACGGGGCGCTCGCCAAACTTCCACTTTCCAGACATCGCAAGGGTCATCTGGGAGAACCTTGGAGGGCCATAGCGTAGACGGAGTTCTGTCGCGCTCCCGCGCGGCCTTTCAATAGCATAGCAAAATCAAAATGTTAGGCATTATTTTTAATTTTATCATTAAGGAATACCAGTGTCATTGGTGTTCCTTAAGATGAAAAGGCCGTCTCGTGCGCGGGCACGAAAAGTTGACTTTCCGACCTGGGGATATGCCATTAGCCTGCCCTCGCCCTCAACAAAGCTAGGAGCCACAGGATGAAGACCACTCTCTTGGTTGTCGCCGCTCTGGGCCTTTCAGTGTCCGGTGCCGCTGCGGAATGTGTTGGCCACACTAAAACGACGGCTTCCGTAGATCAGCAAACCAAAGTGGCAAGCATCGCGAACAGCAGTGCGCCGACGGTTGCCGACGCCACGACAACAGCCGACACGCCAATCCTCAAAAAGGAAGAGGCAAAAGAGTCGGAATAGGCGCTTCAGCACGAGCAAGGACTAAAGCCAGCCGCCAGGTAGGTGTCGGCGAGCGCCTGACATGAGCCGAAGCATCTTCGACTTCGCGCCAGGAAACGGCATTGTTCCCGATTGCACGCACAATCCATTCGAAAAGAGAGGCGCCGGGCTCGGCTCGACGCCTCCCCTCCCCAGGTTCCTCACTTGTTCGACCACACCGCAAGTTCGTAGCCGTCCGGATCGGAAAAGTGGAAGCGCCGGCCGCCTGGGAAGGAATAGGCGGGCTTGACGATCTTCCCGCCAACCTCCTCGACGCGACGCTGGGTCTCGTCCAGCCTGTCGGCATAGAGGATCACCAGCGGTCCGCCCGCCGTCTTTTTCTGGCCGCCGAGAGCAAAGCCGCCGAACAGGCGGCCGTCGTTGAACTCGCAATAGCTCGGCCCGTAGTCCTTGAAGGACCAGCCGAAGGCCTTGCCATAGAAGTCGCGCGAGCGCGCGATGTCGCTGACGGAAAACTCGACATAGTCGATGCGTTTGTCGTTGCTTGATTTGGCCATGATCTTCTCCTTTCGTGGTCTTTGGCGGCTCAGCGTTCGAGCATTGCCTTCAGGGTGTTGAGGTCGCGCTGCACCGCGGCGGCGTCGGCGGTGAACGTCTCCTCGGTCATGTCCGGCGTCTTCAGAAGCGTGAACATGACCTCCGCGCCGGTGCCGTTGGGAACCACGCGCACCGCATTGCGGGTTTCCTTGCCCTCGGCAAAGACGATGTGATCGAGGACACCGAATTCGTTGGGCCGGGAGAAGCGGATGCGGATGAGCCGGCCGTCGGGGTCCTCCGCCGTCCAGTCCTCGCCCGATTTCTCGAAGCGTCGGCCGAGGCCTGCCGCCCAGCGCTGGAAATTCTCCGGGATGGAGGCGAAGTCATAGATTTCGCGCCAGTCCCGGTCGACGGACACGGTGATGATGCGGGATTTGTAGATGGTCATATCTGCCTCCTTCGATTGAAGGCAGACTAGACGGATACGGCGATGACGTATTGAACGAAACGGCCAGTTCAGGCGCCGAGCTGCCGCAGGACCGTTGCGGGCGAGAAACCCGACAGGCGCCGCACCTCGCGCGTGAGATGAGCCTGGTCGGAATAGCCCGTATCGAACGCAAGATCGGCCAGGCGCGGCTCGGCGGATTGCTGCGCCAGGTTCAGAAACCGCTGGAAACGGAGGATGCGGTCAAGCGTCTTCGGGCCATAGCCGAAAGCCTCCTGACAGCGGCGGCGAAGCGTTCGCGGGCTGACGTCCAGCCGGTCGAGGATCACCGCCATGCCCGGCCCGGCAGATTCCGTTTTCAGCGCGTTGAAGGCAAATCCCATGTCCGGAGGCGGCGGCTCGACATCGGGCGCGAGCCTGGAGAGTGCCGCTTGCATCGCCCGCATCCGCTCCGCCGTGGAGGATGCATCACCGATTCTCTGGGCGATTTCGCGCGCCAGCGCGCCCCAGAAGTGGCCGAGCGCCAGCCGGCTGCCGACGATCTCCGACATCGGCAGGCCGAGCCACCGGCATGCCGCACCCGGGCGGAAGCGGGTGCCGATCACCGTAGAGCCGGGTGTCAGCGCAGAGAGGGCAACGGCCACGTCGGGACCCGCCACCACCAGCTCGCCATCGATCCAGGTGATGTCGACGCAGCCGTCGGGGACCACGGCCGATAGGCGCCCCGCGCCCGGTCTCAGCGTATTGGACCAGACACACCGGAAATGCCCTTCGAGTGCCGCCGGAGGATCGAACTCGCGGTATTCTCCGATCACCCCGGAAAGGATGGGCGCCCCGGAAAGAACGGGTGTGTTGTCGTCAGACGTCACGAGCCTCTCCTGTGAGGGATACGTTCGCAGGCATCGTCGGCCCGTAACCTATTGCGATGGCGGCTTGCATCAACCCCATCCTTGATCAAGCGTCGTCTTGTCCATCATGGCTGACGATTCCACGCCGTTCCGCGACGCAGCCACCGATTGCAGCATGGCGTCGTTTTCACTATCCCTATTCCTGCAGAGGACCGCTTGGCATGAGCATTTTCGACAGATTTTCCTTGGCTGGGCGTGTGGCGCTCATTACCGGAGGCGGACGCGGGCTCGGCTTCGAGATCGCGCGCGCCTTTGCCGAAGCGGGAGCTCATGTGGTTGTGACCGGACGTACGGCCGCTGTGCTCAATGGCGCCGTCGCCGTCATCGCGAAGGGCGGCGGCAGTGCCCAGGCGGCGGCCTTCGACATAGCGGATGTGGCGGCCGGCCGTGCTGTGATCGCGGATATCCGCCGGACCCGCGGCCGGTTGGACATCCTTGTCAACAATGTCGGCGCCCGCGACAGGAGGCCGCTCGTGGCATTCGGGGATGACGATATCCTTGAGTTGATCCGGACGGATCTGCTCTCGGCGATCTCACTGTCGCGGGATGCGGCGGAAATCATGAAGGCGCAAGGCTATGGCCGGCTGATCTCCGTCACTTCGATCGTTGGCGAGATGGCACGTCCGGGCGATGCCGTCTATCCCGCTGCCAAGCAAGGGCTGACCGGCCTGATGCGCAGCATGGCCGTCGAATACGGCGTGCACGGGATAACCAGCAACGCAATCGCCCCGGGGATGTTCGCTACCGAGACCAATGCCGCGCTGGCCGAAGATCCCGACATGCTTTCCTTCGCTCGCCAGCGGGTTCCCCTGCAACGCTGGGGACGGCCGGAGGAAGTCGCCGGCGCCGCCCTTTTCCTGGCCAGCGATGCGGCATCCTTCGTCAACGGGCATGTTCTGACCGTTGACGGCGGAATGTCCGTGCAGATGTGACGATTGCGAAGCACCAGGAGAAATCGCCAGGTATCAAAACCCGAATCGTTGGCGCAAATCAGCACCATGAATAAATTCCTAGCATACCTGCTGTCACATGTCAAGGTATTGCTTGTGGAGCGCTGGGCGACGGGCAGTGCGAGCCTGAAGCGATCTGGCTTCGCTGCCCACCTGTTCCAAGCAATCTCTTGACGTGTGTGAACCAGACACGTTAGGGCGTCGGGGTATTCAGCGCGACGCTCGGCGAACAAGCAAGGAACTTCCGGTTGATGGAAATTTTTACCGCCGCAGGCTTCTCGGCCCTGCTCCAGGTTATCGCCATCGACCTCGTACTTGCAGGCGACAACGCTATCGTCATCGGCCTTGCCGCGGCCGGCCTGCCGGCCGAACAGCGCAAGAAGGCCATCCTCATCGGCGTGCTGGCGGCGACCGTGCTGCGCATATGTTTTGCAGCGGTAACCGTTCAACTGCTCTTGATCGTCGGCCTGCTGCTGGCCGGTGGCATCCTGCTTTTGTGGGTTTGCTGGAAGATGTGGCGCGAACTGCGCACCTCCCAGGCCGACGAATTGGAAGCGACCGAGGCGCTGGCCGATTCCGATTTCGACAAGGATAATGCAGTGGCCGGCAAGGCGCCGCGCAAGACGCTGGGCCAGGCCGCGCTGCAGATCGTCGTCGCCGACGTCTCGATGTCGCTCGACAATGTGCTGGCGGTCGCTGGTGCAGCGCGCGATCATTTCTCCGTGCTGATCATCGGCCTGGTTCTGTCGATCGCGCTGATGGGTCTTGCCGCAAGCTTCATCGCCAGGCTGCTGCACCGCCACCGCTGGATCGCCTATATCGGCCTGCTGATCATCCTCTATGTCGCGCTCGACATGGTCTATCGAGGCGCGATGGAAGTCTGGCCACATGTGAACAACGCGGTGAGTTGACGCCACCTGTCACGTGCTTCCACCATCGCAACAGATACATTCATCGTGCGTTTCGTCGCGGCTGCCGCGGGCCATACCAATGCCGCAATAAGTGTGGTACTGCGCCGCCAAATCCCAAAAAGCCGGAAAACCTTTATGTCCGCCCCTCGCGTCAGCTTCGTCAGCCTTGGATGCCCGAAGGCCCTCGTGGACTCGGAGCGCATCATCACGCGCCTACGCGCCGAGGGCTATGAGATCGCGCGCAAGCATGATGGCGCCGATCTGGTCGTCGTCAACACCTGCGGCTTTCTCGATTCGGCACGCGACGAATCGCTCAATGCCATCGGCTCCGCGCTTTCGGAGAACGGCAGGGTCATCGTCACCGGGTGCCTCGGCGCCGAGCCCGACGTCATCCGCGAAAAGCACCCAAACGTTCTCGCCATCACCGGTCCGCAGGCCTATGAGAGCGTGATGGCTGCGGTGCATGAGGCCGCACCCCCGAGCCACGATCCCTATGTCGACCTTTTGCCGCCGCAAGGCGTCAAGCTCACGCCGCGCCACTATGCCTATCTCAAGATTTCGGAGGGCTGCAACAACCGCTGCACCTTCTGCATCATCCCGGCGCTGCGCGGCGATCTCGTCTCGCGGCCGGCGGCCGACGTGCTGCGCGAGGCCGAGAAACTGGCCAAGGCCGGCGTCAAGGAGATCCTGGTCATTTCGCAGGACACCAGCGCCTACGGCATCGACATCAAATACCAGGCAAGCCAGTTCGGCGATCGCGAAGTGCGGGCAAAATTCCTCGATCTGTCGGAGGAACTCGGTAAGCTCGGCGTCTGGGTGCGCATGCACTATGTCTACCCCTACCCGCATGTCGCCGATGTCATCCCGCTGATGGCCGAAGGAAAGATCCTTCCCTATCTGGACATCCCGTTCCAGCACGCCTCGCCGCAGGTGCTGAAGAACATGC